>JALONO010000293.1 GCA_025454895.1 Bernardetiaceae bacterium
ATTGATAATCAATTATAAATGACCTTGGCGATGTTTTCTCTTAATACAAAATTATAAAATATATCTAATTTAAAAAGATAAATTTCACATTTCTTATCTTACAAAAACTGGCAGTCAAAGAAAATAACCATGTAATCATTAGAGTTTTTGTGCGTTGATAATGAGCATCTTATGTGAATTAAGGAAGCCCCTCCCCGACGGACGGCAAAAACGGGAGTTTTTGAGCGGGTAAGTGCGGCTGCTTGGGGTGGGGCCAAGACGGGCGAATTTAATCACATTTTTATAATAAAATTCAAAAAAATATTTTTATAGAAACTTTATAATAAATTCCACCTTTTTTGGCCCCACCCTATCCCTCCCCGTTGGACGACCAAAAGCGAATGAGCTTTTGGGGCGAGTATGTGGGTTGGGACACGATTTCGGAACGAGTAGGAGGTTGTGTACAAAGTGGCGTTTTAAACTAACTATCTGATTTTCAATATACAAAAGCTCTATGAAGTCATTTTATAATTAACCTCTTGCAGATTAGATGCCTGGCTGGGTGAACGCCCGGAACTTTCGTTCGAAATCCGCCCTTTTTTGGCCCCACCCTGGCCACCGCACTTGCTCGCCCCAAAACTCCCGTTTTTGGGCGAGCCTTGTGGATAGAGACGCAATTTCGGGCCCAGAAAAGGTAATTTGAAAGAGTTTTAATCTAATACGCAAGGAGCCTAATTAAAGCCTACCCAAAACACTTTTACAAATGCATAAAAAAACTGTTGGGGGCCAGTGCCCGCCAACAGGATGATAGAGAGTAAGCGTCAGTTACTTGCCGATCAACGCCCCGTACTCGGCTGAGCTGAGCAGGTCAGCTTGGCCGCTTGCGACCCGCACCTTCACGATCCACCCTTTGCCGTAAGGCTCCGAGTTGACCCAATCGGGGTGTTTGTCCAGGTCCCGGTTGAACTCCAGCACCTCGCCGTCCACGGGCATAAACAAGTCGGAAGTGGTTTTAACCGCCTCTACCGTGCCAAACACCTCGCCGGCTTTCACGGTTTCCCCCACGGTGTTCACTTCTATGTACACAATGTCGCCCAGTTCGCCTTGGGCAAAATCAGTGATACCTACCACGGCCACCTCGCCTTCCATTTTCATCCATTCGTGGTCTTTGGTGTACTTCAATTCGGTTGGGATGCTCATTTGTATGCTTTGGGTTAAGTTTTCCAGGTAAAAGCCGGGCAAAAGTAGCCACATTGGGCAAGCCGTGCAACCGATGTTAATCGCCGTTGCCCCGCATTATTTGCACCCAGCCGGTAATGGTCTGCACCTCTTCTTCGCGGCGGAGGCGGTTAAAGCTCACCCGGGCCTCGTAATAATACACCCCGGCGGGCAGTTCGCTGCCATCGGTGCGGGTCCCGCGCCAGTTGATGAAAATGTCGCTATCACCCTCGTACACCAATTGGCCCCAGCGGTTGCGCACCCTAAACACTACGCGGCGCACAAAACGCGGGCAGGGCGAAGGCCGGAAGGTGTCGTTGCGGCCGTCGCCATTGGGCGTGATCACGTTGGGCAGGGCGAAGGCGGGGCAGTTGTCCAAACAAACTGGGGCACTGCGCGGGCTTTCGTTCCCCTCGCTGTCCACGGCGGTTACGGCGTAGCACCCGGCCACCGAGTTGCCCCGGCGGTGCTCAAAACTGGGCGTTCGCAAGCCCCCGGCCAGCAAGGTGAGCGAGTCGCCCTCGTAGGGGGCAAAGTAGAGGTTGTAGCTCACTACGTCGCGATCGCAGTTCTGGGTAAAATCGGGCTGCCAGGTAATGGGCACGCGATAAGTGGTATCGTTGCAGTCGCGGCTCAAATCGGCCAAAAACTGCCGACAGTCCAAGGGCGCGATGCGCACCGTGGGCGGGCACGGGGGCGTTACGTCGCGGGTAACGGCGCAGGCCCGCTGCGAGTTGTTCAACAGCGGATCGCGAATGTTGGGGTTGTTGTACGTGCCCCGGGTGGTTACGAAATAGCAATACTGCACCCGCTCTTGCAAGGGCTGGTTTTGGAACCGCCCTTGGTCCACATACCGGAAACCGCTAGTGGTAACGTCCACGCTATCAATGAGATCAAAAGTACCGCGCTGATTAATCCGCTCGCGGTAAATGAGGTGGCGCGGGAAACGGGCACTGTTATTGTCCCATGGGGTTTGGGCCTGCCACGCAAGCGCGATGCTGCGCACGCCCGGTGTGGCGGTGAGGCGCACTGAACTGGCCACCGCTGAACTATCGATCAACCGGTTTTGCGAGAAGAAGTACACGCGGTAATTGTACACCTCGTTGGTGGTGTTGAGGCCGGGGTCGCTGAACGAGGTGTCGTTCTCGGCAAAAATCCGGGGCAGGCGGGTAATGCCCGTGTTACCGGCAAACCCACGAGCCCGGGCCACTTGGTAAGTCCACGGCCGGGGAAAATCGTTAGGGTTGATGCCGATGGGCTTGACCCAACGCACAAAAATCTGCCCGTTTTGCGGATCGGTTTGCTCCACGCTTACATTGGTGATGAGCGGGGCATTGCTGCGCACGGTAGTACAAAACTCGCGGGAAGCCACGCTTTGGCTGCCGTCGGGATAAAAGGCCACCAAGCGGTAGCAGTAGGTTACGCCGGGTTGTAGGCCCGCGTTGCCGTTGTTATCCAGAAAACTAGTTTGGCCAATGCCCACGTTACCAATGCGCGAGTAGCCCGCCGAGGCCGGAATACCCGTCTCGCAAGGGCCAGGTTGCCAACTGGAAGGCCCCACCCGCCGGTACACCACCATACTATCGGCCCCGTTGGCCAGAGTGGGGGTGCGGCGGCACAGGTAGTCTTGCCAGGCAACATTGGCAAAGCGGGTGGTATTGTTGACGGTGGCCTGCAAGCCCTGGGGCGGCGGACCGATTACCCGGATAATCCACGATTGAAAATCGGCCAACTGGTCGCGGCTGTTGGGGGGGAGGTCCCGCACCCGGAAGGTAACCACGTAGGGTTGGTCGTTTACATCGTTGCAGGTGGTTTGCCAATTGAAGGTGGCCCGGGCTTGGCCGGGGGTAAAATTCTGGCCCACCGTATCCAAAGTAGCCCGTTGGCTGGGCGGATTGAGTAGGAAAGGCGCCCCGAAGCCCGTGAGTTGCAGGCGGTGACGATCGGGATCCTGGGCGGTAACCAAGCGGCGCAACAACGCCCCGGCCACCACGCAGGTGTCGAGCACGCGCGAGGTAAGTTGGGGGGTACGGTTGTTACAATCGCGCACCACGATCTGCATGTCTCGGTTTACAGTGCCAATCCGCACGCCGTTGCGCCATTCTTCTACCACAAAAGCCACGTTGTACTCGCCGGGCTGGGCGGGGGCGTCCCACACCAGTTCACCGGTGCGGGGGTTGATGGTGAGGGTCGCGGGTCTGGCCCCGGCCTCGGTACGGGCATCGATATTGGGCACGTCGTTGACCGGAAACTGGGGGTTCACGTCTTGCCGGAGTGCCCGCCGCAAAGACACGATGCGGTACGAGAGGCTGTCGCCCTCGGGGTCCACCGCGCCGGGGTTGTGCTTGAACCGGCGGCCCACGCAGGCCAAAAAGTCGACCGGGGGGTTGGTGAGGATCGGCGAGGCGTTGAGGCCCAGGAACGGGCTGATCAAGAACGTCGACTCCACCGAAAAGGGAATGTTGATCGAGTTGGGGATATTGGTAATGCCCGGGTTGCGGTTGCGGATCACCGTGCCCACCGGGAACTCCCCTGGCCCGGCAAATGTGTAAATAATGCGGTAGATGTTCTCGGTAGTGAGGTTGCCCACCGAGCGGCTCGACACGCGCGGGGCCAACTGCGAGGGCGAGCCATCGCCGAAAAACATCTCAATGTCATTGTCGGGATCGATACCTTCATCGTCGGTGTAAATCACGATGGTGAACTCATAAGTAAGGCTGGTGCCGGGCAAGCGGCGGGCCGTGATATCCCCCGCGCGGATGTGGGTGGCCCAAGCCGGACTAGCCAGGCAAATCGCCAAGAGCATCATCCCTAGAAAAAGGCCCCAAAGTTTTAGTAGCTTCATACAAATTATCAAGTTTGCGGTGCTGGTTGCTCGCACCGGGTGCCCAAGGTGGCTTAATTTGGGCAGCGAACCGGTGGATCTACCTCACCCCTGTACAATAACGGTTGGAAGAACGTGGCCAGCTAGGCCGTGAACTCGCTAAAGGTTTACCGTGTTCTTCTTTTAGCCAAAACGGTCGATTGGGCGTCCGGGTTGAAAAACCACCCAAAAAAGTTGATAGGCAAATAAACTAAAGAAAACGCAAAATCTTGTCGGAGCAGACGTTGTACATCAAAAACATGGTATGCCCCCGGTGCATTAGCTCGGTGGCGGCCATTTTAGCCGAGTTGGGCCAGCCCGCCGCCCAGGTGGAGCTAGGCCAGGCCAAGCTCACCGCTCATGTAAACCTGGCCCGTTTCCAGGCCCTGCTGCAAGCCCAGGGGTTCGATCTGCTGCAATCGGCCGATGCCAGGCTAGCCGAGCAAGTGAAACATTTGTTATTGGCCGAAGTAGCCCAGCCCACCCGCTCGCTCAA
>JALONO010000054.1 GCA_025454895.1 Bernardetiaceae bacterium
CGAGATGAAGCCCGGCGTGGCGTTCTTTAACCTCATGCGCAACCTCACCGCCTCGGGCTACTTCAGCAGCCAAGTGGGCCACCAGTACCTCGGCTACCAAGGCAACCGCCCCAATCAATGGAACGGCGTGCCCCAAGAAGTGCTCGACAAGTTTGGCCTCCAGTACGACGCGATCTACGACCAGAAGTAAGCCTCTGAGCCAGGCGAGGCGGTTCGCGGCCAAGCAAAGAGCGAAGCGCAAACGGCTGGGCCGGAACGGCAAGCCTTAATGGGTCGTTGGCCCCGGCCCCAAAAACGGCCCCGAGGTTGCAAACCCGTGCCCCAGCCCCTAGTTTTGCACCCCCAATGCTGGGCTAACTGGGCATAGGGCCGCTGGCCCGCCTGTAACACAAGCGCACCCTCATGCTCCTAAATCGGCTGGAAATCAAGGGTTTCAAAAGTTTTGGCGACAAAGTTACCATCAACTTTGGCGAGGGTGTAACTGGCATTGTGGGGCCTAACGGCTGCGGCAAAAGCAACGTGGTGGATGCCATTAGGTGGGTGCTGGGCGAGCAGCGCACCAAAAACCTCCGTTCCGATAAAATGGAGAACGTGATCTTCAACGGCACCAAAAACCGCAAGCCCGCCCAACTGGCCGAAGTCTCGCTTACCTTTTTGAACAACAAGGGCGTGCTGCCCACCGAGTATTCCGAAGTAACCATCAGCCGCCGTTATTTCCGTACCGGCGAGAGCGAGTACCTGCTCAATGGCGTGCAGTGCCGCCTCAAAGACATCAACAACCTGTTTCTCGATACCGGGGTGGGTTCCGATAGTTACGCCATTATCGAACTCAAAATGGTGGACGAACTGCTCAACGACACCAACCACTCCCGGCGTGAACTGTTTGAAGAGGCGGCGGGCATCTCCAAATTCAAGCTCCGCAAAAAAGAGACGTTGAAAAAACTGGACGATGCCGATGCCGACCTAGCCCGGGTGGACGATTTGTTGTTCGAGATCGAGAAAAACCTGAAATCGTTGGAGCGGCAGGCCAAGCAGGCCGAGAAGTACTTCCGCACCAAGGACGAATACCGGGCCTTGAGCCTGGTGCTGGCCCGCAAAATCGTGGACCGGCAGAGCCAGGTGCTGGACCAATTGCGCCAGCGGCTGGACCACGAAACCGCCGAGCGCAACACCCTGGCCGACGTGGTGGAGCAACGCGAAGCCGATCTGGAAGGGTGGAAAGAAACCATCTTACAAAAAGAAAAACTGCTGGCCAGCCGCCAAAAGGCCCTGAACGAGCACGAGGCCAAGCTGCGCCAATACGAAAGCGACAAACGGCTCAAAAACGAACGGCTACGCTACCTCACCGACCGCCGGGCCGCCTTGGAAAAACAACTTACCGAGGAGCGGCAAACCGCCGAACTGATCGAGAACCGCACCCGCATTTTGGGGCAAGAGCAGGCCAGTGCCGTCCGCCAACTGGCCGAGGCGGAGCAGCAATTGGAAAAGTTGAAGGCCGCTTACGAAGCCCAAAAAGCCCACCTGGAAACCCGTCAGCAGGCCCTTGCCCAGCAGAACCAGTTGATCAAAAACCAACGCGACGCGCTCTATCAGCTCAATAAGTCGTTGGAAATTAAGCAGATGCAGCACAGTTCGCTGCGGCAAGACCTGGAACGCCACCACAGCGACGGCTCGGCCCACCGGGCCAACCTGGCCCAACTGGCCGACGAGCTGGCCGACCTGCGCGACACCGTGGCCGACCACGAGGCCCAGGTGCAGCAACTGCAAACCACCGAAGCCAACCTACAGGCCCAGATTGCCCAAACCCAAGGCCAAGCTGACCGCGCCCGCGAGGAACTGGCCCTGCTGCACCGCCGCTCCGATGCATTGCAAAACGAGTTCAACCTCACTAAATCGCTGGTGGACAGCCTGGAAGGTTTCCCGGAGGCGGTGAAGTTTTTGCACAGCGCGCCCCATTTTCCTAAAAACACGCCCCTGCTGTCGGATCTGATCACCTGCCCGGACGAGTATAAAATCGCGATCGAGAACTATTTGCAGCCTTACACCAGCTATTATGTGCTGGCCCAGGCGGCCCAGGCCCTCAAGGCGGTGGATTTGCTGCGCGAAGCCGGACAAGGCAAGGCCAACTTCTTTATCAACGAGAGTTTTGCGACGGCGGGGCAATCTTTACCCGATTTGACGGCCCTCGGCCCCGGCTTGGTGCCCGCGTTGGCCGTGGCCGAGTACGACGAGCGGTACGCCCCCCTGTTGCGCCACCTGCTGGGGCACGTGGTCATCGTGGCCGATGGGGTGAGCGAGTGGCCGCTGGCCCAGTTTCCGCAACTTACTTTTATTAGCCAAAACGGGCAGTTGGTGCGCCAGCGGCACAGCATCGCGGGCGGCTCGGTGGGCCTGTTCGAGGGCAAGCGGCTGGGCCGGGCCAAAAACCTGGAAAAACTAACCGAGCAACTGGCCCAACTGGCCACCCAAGTAACCCAGCAAGACGAGCTTCGGGCCACCAAACTCGCCGAGGTGCAGCAGCTTAAAGCCGCTTCGCACCAGCCCGCCATTGACCGGGCCAAGCGCGACCTGGTGGCCGCCCAGCAGCAGTTTACCTCGGCCCGGGTGCGCCACGAGCAACTGGCCGAACTGATCCGCAACAATGCCCTGCGCACCGAAGACTTTGAGGCCCGCCTGGCCCAGTTGCAAGACGAGCTAGCTGACGCTGAGCCGCAAAACCAGGCCGCCACCCAGGCCTTGGCCCAAGCCGAGGAGCAATTGGATACGCTCAGTGAGCAACTGCTGGGCGAAAACGAGGAGCTAAGCCAACGTTCGGCCGCCTATAACGAGTTGAATATCAAGGTTTACCAACTCCGCAACCGCGTCGAGACCCTCGAGCGCGAGGGCGAGTACAAGCAAACCGACCTGCAAAACAGCCGCCGCCGGGCCGAACAAGCCACCCAAGAGCTGGCCCAGGTGCAAGCCGAAACCCAGCAGGTAATTGCCAACATGGACACCGGCGACGACCTGCTGGCCACCCTGCACCAAGAGCGCGACCAGATCGAGGCGGGGGTGCGCGAGGCGGAAACCGAGTTTTACAAAGCCCGGGGCCTGGTAGAAGAAACCGAGCGGCTGATCCGCGATACCCGCCGCCGCCGCGAACTGGCCGACCAACTGCTGGGCCAACTGCAAAACCAAGTTACTGAGGCCCGCTTGCAAATCACCGCCGTAACCGAGCGGCTCTCGGTCGAGTTTGAGGCCGATTTGGAGGCTCCCCAGGCCCCCAACCCCGAACTTGATGAACTGCCCGAAGATGAGCTGCGCGACCGCCAACGCCGCACCAAGGAAAGCCTCGATAAAATCGGGGCCATCAATCCGATGGCGATGGAAGCCTACCGCGAAATCGAGGAACGCTACCTGTTCATCAACACCCAAAAAACCGATTTGCTGAACGCCAAGGCCACCCTGCTGCAAACCGTGGACGAGATCGATGCCGTGGCCCGCGAAAACTTTTTACAGGCGTTCGGGCAAATCCGGGAGCACTTTATCCGGGTGTTCCGCTCCCTGTTCTCCGACGAGGACAGTTGCGACCTGATCCTGGTGGAACCCGAGCGGCCCTTGGACTCCGACATCGACATCATTGCCAAGCCCAAGGGCAAGCGGCCGCTCACCATCAACCAGCTTTCCGGCGGCGAGAAAACCCTCACCGCCACTTCGCTGCTGTTTTCCATCTACCTGCTGCGCCCGGCCCCGTTCTGTATCTTTGACGAAGTGGACGCCCCGCTCGACGATGCCAACATCGACAAGTTCAACCGCATCATCCGCAAGTTTGCCGATTTTTCGCAGTTCATCATCGTTACCCACAACAAGCGCACCATGGCCGCTACCGACATCATGTACGGCGTAACCATGATCGAGCAGGGCGTGTCGCGCGTGGTGCCCGTGGACCTGCGCGCCCTGGCGGTGGAGTAGGAGTGGGGGGCGGTAGACTTCTTTCACGTTGTCCGTTCCGGCTTGAATAGACCTCTTGTATAGTAAACGCACTCGTCTTGAAAGTTGCGTTTCAGCCCGCAAGCTCGCCTAAAACTGAAGTGTTTTTGTCGTCTTTGGACAGCAAAAACGGTAGTTTTTGAGCGAGAAAGTGTTGCTGGCCAGGGAGGAGTCGGTAAAGGCGGATTAAGAATAGCGTTTTTGCATATTGAAAATCAGATAGTTGACTTAAATTGGCTTCTTGTCCGCCACCTCTATGCGCCTCGAAATTGCGTTCCCTCCCCGACGGGCAGGGCTGATCCGTTCTAAATGAAGCATTGAAGTTGTCCGAAAAATAACAGGCCAATTGACGAGAAGCCGCTCCAAAAAAGCCAGTAGATACGCCAAATGTGGTTGCTCTGGCCACCGACACACCCCTAAATCCCCTCTCAAAGAGGGGACTTCCCCCCTCGACCAACCGGCCAAAAAACAGAACGGATCGCCCCTCCCCGTCGGGGAGGGGCTTCCTCCAAATTTAGCTAAGATGCTCATTATCAACACGCAAAAACTCTAATGAAAATTCGGACTTTCACCCGATCAAAAATCTAATTTGCAAGAGGTCTATTTAATTATGAGATAATTTTTCAATCAACCAAGCCCTTACAACCCAAACAACCTGGGCAGCCACAAGCTCAGCCCGGGCCAATAAGTGATCAGCAGCAGGGCCGCCAGCATGGCCAAAAATAGCGGTAGCAACGGCCGCAGTACCTTATCGATGCTTACGTTGGCCACCCCGCAGCCCACAAATAGCACACTGCCCACCGGCGGGGTACACAGCCCCAGGCACAAGTTGGTTACCATGATAATGCCGAAATGGATCGGGTCCACGCCCAGCTTGGTTACCACGGGCAAAAAGATGGGGGTGAAAATGAGCACCGCCGGGGTCATGTCCATAAACGTGCCCACCACTAGCAAAATGAGGTTGATCAGCAGCAGCACCACAATTTTGTTATCGCTCACCGAGAGCAGGGCCTCGCTCACCGCCTGGGGGATGCTCTCGTAGCTCATCACCCACGACATGCCCGTGGACGTGCCGATGAGGATCATCACTACGGCCGTGGTGGTGGCCGTATCGAGGAGCATGGGGGCCAGGTCGCGCCATTTTACCTCGCGGTACACGCCCAGGGCCAGCACCGCCGTGTACACCACGGCAATGGCCGAGGCTTCGGTGGCGGTGAAAATGCCGCCCACAATGCCCCCGATCACGATCACCAGCAGCAGCAGGCTGGGCAGGGCGGCCAAAAACTTTTGAACTACCTGGCCCAGTTGGAAACGGTTGCCCGTGGGGTAGCGGCGTTTCCAGGCTTGGTAGCCCGCCACCACCATCAGGCACAAACCCAGCAAAATGCCGGGCAAATAACCCGCCACAAACAGGGCCGCAATGGATACGCCCCCGCTAGCTAACGAATACACAATGAGGATGTTACTTGGCGGGATGATCATGCCCGTGGTGGACGACGTGATGTTTACCGCCGCCCCAAAGGCCCGGTCGTAACCCTCGCGCTCCATGCGCGGGCCCATGAACCCGCCAATGGCCGAGGCCGCCGCCACCGCCGAGCCGGAAATGGCCCCAAACAGCATACAGGCCAAAATATTGACGTAAGCCAGCCCGCCCGGCAACATGCCCACCAACGTCTTGGCAAAATCGACCAAGCGCACGGCAATGCCGCCCCGGTTCATAAACTGGCCCGCCAGCACAAAAAACGGGATGGCCAGTAGGGCAAAACTGTCCAGCCCGGTGGCCATGCGCTGGGCCAAGGTGGTAACGGCGGGCAGCGGCATAATGCCCACCAACATCGTAAACAGCGAGGCCAGGCCAATGGCGTAGGCCACGGGCACGCCCACCGTGAGCAAAATGGCAAAACTGACGATGAGGATCAGGATTTCGATAAGTTCCATGCGCGTGTAAAACAGAGCGGATCGGCCACCCGGTGATGTGAAGACGTAAACTCAAGCTTCGCACCATTAAATGACTGGCTGCGTGAGTTGGCCGGGCAATTTAGACCAACTGGGCGGTGCCCGGCATTTTTGGCAGAAATTTTTCACTCAGGTTAAACGCTTGCCCAATCGTGAAGTCAAACCAATAGTGGCTAACTTAACCAAACCACTCCAATAGGTATGAAGAAGTATTTGTTTTTTGCCCTGCTATGTATGCTAAGCACCCTGGCCCTGGCCCAAAGTGAGGAGCGGGCCGGTACGCCTCAAGAACGGGCGGCCCGCCAGGCCGAGCGCCTGGCCAAAGAGTTGAACCTGACCGCTGAACAACAAGCCCAAACCGAAGCGGCCCTGCTGGTGCGCTCCCAAGCGATGGGAGAAGTGAAAGGCACTGGCAAAGCCAACAAACGGGCCAGCCTGGGTAAAATGAAAGCGGCCCAAAACGAATATGAGCAAACCATGCGGGGCGTGCTCAACGATGAGCAATTCGCTAAGTTTTCTGAAATGCAAAAAGAGCAAAAGACCAAGGTGCGCGAGAAAATCCGCGAACGGCGCGGCCAGCGGGATAATGGCTAAGCAGCCAAGCGCAATCTGGTTTTAACTGATTGATTAACAGCGACTAGTTGCTCGCGCCAGTCAAACAATCACAAAAGGACGTGCCCAATGGCGCGTCCTTTCGTGGTATTAGTAAGAAAGACCAAGAGGCGGAAGCCCGTTGCCCTCACTCGCCCTGGCTAAGCCGGATGGCGTAGGTCCGGTGTTGGCTCAATAGCCAGGCCCGTTGGTCCGGGGCCAGGTCTTGTTGGCGCAGCGAGGCCCGGATGGTTACCAGCATGGCTTCCGTGGCCCGCGAACTTTGGCCGTATTGGGCAGCTTGCTCGAGCGCGCGCATGGCCGGTTCGTAAGCCTGGGCATTAAAGTGCCGCACCGCTTGGTTGTAAAACAGCAGGCCAATCACCTCGGGCCAATCGGCTAGGGTAGGGGCAGCGGCTTCTTCGTGAGGGGCCAGCCCTTGGCGACGGTAAACGGCCAGCCGGGCCTTCACCTCGGCGGGGTCGTAAGTGAGGCCCTGTTCGGGGTCGGTGGCCTCGATCAGGTACTCGGTGCCCCGGCGGGTGGGCAGGCGCACGTAGGCGTGCCGCTTGGTTTGGTAAACCTGGGCCGGATAGCCCAACTCCTGTAACACCAAGGCAAATATGGCCGAGCCGCTCAGGCAGTTGTATTGCCCATCGGCCAGCAGTTGGCCCACCCCGGCCAAGGCTTGGTACTGGCGCAGGTATTGGCCATGCACCTGGCGGTGTACATGGGCCAAATAACTGTTTTCGGAGGAAAACGCGGTGCGTTGTTGGCGCAGTTGGGCCACAAAAAGGGTCAGCCGTTTGGCTAGGGCCGCTTTTTGGGCCGAGTCGAGGTGGAGGTCAGGTTGGAGCAGGCCGGGCAACTGGGCTAGCCCGGAAGCTAACCCCGCCTTAACGGCAGGCTGCGCGCCCGCCAGGCCCGTTATCCACCATAAGCCGAAGATCAAAAACAGGTTTTTCAACTTGCATAAAACGGGCTAATTGGTAAGCAGAAAACGGTGAAGTGTGTACTTTGATTAACACAAACTTAATAAAAAAGTTCCTAATATGAACTTTATGTTAATTTAATGTTACAAAAAACCTGCCTAAATCTTGGTTGATCAGCTAGAGGTAATATTTTGGGCTAAACAAACTGCATTCGGCCGTCAAAGTGGTGGTTTGGCTGGTTGATTTGTAATTAGTTGATTGATAATGAATGAATTATTCATTTCCCCCTCCCCTAGGGTTCTTTTTGGCCAGGTGGCGGCCATTGGGCCAGAAGGCTATGTTTTCATTGTTGTTGACTTATATTTGCGCGGCCCAGGTGCGGCTACTCATTAAACCGTTGACTATCAGTTACCTACATGGGTAAAATCATCGCAATTGCCAATCAGAAAGGGGGCGTGGGCAAAACCACCACCTCCATTAACTTGGCCGCCAGCTTAGCCGCCTTGGAATACCGCTCGCTTGTGGTAGATGCTGATCCGCAGGCTAATTCCACTTCGGGTTTGGGTTTTAACCCCCGCGAGGTGCAAAAAAGCATTTACGACTGCATGATCAACGACCTGGACGTGCGCCAGGTAGTCAAGCCCAGCAACTTCGAGCATTTGGACCTCATCCCTTCCCACATTGACCTGGTGGGGGCCGAAGTGGAGATGATCAACATCCCCAACCGCGAGGAGCGGATGCGAGAGTCGCTCCGCAACATCAAAGACGACTATGATTTTGTATTGGTGGACTGCTCGCCGTCGCTGGGCCTGGTAACGGTGAACGCCCTCACCGCCGCCGACTCGGTGCTGATCCCGGTGCAGTGCGAGTTTTTTGCCTTGGAAGGACTGGGCAAATTGCTGAACACGGTCAAAATCATCCAGTCCCGGCTCAACCCGGCCCTGAAAATCGAGGGCATTTTGCTCACCATGTACGATGCCCGCCTCAAACTGTCCAACCAAGTGGTGGAAGACGTGAACCTGCACTTTAAAGACTTGGTGTTCCGTACCATGATCCCGCGCAACATCCGCCTCAGCGAGTCGCCCAGCTACGGGGTGCCCGCCCTGGCCCACGATGCAGACAGCAAGGGGGCCATCAGCTACCTAAACCTCGCCAAAGAAATTTTGGAGAACAACCAAAATCATAAATAACCGATCTGCCTGGTCAGGCCCACTTTTATCTCTTAACTTAACTTAAAATTACCCGGCCGCGCCCGGCACTTAGGGCTGGTTGTTGTAATTTAGCTGGCCCAATTTGTGGCGAGCCGCCCCGTTATCGGTGCTGCTCGTTTTGTTTTATATTTAATCAATTGATCGCAAGGCAATTACTGGCCTTGTCCACCGCCGTTTTATTGTTGATGAACGCCTATGTCTGAAAAACTCTCGCTTAAAAAACGCACCGGCCTGGGCAAGGGCCTGGAGTCGCTCCTGGGCGATGCCAAAACTGTGAACGGCGACAAACTGAGCACCGATTACGCGCCCGGCAACATCAACGACATCCCGGTGAACCAAATCGAGACCAACCCGTACCAGCCCCGCACCCATTTCGATGAAACGGCGCTCAAGGAACTGGCCGAGTCGATCAAAGTGCAGGGCATTATCCAGCCCATCACGGTGCGGCAACTGGAGCCGGAGGTGTACCAGCTCATTTCGGGCGAACGGCGGTTGCAGGCTTCCAAACTGGTTGGTCTGGCCACCATCCCTGCTTACGTGCGCACCGCCAACGACCAGCAAATGCTGGAAATGGCCCTCATCGAGAACATCCAGCGCGAGGACCTGAACCCTATTGAAGTGGCCCTCAGCTACCAGCGGCTCATGGCCGAGTGCGAACTGAAGCAAGAGGCCCTGGGCGACCGCGTGGGGAAAAACCGCGCCACCGTGAGCAACTACTTGCGCCTGCTCCGCCTCCCACCCGACCTGCAGGCCAGCCTGCGCGACAAGAAATTGAGCATGGGCCACGCCCGGGCCATCATCAACGTCGAGAACGTGGAGCAGCAGCTTTTCATCCACAAAAAAATCATGGACGAAGAGTGGTCCGTGCGCCGTACCGAGGAATACGTACGCAACCTTATGGCCGACAAAGCGGCTACCAGCAAAGCGACCACCAAAAAGCAGTTCGATGTGGAACTGATCCGGGTACAAAACCAGCTTACCAGCCGGTTTGGCAACCGCGTGCAGATCCGCCGGGGCACCGACGGCCGGGGCGAAATCCGCATCCCGTTCCTCAGCACCGACGACCTTAACCGGGTGCTCGAGCTCATAGGGTACTAGTTGTTTTTGCGCTAACTTGCTGGTTTTCAATAAGATAAAAGTTAAATCTGTGGCCGTGATGCCCGGCCCTAAGTTTGGTAATTGCTTGGACACGTCATTCATCAGCCGTTTTTTATTGATCTTGGCCCTGGCCGTCGGGATCGGGTTTGGCCAAGTGGCCCTGGCCCAAACCGATACCACTAAAGTCAGCAAAGCCGATAGCCTCGAGGCCGCGCAGATCCAACGCAAGCTCGATAGCCTGGCCAGGTTCTTGAACCAAAAAAAGGTGAAAGCCCCCACCAAGGCCGCCCTGTACTCGGCCGCATTGCCGGGCCTGGGGCAAATCCAAAACCGCAGCGCGTGGTGGATCAAAGTGCCCATTATTTATGGCGGGGCCACCGCCCTCGTGTTTGTGATGGCCCAGAACCACCGGAATTATGTCATCTTCCGAGATGCGTACTTGTACCGGCTCGACAACAACCCCCTCACCAACCCGCCCGCGCCCTACGACGACCGGCGACTGTTCACCGACGACGGCCTGCGGGCTCGCCGCGATCAGTTCCGCCGCGACCGAGACTACATGGTGGTGCTCACCACCGCGTTTTACATGCTCCAAATTGCCGAGGCGGCCACCACGGCCCACCTCAAAACCTTCGACGACTCGGACGATCTATCCTGGCGGTTGGCCCCCACCGCCATCCCGGCCCCGTGGCAAGGCCAAGGCAATTTTGCCTACGGCCTCAAATTAGAAGTGCGCCTTAAATAGGGAAGTAACTGACTGTCAATGGCCCGCTTGCCCATTACCCGTGCCCGGCCTAAAATCTAGGCGGAGCGGTTGATCTCGACCTTTTGGGGCTTGCCCCCGCGCGGGCACCCGAGTTCAGGGTGGCGGGCGGGCGTTCGCGCGCGGGGGCCGGGGTGCTCCGGGGTTCGGCACAGCCTGCCGTATTGTTTAAGGGCGGGGGCAAAAAAAGACGCTGCCGAGGCTTGAGCCGTCGGCAGGGTTTGGCCCCCGCCCTTGAACAACACCGCTCCTTACGTCGCGCCCTCCGCCCCCCTAAGCCGGTTACGGCCCCGGCATAAACGAGCCGTTTTTGAGCAAGTAAGTACAGGTGGCCAGTACAAGGCTAAAAAGGCGGATTTTACGTAAAACTTCGGGCCCTGGCCAGGTAGTAAATCTTAATTTGCAAGAAGTCAATGATTTATGGCGTAGAGGACACGTAATCTCCCTTATACCAAAATCAAAGATAGATTGCGTATTTCCTATCTTGTAAGTGATTGACTATCAAATGGACAATCATTTAATCATGCAATCATTTGGTCATTTTAGTATTAGATTTTGGCCTTGGGGTGAAACAAACAACAGCCCGAGTGGGTTAGCCACCGCAAAACTGCTTTCCTGATGGCTAACCCAACCCCCGCCCCCCGGTGGATGAAAATCGCCCTGCAACTTGCGGGCCTTTACAACCTGCTGTGGGGGGCCTGGGTGGTGCTGTTCCCCATGCAGTATTTCGACTGGCTGGCCATGCCTAGGCCCAATTACCCGTCCATTTGGCAAGCCGTGGGCATGATCGTAGGGGTGTACGGCCTGGGCTACTACGTGGCCGCCTATCGCCCGGCCCAGCACTGGCCCATTGTGCTGGTGGGTTTCTTGGGCAAACTGTTTGGCCCCATTGGGCTGTTATTTGAGCTGTACCGGGGTGGCTTGCCCCTGCGGTTTGCCTGGGTCAACCTCACCAACGACGTGATTTGGCTGGTGCCCTTCGCCCTCATTTTGCGATTTGCTTGGCAGCAGCGCGGGCAGTAGTGGGTTGATCTCCAAAACGATTTTTAGGAATTTCGCCTATGATTATCAACTTCTTACAGAAAGAGTGCGCGCTCGCCCCCGCTAACCCGGCGTTTTCTTGGTGCCCAGCAAATTCTTTAACTCGTTGAGTTTGAGCAGGGCTTCTACGGGGGCCACGGTGTTGATGTCCAAGTTTTGCAGCAGTTCTTTCACTTGGGCGTAGGCCGGGTCGGCGGGTTCGAACAGGTTCATTTGGTAGGCCGGGGCCTTGGGAATTTCCCGTACTTTAAACTGGTGCCGCTCGCGTACCTTGTCTTTTTCCAGATGTTGCATGATCTCGTGGGCGCGGATCACCACTGGGTTGGGCATGCCCGCCATTTGGGCCACGTGGATGCCGAAGCTGTGCTCGCTGCCCCCGGCCACTAGTTTGCGCAAAAACACCACTTTGTTGGTGGTTTCCTTCACGGCCACGTTAAAGTTTTTGACCCGCTCCAGGTCGGCGGCCAGGGCGTTCAGTTCATGGTAGTGGGTGGCAAACAGGGTTTTGGGCCGGTAGCGCGGGTGGCGGTGCAGGTGCTCCACAATGGCCCAGGCAATGGAGATGCCGTCGTAGGTGCTGGTGCCCCGGCCAATCTCGTCCATGATCACCAGGCTGCGCTCGCTCAGGTTGTTGAGGATGCTGGCCGTTTCGGTCATTTCTACCATAAAAGTGCTTTCGCCACGGCTCAGGTTGTCGCTGGCGCCCACGCGGGTAAACACCTTGTCCACCAGGCACAGTTTGGCCTCCTGCGCGGGCACGAAGCTGCCCATTTGGGCCATGAGCACGATAAGGGCGGTTTGGCGCAGCAGGGCCGACTTGCCCGCCATGTTTGGCCCGGTGATGATGATGATCTGCTGCTGCTCGTCGTCGAGGTACAGGTCGTTGGGGATGTACGGCTCGCCGGGGGGCAATTGCCGCTCGATCACGGGGTGGCGGCCCTGGCGGATGTCGATGGCGTGCCCCTCGCTCACGGTGGGGCGCACGTACTGGTGGGCCAGGGCCACTTCGGCAAAGCTGAGCAGGCAATCGAGCCCGGCCAGCAAGCGGGCGTTTTGTTGGATGGGCGGCACGTACTCGGCGGCGGCCCGCACCAGGTCGGCGAACAGCCGGGCCTCTATCTCCCCGATTTTTTCCTCGGCGGTCAAGATTTGCTCTTCGTATTGTTTCAGTTCTTCGGTGATGTAGCGCTCGGCGTTGGCCAGGGTCTGCTTGCGGATCCAGTCGTTGGGGACTTTGTCTTTGTTCGAGTTGCTGACTTCGATGTAATACCCAAAAACCTTGTTATAGCTGATTTTGAGAGAGTTGATGCCTGTGCGCTTGATCTCGCGGTCTAAAATCTGCTTCAAGAAATCTTTGCCCGCGAAGGCGATTTGCCGCAATTGGTCCAGTTGGGCGTCCACCCCGGGGCGGATCACGTTGCCCTGGGGCAGCAGGGCGGGCGGCTCGTCGGTGAGCTGGGTGGCGATGCGCTCCAGCAAATACGCGCAAGGGTTCAGTTGGTCGGCGGTTTGGCTGAGCGGGGCCAGGCGGGCGGTTTTCAGCAGTTCGGCCACGGGGCGCACGTTGCCCAGCGAGCGGCGCAAGGTTTGCAGCTCGCGCGGGGTAACCCGGCCGGTCGCGATTTTGGAAGCCAGCCGTTCCAGGTCCCCGGTTTGTTTGAGCAGGCGGATCAGGTCGTCGCGCAGGTCGTCGTGCTGGGTAAAGTGGGCCACGGCCTCCAACCGCTCGTCGATTTTCGCTTTGTTTTTGAGCGGCAGCACCACCCAGCGGCGCAGCAGGCGCGCGCCCATGGGCGTGGCGGTGCGGTCCAGCACGGCAATGAGCGGGATGCCGCCCTCTTGCTGGGCTGATACCAATTCCAGGTTGCGGATGGTAAAACGGTCCAGCCACACGTAGCGCTCTTCCTCGATGCGGCTGATGGCGGCAATGTGCCGCAGGTCGTGGTGCTCGGTGGCGGCCAGGTAGTACAGCACGGCCCCGGCGGCCACAATCGCCTCGGTAAGTTGCTCAATACCAAAGCCTTTGAGGCTGGCCGTTTGAAAATGCCGGGTCAGTTTTTCGTAGGCGTAGTCGGGTTGGAACACCCAGTCGTCCACGGCAAAGGTGCTGTACTTATCGGCAAACTTCTCTTCAAACTCCTTGCGGTAGGCTTTGTTGTAGATCACTTCGGCGGGGACGAAGCTCTGCAACAGTTTTTGCACATAGCTCGGCTCGCCCTGGGTGGTCAAAAACTCGCCGGTGGAGATATCGACAAAGGCCACGCCCACCCGGCCGTCGGTGCCCAGGTGCAAGGCGGCCAGGTAATTGTTGCGGCGGGTGTCCAGCACGTTGTCGTTGAGCGACACGCCGGGGGTTACCAGTTCGGTTACGCCGCGTTTTACCAGGCCCTTGGCCAGTTTGGGGTCTTCCAGTTGGTCGCAAATGGCCACACGCTCGCCTGCGCGCACCAGCTTGGGCAAGTACGCATCCAGCGCGTGGTGGGGGAACCCGGCCAGTTCCACGTGCGAGGCTGCCCCGTTGGCCCGGCGGGTGAGCACGATGTCCAAGATTTTACTGGCCTTGATGGCATCTTCGCCGAAGGTTTCGTAAAAATCGCCCACCCGGAACAGCAAAATCGCGCCGGGGTACTGGGCCTTAAAGGTGTTGTATTGCCGCATCAGCGGCGTTTCTTTGTCGCTCACGGCGCAATTTTACGCGATTTCGGGCCGGGGTGGGGCCTATTATTTCAAATCCAACTCGTCCACAATGGCGGCGATCCGGGCTTTTAACTGCGCCTCGGTAGCGGCAAATTGATCCGCACTGGCCAAGGGGGCGTGTACGCTAAAGTAGAACTTGATCTTCGGTTCGGTGCCGCTGGGCCGGGCCGAGATTTTGGTGCCGTCGGCGGTGTAAAACTGCAGCACGTCGCTTTTGGGCAGGGCAATGGGCTTTTCGGTGCCGGCCAGCAGGTCGCGCTCCACCTGGTTTTGGTAGTCGAGCAGGCGGGTAACGGCCTGGCCATTGATAGTACGGGGTGGATTGGCCCGCCAGTTGGTCATCATGGCCTTGATCTCCTCGGCCCCGGCTTTGCCCTTTTTGGTGAGCGACACCAGGCTTTCGTAATAAAACCCGTATTTGAGGTAGTTGTCGATCAGCATTTGGTAGAGCGTAAGCCCTTTGTCTTTGGCGTAGGCGGCCAGTTCGGCCAGCATGGCGCACGAGGCCACCGCGTCTTTGTCGCGCACGGCATCGCCCACCAGGTAGCCGTAGCTCTCCTCGCCCCCGGCAATGAATTTTTCTTGGCCTTCTTTGGCCCGGATCAGTTCGGCAATGTATTTAAACCCGGTGAGGGTGTTGTAGCAAGCCACGCCGTAGGCCGCAGCCATCACGTCCAGCATCTCGGAGGTAACGATGGTTTTCACGATCATTTCCCGGCCGGTGATTTTGCCCGCGTTTTTCCAGGCCTCCATCATGTAGCCGATGAGCAGGCTGGCAGTTTGGTTGCCGTTGAGCAGCACCCACTCGCCGTCGTTGTTCTTCACCCCGATGCCCACCCGGTCGGCGTCGGGGTCGGTGGCCATCACAATATCGGCGTGGCTGGCCTGGGCTTGGGCCAGGGCCAGGCTCATGGCCTCCCGTTCCTCGGGGTTGGGGTACACCACCGTGGGGAAGTTGCCGTCGGGCGTGGCCTGGGCCTGCACCACCTGCACGTTGGTAAAGCCCATGCGGCGCAGCACCTCGGGCACCAAGGTAATGCCCGTGCCGTGGATGGGCGAATACACAATGCCCAAATTGGCCTGGCGGGCAATGGCCGCCTTGGAAATCGACAAGCCCAAAATCATGTTCAGGTACTGCTCGTCCACTTCCTTATCGATGTAGGTAACGTTGCCCTCCACCCGGCCAAACCGGATGTCGTCCACCCGGTGGATGGCGTTCACCTCGGCAATGATGTTCTGGTCGTGCGGGGGGGTAACTTGCCCGCCGTCGGTCCAGTAAGCTTTGTAACCGTTGTACTCCTTGGGGTTGTGCGAGGCGGTGAGCACCACTCCGCTGTGGCAGCCCAAGGCCCGGATGGCGAACGAAAGCTCGGGCGTGGGGCGCAGGGCCGTGAAAAAATACACGCGGAACCCGTTGGCCGAGAACACATCGGCCACGATGCGGGCAAACTCCGGGCTGTTATTGCGGCTGTCGTGGGCCACGGCCACCTTCACCGCCTGGTCGGGGAACGCCTTTTTTAAGTAGTTGGCCAAGCCTTGGGTGGCCGCTCCCACGGTGTATTTGTTTACCCGGTTGCTGCCCGCGCCCATGGTGCCGCGCAACCCCCCGGTGCCAAATTCCAGGTCGCGGTAAAATGCGTCCGTAAGTTCATCGGGCGGCATAGCCCGGATGGCGGCCTTGGTGGCTTCGTCATAATTGCCAGTGAGCCAGGTGTTTACTTTTTGTTGGATGCTAGTGTCCATATTTGTTCAGTAAGTCGATTGGATTGGGGTTAAGGTTTCCGGGGTTAATGATTTAATGATTTAATGATTTAATGATTTAATGATTTAATGATTTAATGATTTAATGATTTAATGATTTAATGATTTAATGATTTAATGATTTATTTTTAGGTAGAATTAGTGTTATTGGGATGGGGCTAAACTTTGGCTCAAGGCCCACCTATGTCGGCTCTGCTTTGGTTAGCCGCGTTCATCCGCTGGCGGCGGCAAACCGCGGCCCGGTGGCCTGCTTGCCCGCACCTGGGCAAAACGGGCCACCGGGCCGGGGCTTCGGCCATTAAAAAAACTTGGTCAGCCCCGGCTGGGCCAAGGGGTTGCCCTTCAGGGCCGTTACCAGGTCCAGGTTATCGGTAACCAGGGTTTCCTTGGCGTTCACGGCCTCGTCCCAGGTGATCGTTTGGCCCGTGTAGGCCACCATGCGGCCCATAATGGCCAGCAGGGTGCTGTTGCACATCCACTCGCCGTCGTTGAGGGGCTGCCCCTTGCGGATCGAGGCAAACAACTCGTCGTGCTCGGTTTGGTACATGTCGTTCTTCTTATCCTTGTAGTCCCAGGTGGTCCCGTCGTGCAGGATCATCCGGTTGCTGCCCTTCCAAACGTCCACCAGGGCTTGGCCCTTGGTGCCGTTTACTTCCACCGCGTAGCTGCTGGAGCAGTTTTGTTGCTTGCGGCTCAGGTGAAAACCCTTGGCCCCGCCCTCGTACTCGTACGCGATGGCGAAGTGGTCGAAACAGTTGCCAAATTCTTGGCCGGTGCTCACCTGGCGACCGCCCGTGCCAGTAGCCCGCAAGGGCGTTTTATCGCCCATTACCCAGGCCATCATGTCCAGGCTATGCACGGCCTGCTCAATAAGGTGGTCGCCCGAGAGCCAGTTGAAATGCGGCCAGTTGCGGAGTTGGAACTCGGCTTCGGTCCACTGGCTTTGCCGGGGTTTGGTCCAGGCGGGGCCGGTGTTGTACGTATTGTAAATGCTGAGCACTTGGCCGATTTCCCCGGCCAGCACCTTGCCAAACAAAGCCCGTTTGGGCAGGTCGTACCGCCAGCAAAAGCCGGACACCACGGCCAGGTTCTTCTTTTTGGCCTCGCGGCTGGCGGCCAGCACGCGGCGCACGCCGGGCGCGTCCACGGCCATCGGTTTTTCGGTGAAAATGTGCTTGCCCGCCTTGACCGCCGCCTCAAAGTGGGCCGGGCGGAACGCGGGCGGGGTGGCCAATAGCACCACGTCCACCCCCGATTCGATCAATTTTTGGTAAGCATCCATGCCCACAAACTGTTGGGCCTTGTCCACTTTCACCTTGTCGGGGTGCATTTTGCTCAGGTTTTTGAGCGACTCGGCCAGGTGGTCGGGGAAAATGTCGGCCATGGCGGTGAGCACCACGTTGGGGTCGGCCTTGAGGGCTTGACTGGCGGCTCCGGTGCCGCGTCCGCCGCAGCCCACCAGCCCAATTTTGAGCGTGTCGGCCCGGCCTTGGGCCTCGGCGTTCAGGCCCAGCGGCCCCGCCAAGGCCACCCCAGTGGCCAAGGTCCCGGCCGACTTGATGAAATCGCGGCGGGTGGTAGCGTTTAATGGGTTCATTTTCGTAGAAATTTAGTTTTGCAAACCAATAATACTTTTATGGGGAATTGACACTTAAATATTTGATAATGAATATATTGAAGCTATTGTTGGTTTGGGTTTTACCACCAAGGTTGCAGGAGACCTTAGGTGATGGCTTGTCCCAAAAACAGGCTTGAAAGCTACAAACCTTTGCGCATAATTACTAACCCCCGTTGGTTGGCGGGGCTAAAATGACGATGTCAAGGCCGCTCCGGGGCCCAGGTGGTAGCGGCCTGGCTGCCGCGTATCCAAAGCAAGTAGTGGAAGGGCTGCCCCTGGGCCAAACGGGTAAGGGCCATTTGCAGGGTGCTGTCGGGCGGGGCGGCGGGCGGGGGCGGGAGCTCCAGGGGCAAGTAGGTCTCCATCGTCAGCGGCTCGGCTTGCCCGCTGGGGTTGCGCAACTGGCAGTTTTGGTACCAATAACCAATGGTAACCAACCGGCCTGTCCAGTCGGCCGAGGCTTGCTGTACCAGTACCGGCCAAGGGGTAAGGCGTTGGTGGTGGTTGAGTTGGGCCAAATGGGCGAGGCCCCACTGGCCAAAAAACTTGGTGGTAGGCGGCCAGTCGGGGGCCAAGGTGGCAAAGGCTTGGGCAATCGCGGCTTCCCGCAAGGCCAGGCCGCGAACTCCGCCCGTCAAGTATTTCATGGTGAGCAGTTTGGCCGACAGTAGCCCGCTTGTAACTTGGAGTTGGCGCAGCGTATCGGGGGGCAAGTGCTGCTGCCACGTGGCCGAGTCGGTTTGCAGGCTGGCGGCCAGCCCCTGGGCCAGCCGGTTGGTCAGGGCCAGTGAAGGCTCGGCGGCTTGGAGGCTGTCGGCCTGGGCGCGCAACTGGGCCAAGGCCGGGGGCAGGTTGGTAGGCAGCAGTTGGGTGAGCAGCCAGCCGGTGGCGGCAAACTGGCTTTCCAGGTCTAGCCCCACCACTTGAATGCGCTCGGTTTCGGGCCAGCGCAGGTTGTAAGCGCGTAGGCGCACCCAAAAGTCTTGCTCTTGCTTGGTGTTGAGGTAAGTGTAGTGGCAGTAGCGCAGGTATTGTTCCAGGTCGGGGGGGTGGCCGTGGTTTAAGTAACGCTGGGCCAATTGGCCTAGGCTGTAACCCTGCTCCAGCAGGAGTACCCGTACCCCGGCGTGCTGGTGCAAAAACTGGAGCAAGTGCAACCGCAAAGCGTAGTTGGCGGCCACGCCGTGGTGCTCGCCCGCGAGAAACAGCCGGGCTTGCTGCTGGTGGGCCGGGGTAAACACCCGCTGGCAAGTGGCAAACTGGCTGTCGGGCAGGGCCAGGGGGCGCCACTTGCCCGGGGGCACCGGGGGCACGGGTCGGGGCGCAGGTCTAACCGCCGCTCGTTGCCGAACGCCCGGCCCTGGCCCCGGGGCCGAGCGGGAACCCAACTCGGTGGCCCCCAGCCACCAGGCCAGCAGCATCATGAACCCGAAAGCAAACCATTTCATAGGTGGCGTAAAGTTCAGCGGTAATGGCAACAGGTGGGCCACTGCCCGCCGTCCTTGACATTTTTTAGGCTTTGCGCCAGCCTACGCGCGGGCAAAGCCGCAGGTTTGGCGTTAATTTGAAGAAAGATTGTAGTTTGATGGACATCCGCACCCGCACCCAACTGGTAAAGCACCGCGCTGCGGAGCAGGGCTTTGATTTTTGCGGGGTGTCGCAGGCGGATTTTTTGGCCGAAGAGGCCCCCCGCTTGGAACGCTGGCTCCACCAGCAAATGCACGGGCAAATGAGTTACATGGCCCACCACTTCGACGAACGGTTAGACCCCCGGCGGCTGGTGCCCGGCGCGCGCTCGGTGGTGTCGCTGCTGTACAACTACTACCCGGAAAAGCCGATTCTGCACCGCGACGAGGAACTGAAGATATCGAAATACGCCTACGGCACCGACTACCATTTTGTGCTGAAAGACAAGTTGAAAACCTTGTTCAAAACCCTGCAAACCGACCTGGGCGATTTTGCCGGACGGGTGTTTGTCGACTCCGCCCCGGTGATGGACAAGGTGTGGGCCGCCCGCAGCGGCCTGGGCTGGGTGGGCAAGCACACCAACCTGCTCAACCGCGAAACGGGCAGTTTCTTCTTTGTGGCCGAAATCATTTGCGACCTGGACCTGGAGCCTGACGGCCCCACCAAGGACTACTGCGGCACTTGCACCCGCTGCATCGATGCCTGCCCCACCCAGGCCATCGTGGAACCTTACGTGGTGGACGGCAGCAAGTGCATCTCGTACCTCACCATCGAGTTAAAAGAAAACATCCCCAGCGAATTTGCCGGGCAGATGGACAATTGGATCTTCGGTTGCGACGTTTGCCAAGATGTGTGCCCGTGGAACCGGTTTGCCCGGCCCCACCAAGAACCGGCGTTTTTGCCCAGCCCTGAATTGGCCGCCATGACCCCGGAAGGCTGGCATGAGCTTACCGAAGAAGTTTTCGGTAAGCTCTTTAAAAAATCAGCCGTGAAACGAACAAAACTAACGGGCTTAAAACGCAATATTGTTTTCGTTTCTGCTCCAAAGTAAGCGTATTGTTTAATCAAAATCAAGATTGAAGATGTTTTTTGCCATAAAAATTAAACAAAAGTGTTTTCTAGCCGGGGTGCTGTGGGCGATAGGGCTGTTGGCCCAGGCCCAAGACATTAAAGTGGAGTTGGGTAAAACCGAAATTGCCCTCAACGAAAATTTGCAAGTGATCCTGAGCAGCAGTGGCGGCCAGTTGAGCGAGTACAGTTTCCCGGATATTGCCGGGTTTAGCAAGCAAGGCATCAGCAGCTCGAGTAACATGACGGTGATCAACGGCAGCGTGAGCCAGACCTACAAGCTCATCCAAAATTACCGGGCCAGCCGCGAGGGTACGTACAACGTGCCTGCGCTCAGCGTGAAAGCGGGCGGCAAAGTGTACCGCACCAATGCCGCCACGGTACGGGTAACGGCGGCCCGGCAGTATTCCAACCCGTTCGACGACTTCTGGTCCACCGAAGAGGAAGACCCCGCCGATTTCGTAAGCGGCCGCGAGGACGCTTTTTTTGCCGTAACCACCAACAAAGACGAGGTATTCCAGGGCGAGGGCTTCAACCTCACCATCGCTTTTTACATCTCCAACCGCAACCAAGCCGTGTTGGAGTTTTACGAAGTGGGGCAGCAACTGACCGAAATCCTGAAAAAAGTGAAACCCGCCAATTGTTGGGAAGAAAACTTCGGGATTGAAGAAATTACGCCCAGCATGGCCAACCTGGGCGGCAAAACCTACCGCCAGTACAAAATTTACCAGGCCACATTGTACCCGCTCGACGACCAGCCGGTTAAAATCCCGGCGGCGGAACTCAAAATGCTCAAGTACCGGATGGCCCGCACCCAGAGCTTTTTTGGCACGGGCAGCACCCGCGACTTCCGGACGTTTTATTCCAAGCCTAAAACCGTGAAGGTGAAGCCGCTGCCCCCGCACCCCCTGCGCGACCAAGTGGCCGTGGGCAATTATAAATTGGTGGAAAAACCCGGCAATAATAACCGCCTCAACACCGGGCAGAGCCATAACTTCTTGTTCGAGATTACGGGCGAAGGCAACATTGCGGCCATTACCGAGCCTCCGCTCAACAAACGCCCCGAGTTTGAGTTTTACCCGCCGGCCGTGCGGCAGCAAATTAACCGGGCCAACGGCGTGGTGTATGGCGACAAGGTGTTTACCTACCAGCTAATCCCCAACGAACCAGGCACTTACGCCATGAGCGATTTTTTGAGCATGGTGTTTTTTAACCCTAAAACGGCCAAATACGATACCCTGCGGCCCCAAACCAAGTTGTTTGTGCAGGGCGAAAGCCGGGCCAATAACGCCATCCGCGACAATGACCAGGGCGGATTTTACGATGCCATCGACGACGAACCCAACGAACTGGCCAGCGGCCAGCGGCTGGACATGCTAAAAATACTGGGGAATTTGGTGCTATTGGGCTTTATTGTGGCCACCGGAGTGGTGGTTTTTTACAAACGGAACAAGTAAACCGTGGGTTATCCCTAGCCTGCGCCTTGCCCATGCCCGTTTTGCTCGCTCCTGCTGCTTTTTTGGCCCTGGCCCATTTGCCAGTGGCCGACGTGCGCTCGCCCGCCGAGTACGCGCGCGGGCACGTGCCCGGGGCGGCTAACCTGCCGCTGTTCCAAGACGACGAGCGGGCCGAGGTAGGCACGTTGTACAAACAGCAGGGCCAGGCCCCGGCCATGCGGCGTGGGTTAGAAGTAGTAAGCCCCCGCCTGCCCCAGTTGGTGGAAGCGGCCCAGCAACTGGCCCCGGATGGTCGGGTAGGTCTGCATTGTTGGCGGGGCGGCCTGCGCAGCGGCAGCGTGGCCTGGCTGTTGGAAACCTTCGGGTTGCGGGTACACCTGCTCCAGGGCGGTTATAAAGCGTACCGGCAGTGGGTGCTCCAAAGTTTGGCCCAGCCCCGGCCCTTGCTGTTGCTGGGCGGGGCCACGGGCAGCGGCAAAACCGAAGTGCTGCACCAATTGGCGGCCCAGGGCCACCCCACCGTGGACTTAGAAGCCCTGGCCCGCCACAAAGGCTCGGTGTTTGGGGGCCTGGGCCAGCCCCGGCAGCCCCGGCAAGAGCAGTTTGAGAACGAGTTGCACCAGCAGTGGGCGGCCACGGCTGGCCCCCTGTGGCTCGAGGACGAGAGCTACGCCATTGGCCGGTTGTTTTTGCCCCAGCCGCTGTGGCAACAAATGGCCAACGCGCCGTTGCTGGAACTGCAAGTGCCCTTGCCCCTGCGGCTGGCCCGCCTGGTGCGCGAGTACGCGGGTTACCCGCCCGCGCAACTGGCCGAGGCGATTGGTAAATTGCAAAAACGGCTTGGCCCGCAACACGCCCAAGCGGCCATTAAAGCCTTGTATGCTGCCGATTTTGCCCAGGTGGCCGAGGTCTTACTCCGTTATTACGACCGGGCCTACGAGTACGCCCTGGCCCAGCGGCCCCGCCCCGCAATACCCGTGCCCACTTCAACCGACGACCCCGCTCATAACGCCGCCTTGCTGGTGCAAGCCGCGGCCCAGGTTTACCGCTCAGAGGCGGTTGGTTGATCTTTGTTAACTAGACCTCTTGCAGATTGGATTAAAACCTTTTCAAATTACCCTTACTCGGCTCGAGATTGCGTCCCCTCCCCGACGGACGACCAAAAGCGAATGAGCTTTTGGGGCGAGCCAGTGCTGCTGGATAGGGTGGGGCCAAAAAGGCTGGGTTTTGAGCGAAAATCCAGTCATAAACTCGTTCAAAAACCTAATGTGCAAAAGATCTACTAAATTAAACTATTGAAAATCCATAAATTAAATATCTCTTTTTGCATAAGATGCTTACGATCATCCGTCGATCTCAAAAAAGGGGCAATGCCCACATCCAAATTTTGTACCCCGGCGAGGGGCTTCCATCGGGCGACACGGGGCTGGGTACCATTGGTCGCATCGACCAGGCCGACATTCCCGGAGGCACCACCATCAAAATGCACCCGCACGTAAACGACGACATCCTTTCCTACTTTCGCAGGGGCCAGGTCAGGCATACTGACTCCGCCCAGGTTACCGCCCTCATCGGTCGGCAAAAACTGATGCTGATGAAAGCGGGCCGGGTATTCTACCACGAAGAAAAAATCCTAGAACCCTTGGAAGGGCTACAAATCTTCATCCGGCCGCGGGAAAGAGACACCGAGCCAGTGGTGAGTTTCAGCGACTTGCCCCAAGCTGATAGCTTGAACGAATGGCGGTTGTTAGCCTCGCCCACGGCGGCTACCCCACTGCGTTTCACCAGCCAAACCTGGATTTACGATGCCACCCTTCAAGCGGGCCAATCATTGGAACTGCCACCCTTGCCCCAAACGGGGCTAACGGCCCTGCTCTACGTTTTTCAGGGGGCGCTCACGGTAAATGCGGAGGTTTTACAAAAAGGCGAATGCGTGATCATCCAAGACGAAGCGGTAACCTTAGCCACCCCCGGTGGCGCGGAACTGGTGCTGTTTTTCACCGACCCCCACTCGCCGTATTATGACGGCGGGGCGTTTAGCGGCAATCAGTTTAAGCGAGGGTAAAGTTCTGATAAACAAATACTTACTCAACCCGCCGCTTGCAACTGCGGCGAGGTGGCCAGGGCCTCGGTGTTTTTGTCTTCCTCGGTGCCGCTCAGGTACCGTTCTAGGTAGTGGCGCACCTCCACCGGC
>JALONO010000055.1 GCA_025454895.1 Bernardetiaceae bacterium
TACGAACTGCGCATTTACACCGCCGCCCCCGGCAAAATGGACGCGCTGCTGGCCCGGTTCCAAAACCACGCCCTCAAGCACTGGCCCAAGTACGGCATCAAGCTAGAAGGCTTTTGGCTGCCCCTCGAGGCCGGGGCCGAGGCAAAGCTGTACTACCTGGTCTCCTACGCCGACATGGCCGCGCGCGAGCGGGCCTGGCGCGACTTCCAGGCCGACCCCAAATGGCAGAAAGCCGTCAAGAAATCGGAAAAAGCGGGCGCAATTATTAGTAAGGTGGAGGAAATCTACCTGCAAACCACCGATTTTTCGCCCAACCAGTGGCAGTCGGTGGGCAACCGGGTGTTTGAGCTGCGCATCTACCACGCTTACCCCAACCGCCTGCCCGATGTGCTGGCCCGGTTCCGCAACCATACCGTTAAACTGTTTGAAAAGCACGGGATGCAAAATTTGGTCTATTTTACCTCCATCCCCCAAAAGGCCGACGAAGCCTCGGTGCTCTACTATTTCTTGGCTCACCGGGACCAAGCGGCGGGCAAGGCTTCGTTCGATACTTTTGTGAAGGACCCAGCTTGGATCCAAGTGCGCGATGCCTCGGAGGCCAACGGCAAAATCCTGGAGCGGCTCGTCTCGGTGTATATGCGGCCGGTGGCGTTTTCGCCCTGGAAGTAGCCGTTTATTGGCACGGAATGGGGAAATCGCTCACGGCGTACACCTTCTGGTGCGAAAAGTGCCACCATTCGTTGCTAATGGTGTTAAAATGATGGGCCTTCATGGCCGTTTGTAGCACCTTCCGGTTGGCTAGCACCTTAGCTGGGTGCGGGTAATTGAGGTGGGCCTGCTTGCCAAAAAAATCGAACGGGCTGCCCATGTCCAGTTCTTGGCCTTGGGCATCTACCAGGGTGAGGTCTACCGCCCCGCCCCGGTTGTGCATGGAGCCTTTGCGGGGGTTGGCCACGTAGCTTTTGCTGGGAGTGGCGTTCCACATTTTCCATTGCACGGCCAGCGGGCGGTAGCCGTCGAAAATCTTCATGCGGTAGCCCTGTTTTTTCACTTGCGCATGAGCGGCCACCAGGTCTTGGGCCACCCGCTTGCGCAAAAAGCAGCGGCCACAGTCGTACAGCACCTGTTTGGTGAAGTTATCGGTGGTGGCATATTTGATATCGAGCACAAAAGTGGGGTCCCACTTGATCAGCTCCACCCAGGCGGTATCGGCCAGGGTGCGGTACAGGCTGTCGTAGGCGGGCGGGGCCTCGCGCACGCTTGCGGGGCGGGCGGGCACGGGGGCGGGCTTGGGCGAAGGGGGCGGGGGCTGGCTCTTAGGCGATTGGCAGGCCAGCAAGCCCCCCAGGATGAACCAAACTAAAACGCGCATGAACTTGGGTTTTGCGGCAAACTTACGGCTTTTCGCGGCCACCCGCACGGCCTGGGCGCGGGGCGGGGCGCCGTGAGCCTAAGCGAAATTTTGCTCAACCGAGTAAAGCTATCGGCTTTTACCCCTAAATTCGCCCGGTAGATGGGGCACTGGCCAAAGCAGGCGTTTTTTAGCCCGCCTCGGTGGTTCCCCGTCGCTTTACTGCCTCGGTTGATGAGAAAACGGATGCCCAACGAACGTTACCGTTCTTTGCCTAGCTACGTTTTACTTCTTAACTAACTGATTATTAAAACATGACTAACGGAATAACTTTTAGCGATGCCCCGGTTGCGGAGGCAACCATCCGCAACGATTGGACCCGGGCCCAGGTGGCCGAGCTTTACCACCAGCCCGTGTTGGACTTGGTGTACCAGGCGGCATCGGTACACCGCCAGTTCCATGACCCGCAAGAGGTGCAGGTTTGCACCCTGCTGTCGATCAAAACCGGGGGCTGTTCAGAAGACTGCTCCTACTGCTCCCAGTCGGTGAAGTACAACACCGGCCTAAAAGCTGAAAAGCTGATGCCCGTGGACGACGTGCTGGCCCGCGCCCGCGAGGCCGCCGAGAGTGGCAGCACCCGGTTTTGCATGGGGGCGGCCTGGCGCGAAGTGCGCGACAACCGCGACTTTGACCGGGTGCTGGCCATGGTGAGCGGGGTGGCCGACCTGGGCCTGGAGGTGTGCTGCACCCTGGGCATGCTCACCCCCGAGCAAGCGGAAAAACTGAAAGCCGCCGGCCTTTACGCTTACAACCATAACCTGGACACCAGCGAGGAGAATTACGGCAACATCATCAGCACCCGCACTTACGACGACCGGCTGCAAACCCTGGAAAACGTGCGCCGGGCCAAAATCTCGGTGTGTTCCGGCGGCATTATTGGGCTGGGCGAAACTGACGAAGACCGGATCAGCATGTTGCACACCCTGGCCACCTTGCCCGCCCACCCCGAGTCGGTGCCGGTGAACGCCCTGGTGGCCATTGAGGGCACCCCCCTGCAAGACCAGCCCCGCGTGCCCGTGTGGGACATGGTGCGCATGATCGCCACGGCCCGCATTTTAATGCCCCAGGCCATGGTTCGGCTTTCGGCCGGGCGGTTAGAAATGCCCGTGGCCGAGCAAGCCCTCTGTTTCTTGGCCGGGGCCAACTCGATCTTCGCGGGCGACAAACTGCTGACCACCCCCAACCCCGAGGTGGACGCCGACCAAGCCATGTTCCAGCTTTTGAGCTTAAAACCCCGAAAAAGTTACAAGCAAGAGGAAGCAGGCCAAATGAGGCCCGCTTGAACTAACAAACGGCCTTAATTTTGTCATGATGTAGCAAATTGGCCTGCCTAAACTTTAATTAAAACTACCATAAGGCCAATTTGCTACTTCAATATCCGACTACAACCAAAACTAATTTCTACTAAAACAAGGCCCTTTACGTGTTCTCGTCATTTCTGCCCAAAACTGAACCTATGCTACCACCGCCACCCCCGGAGGCCGACATCGAGATTAGCGACATCCGAAAACTGACCGACCTGATTCGCCAAAAATACGGGTACGAGTTCAAGGATTATGCTATGTCGTCGTTCAAACGGCGTATTAGGCGGGTGCTGGACCTTTACAAATACAAAACCGTGGACAAGTTGGTGAGCGTGCTGGACAGCAACCCCGATTTTTTTGAGGAATTCATCTCCGAAATTACCGTGAACGTAACGGAGATGTTCCGCGACCCCACTTTTTGGAAGGTGCTCCGCGAGCAGGTAGTGCCCAATATTTTGCTCAATCACGATAAAATCAACATTTGGCACGCGGGCTGCTCCTCGGGCGAGGAGGTGGTATCGATGAACATCATGCTCCACGAAATGGGTGTGCTGGACAAGGCCCGCCTATTTGCCACCGACTTGGATAATGCCATTATCGAGAGGGCCAAGCGGAGCACCTATTCGGCCAAAAACATGGACTTGAACCGTAAAAACTACCACCGCTATTCAGGCCAGCCCGAGACCAATCTCGACTCTTATTTTAAAGAGGTGGGTAACGAAGTAGTGTTTGATAAAGCCCTTTTGCAGAACGTAACTTACCGCCGCCACGACCTGGTGCTGGGCAACGTGTTTTCCAAGTTTGACCTGGTGCTGTGCCGCAACGTGATGATTTACTTTAACCAAACCCTGCAAAACGGGGTGCTCAGCCGCCTACACGAGAGCCTATTCAAGTATGGTTACCTGGCCATCGGTTCTAAAGAGTCGCTCATTTGGTGCGAAATCGCCAACAAGTTCATCGTAGTGAACAACGAAGAGAAAATCTACAAAAAAATCAAGGACTAAGCTTTCGTGTTTTCGCTATGGTGGGCAAATACAAGCTGAGCAACAAGTACAAGGCCGTGGTCATTGGCGGTTCGGCGGGCAGTTTCCAAGGGATTACCCAAATCTTGGCCAGCCTGCCCAAAGACTTTCCGCTGCCCGTGTTTTTGTGCTTGCACCGGCTCAAGCACGTGCGCAACGGGTTTGTGGAGGCCCTGTCGATCAAAAGCAGCAAGCCCGTGGTGGAACCGCACGACAAAGAGCCTATCAAGCGGGGCATGGTGTACCTGGCCCCGGCCAACTACCACCTCTGCCTGGAACTGGGCAACTCACTCGCCCTTTCTACCGAAGAACTGGCCAATAACTCCCGCCCGGCCATTGACCATACTTTTGAAACCGCCGCCTTTGTGTACCGCGATAAATTGATAGGGATTTTGCTTTCCGGGGCCAATAAAGATGGAGCCTACGGAATGGCCAAAGTGAAAGAGCGCGGCGGCCTCACCGTGGTGCAAGACCCTGCCGAGAGCATGATCGATGCCATGCCCAACGCGGCCCTGGCCGCCACCAAAATCGACTGGGTGCTCAAAACCGAAGAAATCATCAGCTTTTTAGGCGAGCTGGACAAAGTTACCAAAACCCTGGCCCCTGCATGAAAAACCGCGTCCGCCGCCTCAGTATTATCGCGCTCTTGGTTGCTTACCTGTTGCTCACCGGGTTTTTGGCTTACCAAATTGTGTTTAGTATGCCCGGCCAAATGGCCGACCTGGCCGCCCAAAGCCAAGGCGACCCCGCCACCATGCGTGAATTGGTGCGCAATTATGGCAATACCATTTTGATCGTGATGGTGATCCAAGTGGGGGCGATCCTTACTGCGTTGGTGTTGCTTTTTAGCCTAACCCGGGGCAAAGACGGCGGTGCCGAAGTGGTGTATGTAGAAAAATATGCCGACCGCAAAGTGGAAGGTGCGCAAACCGTGGTCCAAGGCCAACAACAGCAATGGGAGGCGCGATTGGCAGAAATCCGCCAATTGGCCGCTCGGACTGACGTTGTTATTGATAAACCGGGGCTGATCTTACGCCAAGTGTGCCAGGCCCTACAAGCCGTGGCCGGGGCGTTGTACACGGTGCAAGGCCAGGCTGGCACAATCTTCGCCGAGTTTAGCGCAGGGTATGCCTACGCGCCCGAGGAGCCGCTTTGTTACCAAGTGGGCGAAGGCTTGGTGGGCCAAGTGCTGGGCAGTGGGCAAACTAGTTTAATCGCCGACGTGCCCACCCCGGAACTGGGGGCGGAGTCGGGGTTGGGCAAAGCCGGGGCTGCTCACTTGCTCACTTTGCCGGTAGGCACCTGGCCGGAGCTATCGGCGGTGGTGCAAGTGGCCACTTTTAGTCCACTAACCCCGTCGGCCGTGCAGTTTGCCGAGCAGGCTTGCGCTTACTTAGCCGCTTCGTGGCCGGTATCGGAGCGGGCGGCTTCGGAGGTATAGTGATAGTTGAATACCTTCAGATAAAAAACCATTAGAAGATCTCATTGACCATTGCAATAAACAACACTTAACCAAACCACTCGGCAATTTTGATAAGGACAGGCAATCGCAAATAAATACCGAGCCTAAGTGTTTTTTTAAAGTTGATTCTAAGCAAAAGAAGTGCGGCATGTCGCACTAGCAGTACTAAAATAACCCTATTGTTGACGGCGAGCCATCATGTTTAACCAAATAAAAATCGGCACTAAAATTACCATCCTTTTGCTAGGAGTGGTACTGTTGTCGGTTTTTGCCATCGGGGCTTTGGCTTATCAGCTCAGTAAAGAGTCGATCGAGAAGCGTTACTTGGAAAACCTCCAGGTGGTCAACATCCAAAAGGCTCAACAACTAGATGCCATTTTTAAGCAGTTGGAGTACAATTTGGGATTGATCCAAAACTCTAACCGGGTGTTGCAGAGCGTATTACAGGCCAACTCGATCCGCAGTGCCGACAGTGCCTATTTCTCAATCGAGAACCGCCTTAATGATTATTTGGTACCCATCCAAGAAATTTACGATTACGAAAACATCCTCCTGCTCGACCACCAGGGCCGTATCATCTACCGCACCAAAAAGGAGCTTGACAAAACCGAAGAACTGGTGGGTGAGATTTTCCGCGATTACGAGCAGGTGCGCGAGCGGGCAAGCCAAGCCATCTACTACGGCAATCTGTACAAAACTTCCGAAACCTCGGCGTACATGAACGTGGCCGCCCCGGTGCTTGATTTGGAAGACCGCGTGATCGGCCACGTGGTTACTGAGTTCAAAATGGACAAGGCGTACCAAATCGTGAACGATACTACTGGCCTGGGCAAAACCGGGGAGATCATCCTCAGCCGCCTGGCGGGCAATAAATTAGATTACCTCAACCGCCATCGGTTATCCCGCCAGAGCCTACTCTCGCAAACTTATATTATCGACGAAGACCGCCCTTCGGCCATGCAACTGGCGGCCCAGCCGGGCCAGTCGGGCTACGGCTACACCACCGAGATGCGAGAACGGGAAGTAAAAACCCTGTCGGTTTGGCGCAACCTGCCCCGCACTAATTGGGGCCTGGTGGTTAAAATCGACACCAAGGAAATTGAACAAGAGCTCAATCTCTTATTGGGAGCGTTTTTGTTTGCCGGCGTGCTAATTGTGCTATTGGCTTTTTCGGCCGCGTATATTTTTTCCCGGGTGCTCATTAGGCCATTACTAACTTTAAAGTCAAATTTAGACTTAGTGGCCCAAGGTATTTTGCCCCGGCAGGTGGCGGTGGCCTCCAAAGACGAGATCGGGGAAATGGCCTCGGCGGTGAACAACCTGGTGGGTACCCTTAAAACCACCACCGATTTCGCCTACCGCATCGGGGCGGGCGACTACGAGGCCGAGTACAAGCCCGTGAGCCAAGACGACATGCTGGGCAACGCCCTCACGTCCATGCGCGATAGCATCCAAGCCTCTGAGCGCAAAGACACCGACCAGAACTGGATTATTTCCGGGGTGGCCGAAGTGGGCCAAATTTTGCGCAATTACAACCGCATCGACGACCTGGGCGAACAAATCCTAGCTTACGTTACCGAGAAAATCGGGGCGGTGCAAGGCGCTTTCTACGTGTTGGAAGAGGCAGAAGAACGCGGCCAGGCCATCCGCCTGGAAATGCGGGCCAGCCGTGCCTACCAAAAAAAGAAGCACCTGAAGGCCAGTTTCCGGCTGGGCGAGGGGCTGGTGGGGCAGGCGGCCATCGAGCGCGACACCATTTTGCGCACCGAGGTGCCGGACCATTACCCGGCCATCACTTCCGGCCTGCTGGGCGACCGGCGGCCCAAGTGCCTGCTGTTTGTGCCCCTCATCACCGACGAACAAGTGTGCGGGGTGGTAGAATTTGCGGGTTTTGCCACCTTTACGCCCGTGCAAGTGCGCTTTGTGCAAGAAATCAGCCTTAGCATCGCCCGCACCATTTCCAATATCCGGGTCAATGAGCGTACCGTGCGCCTGCTGCAAGAGTCGCAGCAGATGTCGGAAGAGTTGCAGTTTCAGCAGGAGGTGCTGCGTTCCAACGCCGAGATCATGGAAAGCACCCAGGAAGAACTGCGCCGCACCAACCACCGCCTGGAGGACCAAGTGCAAGAAGTGAACCGCTCGCAAAAGCGGATGCAGTTGCTGCTCGAGAACGCCTCCGAAGTAATCACCATTTACGAAGAAGACGGTTACATCCGCTACATCAGCCCTTCGGTAGAGCGCATCTTGGGCCACGCGGCCGACGAAATGATCGGGATCAACGACATCATCCACGTCCATGCCGACAGCGTGGCCCAGGTGCAGAAAATGTTCCGCCAGCTCATTGCCGAGCCTAACGAGCAAGTAACCATTCAAATTGAGTATTTGCGGGCCAACGGCGAAACCATCTGGCTCGAGTCGACGGGGACCAACCTGCTCCGCGACCCGGCCATCCAAGGTATTTTGGTCAACTCGCGCGACATTACCGAGCGCCGCCTGGCCGAGCAAGAGGCCCGGATGCGGGGCCAAATGCAGGCCCTGTCGGAAAACTCGCCCGACTTGATCACCCGCCTCACCCCGGAGGGCGAGGTGTTTTACATCAACCCGGCCATCCGGGAAATCACCGGCCTGTCGCCCGGCGTATATTTGGGCAAGAACCTCAAGCAAACTCCCTTGCACCCCGACCTGATCAAGGACTGGCTTGAGTTAATTCAAGAAACGCTGCAAAAAAACAACGTAATCAAGACCGAACTTACCTACCACTCGATCAACGGCGAGCGGATTATGCAGGTCAATGCCATTCCCGAGCAGAACGAACAGCAAGAAACCGAGTCGGTGCTGCTGGTGAGCCACGATATTACCGAGCGCAAAGAGGCCGAAACGGAAATCCTGAACATCAACCGCAAAATCACCGAAAGCATCAACTACGCCAAGCGGATCCAGGGGGCGATTTTACCCGACACGGCCACCATCCGCACGGTGCTGCCCGAGTCGTTCATTTATTACAAACCGCGCGACGTGGTGAGCGGCGACTTTCCGTGGTTTGCCCAGCGCGACAACGATATTTTTATCGCTGCCGTCGATTGTACCGGCCACGGGGTGCCCGGGGCCCTCATTTCGCTCATCGGGTACTTTATCCTCAACGATGTGATCAACAGCACCCAGGCCACCGACCCCGGCCAGATCCTGGACTTGCTCAACGACGGCGTTACCAAAACCTTACGCCAGGACGTGGCTTCGGTTACTCGCGATGGCATGGATATTGCCCTATGCCGTATCAACCTGGCAACCCGCGAGTTGCAATATGCTGGTGCCCATCGCCCATTGTACTATGTGCGAGAAGGCGAACTGATCCAACTCAAGGGCGATCGTTTCCCTATCGGGGGCGGCCAGTTGAAAAACCGGGATAACTTTTCCACCTCGACCATGCAAATTGCCAAAGGCGACGCGGTTTACTTGTTCTCCGATGGCTTGCCCGACCAGTTTGGCCCCGACATGAAGAAATTTTCCCCGCGCCAAATCCGGGACATCGTGGTGGAGCACCACGAGCGGCCCATTCAAGAAGTGCGGCAGGCCATTGACGACGCTTTTGAAACCTGGCGCGGCAATTTGAAACAAACGGACGATATTTTGTTGATCGGTATAAAATTTTGATAACCAATTATTTAAGTTGCCCTATTGAAAAAATATTTCTCATCTGTTCTACCCGAATTTAAGCCCAAGCAATGAAGTATATTTATGATTTACACAGGACGATGCTCAAGCAGAACCTGATCTTGGTGTACGAGGGGGAATTCACCCAAGAAATCACCAAGTCGGTGCTGGCCATGGCCGAACGGAACATGGATGCTTTTGGCGAGGAGTCGGGCATCAAACGCAAGGTGTTCAACGTAATGGTGGAATGCCTCCAAAACATTTGCAAGCACGCTGAAGGCTTCGACGTGGAAATGTATGGCCACAACAGTGCTATTTTTATGATCGGTAAACACAAAGACGAGTACGTGATCACCTCCGGCAACGCCATTGCCAACGACCGGGTGAGCGACATGACCCGTAAACTGGAACAGATCAACGCTTTGGACAAAGACGGCCTCAAAGAGCTTTACAAAGAAGTCATCAAAAACGGTAGCCTGTCCGAAAAAGGCGGGGCTGGTTTAGGCTTTATCGATATGGCGCGCAAGTCGGGCCAAAAGCTGAGCTATGACTTTGAGCCGATCAACGACCATCTTTCATTTTTCTCCCTTCGTACCACCATTTCCCGTAGCAACAACGGCTAACCAAAAAATATTGACTAAAACAATGGAACTCATTCATTTAAAAGGAACCGAAGATACCCCCAAGATCGTATTGGACAAATCGGCTGGTTTATTCGAGATATCGGGCCGCTCGCTGCCGGAAGACGCTGCCGAGTTTTACCAGCCCATTTTAGATTGGTTGGAAAAGTATGCCACCCAGGCCAACTCCAGCACTAATTTCCATTTCAAGTTGGAGTACTTCAACACGGCATCGTCCAAATTGATTTTGGATGTATTGTCGAAGTTGGAAGCCGTGCCCGGTGCCAACATTACCTGGTACTACCACGAAGACGACGAGGACATGGAAGAAGCCGGCGAGGAGTTTTCCGAACTGGTGGACGTGCCCTTCGAGTTTCAAACCTACTAACTAGCCTAAGGGCCGTGCCCCATCGGGGGTGCGGCTCTTGGCCATTTTTCTCTAACCAACTTACTTGGCTTGGCCCACCGTTGGGTGGGCAACCTAAGCCTACCCGGCGGCTCACCTCGCCCCCCCTTGCTCACTTAACTGCCTCATCATTCGCTTCGTTACCCTAATGCCGCGCTTGCAAACGTTAGCGCCTGACCAATACCATGAGTGAGGAAATACTCAAAGCGCTCACGCAGTTGTTTGCCATCATTTCCAAGCAAGATACCGGCGTAAGCGACGCGGAGCGCAACTTCGTGATCAGTTTTTACCAGCAGGACCTGGACCGGGAAACCATGGGTGAGTACTTGGCCCTGTACGATAAGTACGCCGAGTACGGCCTGGACGACGAACCCGCCAGTGGGGCCGCCACGGCCACCGCCACCGCCGACGGGGAGGTGAAGGTAGAGAAAAAGAAGCGCGCCACCCGCGTAAACGAGGCCGTGCGCGTGCTCTCGTTAGGTAAAAAAATCAACAAAACGCTTACCCAAAAGCAGAAGGTAATTGTATTGTTTAAGTTGCTGGAGATGCTCGTGTCGGACCGCAACTTTACCGCCCAGCGGATGGAGATCATCGAGACGCTGGCCTCGGTATTCAATGTATCCCGCGCGGAGTACAAGTTAATCGAGGCTTTTGCCACCGCCGAGGACGCTTCGCACCCTAATTTGGATAGCGAGGATATTTTGTTGTTCGACGACCAGCCGCCCCCCGAGGGTGCTAAGGTGGGCTATATTGACTCGGGCAAATTAGATGGCGAAATTGTTTTCATCCGCGTCAAAAGCGTTGACCTTTATTTCATCAAATACACCGGCCGCGACGAGATTTACCTCAACGGCCAATTAGTGAAGCGGAATAGCATCGTGCTGTTCTCGCACGGCTCGATCATTAAAACGCCCAAGGGTGCGCCGCTTTACTATTCCGACTTGGCCACCCGGGTAAACCGCCAGGCCGAGGACCACCCGCTGTCGTTCAACATCGATGGCATTTTCTTCAAATTCCCCAACGGGGCTTTGGGTTTGCGCAACGTGAGCCTGTCAGAAGGGCCGGGCAAACTCATTGGCATCATGGGGGCCTCGGGCGCGGGCAAAACCACCCTGCTCAACGTGCTGGCCGGGTTGGAAAAGCCCAGCGAAGGCCAAGTGCTCATCAACGGGTTCAACATCCACGACCCCGAGCAGAAGAAACACGTGGAAGGCGTGATCGGTTACGTGGCCCAAGACGACCTGCTCATCGAGGAACTCACTGTTTTCCAGAACCTATTTTACAACGCCAAACTCTGTTTCCGCGACCTGGACGACGAGGCCCTGACCACCAAGGTGATCAACGTGCTGGGCAGCCTGGGGCTGGACCGCATTATGCACCTCAAGGTGGGCAATGTGCTCAACAAAAAAATCTCCGGCGGGCAGCGCAAGCGGCTTAACATCGCCCTGGAACTGATCCGCGAGCCGGGCATCCTGTTCCTGGACGAACCTACTTCGGGCCTGTCCTCGCGCGATTCGGAGAACGTGATCGACCTACTCAAGGAACTTTCGCTCAAGGGCAAGCTCATTTTTACGGTCATCCACCAGCCCTCGTCCGACATTTATAAGATGTTCGACAAGATGTTTATCCTCGACACGGGCGGCTTCCCTATCTATTATGGCAACCCGGTAGAAGCTCTCAGCTATTTTAAGCGGCAAACCCGTCAAATAGCCAGCGACAAGGGCCAGTGTATGGCTTGCGGTAATGTGAACGTGGAACAACTGTTCAACATTATCGAGGCCAGGGTAGTGGACGAATATGGCGAGTTCACCGGCAAGCGCAAGGTAACCCCCGAAGAGTGGAGCGACCAGTACAAACAGCATTTCAACATCGAGCGGCGGGCCGACGTGCGCGAGGAGCCGCCCAAAACGCTCCGTATCCCCACTAAGCCTAAGCAAACGCTGATTTTTACCATCCGCGACGCGCTGGCCAAACTCAGCGATAAGCAGTACATGGCCATCAACCTTTTGGAGGCTCCGGTGTTGGCCCTGCTCATGTCGTTGGTGATCCGGTTTAGGTCCAGCGAGGCCAAGGAAGGTTACTTGTTTTTTTATAACGACAACATCCCGGCCTACATCCTCATCTGCATCATCATTGCCCTGTTTATGGGCCTAACGGTGAGCGCGGAGGAGATCATCCGCGACCGGAAAATCCTTAAACGGGAGAGTTTCCTGAACCTGAGCCGAAGTAGTTATCTATCCTCCAAGCTCATCATTTTGTTCAGCCTTTCGGCGGTGCAAACTTTTACTTTTGTGCTGGTAGGAAATCTCATCTTGGGCATCGGTTGGGGGCAGTTTATCACTTATTGGTTGGCCCTGTTCTCGGTATCTTGCTTTGCTAACGTGCTGGGGCTTAATATTTCCTCCTCGTTCGACAATGCCGTAACGGTGTATATCCTCATCCCGTTGTTGCTCATTCCGCAAATGATTTTGAGCGGCGGTATCTTTGATTTTGATAAGCTCAACAATGCCGTGGGCCAGAAGGGGAAGGCCCCCCTCATTGCCGACGTGTGGGCCAGCCGCTGGGCCTACGAGGCCATTTGCGTGCGCCAGTTCAAAACCAACCCCTACGAGCAGATGCTTTACGGGTATGATTGGCAAATCAGCCAAGCCAACTACCGGGCCAGCTATTGGCGCAGCGAGTTAGAAAAAGCCGTGGTGGCCTGCCAAGAAAACCTGACCGCCAAAACCGACTCGGCGCGCCAGGTATTTGCCCAAAACCTAGCCCTGCTCAAACGCGAGCTAGCGGAGGAAAAGCAGGTAAAAGATGCCCGGCTGGCCAAGCTGGTGGATGGTCTTAGTTTGACCAATTTCAACGACCAAGCCGCCGCCCAGCTTAACGACTATCTGGCCAGGGTGCAGGTGTACTACGGGAGCCTGCAAGGCCGCATGAGCGACGCGCGCGACTCGGTTATTTACGCCTACGAGCACCCCAAGGGCCAACCCGAGCGCAGCATCGCCGACCTGAAAAACCAGTACCATAACGAGCAGTTGGAGAAATTCCTGAAGAACGAAAACTCCTTAGAGAAGATCACTGCAGAGGGCGACCGCCTAGTACAGCACCTTGACCCGGTATTTACGCCCCCGTATCACGTAAGTAATGTTTTTGATTATCGTGCACACTTTTTTGCCCCCACCAAGCCTTTTGGTGGTCAAATGTGGGATACTTACTATTTCAACCTCGTTGTAATTTGGTTCATGACCTTATTGCTGTATGTAACATTGTACTTTGAATTGCTGCGCAAGTTTGTCAAGATGTTCAGCAAGGTCAAGTTTACCCCCAAAGCCACTTCCTAATCATCCTTAATCCACCGGCTTTGGCGTTTTTTTTGTTTTTGATCGATCCATACTAACCGCTAAGCCCCCTTTAATTTATAACCCAACTTATTAACATGAAAAAGTTGAACCTAGTTTTTGCCCTACTGTTGCTGTTTGGTTGCAGCGCGCAGGTGGCTAATACCGACGAGAGCCGCGAAACCACCGAAGTGCCTACCGTAGTGGAAACCTCGCCAGTGCAGCTCTCCGACGATATTGTGGCTGGCATTATGCAGTCCATTCCCTCGCCCATTGAAACCTCACTGCTCATCAAAGAGACCGGGGCGGCTTACAGTGTTTCTAACCTGAACGACCCCACCATTGTTACCACTTACAACGATAGTTACCGCCAGGCCCTTAACCTGGGCGTGTACAGCACCGACCTGGGTTTTGCCAATCTGTACGATAAAAACCAAGACGTGCTCAACTTCCTAAACTCGGTGAAAACCCTGGCCGACAAGTTGAACATTGGCCAATTCTTTGACTACAAGACCATCAAAGAACTGGCCTCCAGCAGCGGTAACGTAGAAAAGTTGTTGCAACTGACCCAGCAAAACTTTGAGCGCATCAACTCGCACCTGAACGATCAAAAACGCGAGAACCTGAGCATTTTGATCCTCACCGGCGGCTGGACGGAGGCCCTGTACCTCACCACCCTGGTGCACCAAAAAACCAAGAACAAAAAATTAAAAGAGAAAATCGGCGAACAAAAAGTGGCCCTTGACCAAATTTTGTTGGTGTTGGATTTTTACAAAAACAAACCCAATTTTCCGAGCCTGATTGCCGACCTGAAGGAACTCCAAAAGGTGTACAACCGGGTAGAAATCAAGACCATCTCCACTGGCAAGCCCGTAACGAAAGAGGTGAACGGCGAACTGGTGGTAGAAGATGCTACCGTGAGCCAGATCAACATCAGCGATGCCGATGTGGACCTGATCACAAGTCTTACTAAATCCATCCGCAGCAAAATCATCAAGTAACCTCCTTTTTAACCGAACTTAACCATGAAGAATTTCATCGGCAAAATCTGCCTGGCTTTTACTGCCGCCTTGCTGCTGAGTGGTGCGGCCTTTGCCCAGTGCGACTCGGAGCAATACAGCCAAAAGAGCCTGAAAGCCTTGACCCCCGGCTTTACTTTTGTAAAAAGCTACAAAATAGACGGCAAGAACGGGGTGCGCAAAAACATCGAGTACACCTGTGTGTTCAGCAAGGACACCAACTACATGATCCGCATCCAAGGCAAGGACGGTGGGGCCAACGGCATCGTGGCCACCTTGTACGATCAACAGCGCAACGAGCTGACCACCAGCTTTGTGAGCAACAAATTCTACCCTGGCTGGACGTATAAGTGTAAATCCACTGGCATTTATTACTTGCTGTTTACTTTCAAGGAGTCGGAGAGTTATTGCGGCGCGGCCGTACTCGGTTTCCGCCGTTAAACCCTGAAGGTCTGCACTAAACGGGAACGTGGGCCATCGGCCTACAATCGCTACCATTAACGTCATTCAAATTCTGCGGTTGACCGCGCTTGTCCGCCAAGTAAACTAACTTGGCGGGCTTTTTTATGGTAGATTGCTGAAAATCGTGTGCCTAGCCGTTCACGGTTTTTAGACATTGCCGGGCAAGTATTTGAAAATCAACGAGGCCAAGATAGTAAAACCGCGCACAAGTATTTGATAATCAATTAGTAATGCAGAATATTCTTTTCTTGTGTACTGGCAACTATTACCGTAGCCGTTTTGCCGAAGCCTATTTTAACCACTTGGCCCAGGAACACCAATTACCTTGGCGGGCGGTTTCACGGGGCTTGCACGTAAAGCCCGGCCATAACCCTGGCCCCATTGCCCCGGCCGCTTTGGCCTACCTGCGGCACCTCGGGGTAACCCTGCCCGGCGTGGTGCCTTATCCCCAGCCCGTAACCGAGGCTGACTTTGCGGCTTCGGCCCAATGGGTGGCCTTGGACGAAACCGAGCACCGCCCCATGCTGCGCCAGTGGCACCCGGCCCAAGAACCGGCCACCGAGGGCTGGCACTTTGCCGACGTGCAGTTTGTTAGCGCGGCCCAATTGCTGCCCCAATTGGCCGATCACCTGCGGCAGTGGGCATCAAGCCCGCGCTTTGCGTCCGGCAGCCGCTAGCCCGCTACCTCTCGAGGTACTTAGCTGGGCAAACCTTAATTTTGCGCCCTGTTGTCCATCAAACCCCCAAGGCTATGCCCGGCTCAGAACTTATAGGCGCAGAGGAGCGCAAGGAAATCAACGACGTGCTGGAAACCGGCATCTTGTTCCGCTACAACCACGACGAACCCCGGAAAGGTATTTGGAAAGCCCGCTCGTTTGAGCAGGAGCTTTGCCAGTTTACCGGGGCCAAGCACGCCCTCTTGTGCAGCAGCGGCACCACGGCGGTGTCGTTGTGCATGGCCGCCAGCGGGGTAGGCCTGGGCGACGAGGTGATTGTGCCCACTTTCACCTACATTGCCACTATCGAGGGCGTAATGCTGGGCGGGGCCATCCCCGTTTTTGCCGACGTGGACGAGACCCTCTGCCTCAGCGCGGCCAGTATTAGGGCGGCCCTCACCCCGCGCACCCGCGCGGTGGTGCTCGTACACATGTGCGGGGCCATGGCCCAAATCGATGAGATCGTGGCCCTCTGCCAAGAGAAAAACCTGGTGCTGATCGAGGATACCGCCCAAGCCCTGGGAGCTTCGTTCAAGGGCAAGTCGCTGGGTTTGTTTGGCCAGATCGGCAGCTACTCGCTCGACTTTTTCAAGATCATCACGGCGGGCGAAGGCGGGGCCGTGGTTACCAACGACGACCAACTGGCCCTCAACGCCGAGATGTTCCATGACCACGGGCACGACCACATCGGCAATAACCGGGGCATGGAACGCCACCCGGTGCTGGGCA
>JALONO010000294.1 GCA_025454895.1 Bernardetiaceae bacterium
GAGCGCGCCCCGGCCCGCGCCCGACACCTTACGGATGCCCACTTCTTTGGCCCGCTTGAGCGAACTCACGGTGGACAGGTTGATGTAATTGAACCAGGCAATGGCCAAGATCAGGGCCGCGACCCCGCCCAGCAAATACACGAACCAGAGCCGGCCGCTGGTGGGGTAAGGGTAGTCCAGGCTCGGGCCCAGGTGCATCTCGGTGACGGGCTGTAGGCGCAGGGTTACGTCCGACTTGGGTTGGCGGCCTTTGTATATCTGATTGATCTTACTTTCAGTAGCGAGGTAGTCGCTTCCTGGTTTCAGGGTAAGGTAAGCGTTGGAGTATTGCGTTTCCCAGTTGTCCAGGCTCACCCAGGGGTTGTCCACAATATTATTTGGGTTGCGCAAAGTCTCCAACGACAGGGCGAGGTTGCCCCGGAGGTCGGAGTTTTCGGGCATGTCTTTAAACACCACCACCACGCGGTAAGGTTTGGCGTGGAACTGGTTGCTCACCATCAGCACCTGGTTGAGGGCACTCGTGGGCGGAAATCGCGACCGTAAAAGGCTCTTTCAACGCCTGGGCACTGCCTTCTAAAATGGGGAAACTGAAAAATTCAAAAAAGTTGCCCTCGACGAACAACATGCCGTCCTCCCTAAAACTTTTGGCGGGTTGGCCATTGGCGGGCGCAATGCCGACGATCCCGTTGCCAATCCCGTTGGCCACCCGGCAATAGTCGGCCACGTCGGCCAGGTTTTCCTTGGCGGCCGGGGCCACGGCAGCGTACATGTATTCGTGCGTGCCGCCTTCCTTGCTCTCGCACAGCAAGCGGTACATCTGGGGCAAGTTGGCATGGAACCGGTTGACCCCCAATTCAAAACCGAGGTATTGGAGGATGAAGATCACCGTGGCCATGCCCACGGCCAGGCCCAGAGCGTTGATGAGGGCAAAGCCCCGGTTTTTGGCCAGGTGGCGCAGGGCGATTTTGAGGTAGTTGCGGAACATGGTGCGGTGCATTGGGTACGGTTATCCCAGGTGTGCAAAAGCGGTTAATTACGTCCGCTGGCGGACGGTGGCGGAGCTAACCAGGGGTGGCTCCGTGGCGCGGCCCTACTCGGGGTCGCGGGTCGGTAAAATCCGCAACCGTTCGGCAATGAGGACCAATATAAACGCGCTGCCACTGGCCAGCAACACAATGAGGCAGAAGCCTAGATAAAACTGCACCGTCCACTCAAAGGCTACTTTGAGGCGGTGCAGTAAGCTGATCTCGGCTTTTTTGCCCTCCTGGAGGGTGAGCCGCACAGTGCAAAACTCGTTTTCTTCCGCGTATTCGCCCAGGGCCACGCCCAGGCCCTGCAAGGTGGAATCGATCTCGAGGATGCGGTTATCCAACGCGATGAACTCGCCGATGTCACCGTTGCGGCGTTTCAGCTCCACCAGCGACGCGCGGGTATTTTCCAACGATACCCGCCTGGCATTCAGGTCTTTGTACTCGCTGGTTTTGTCCACCTTGGTTACGTTGGCACTGGTTACCAGCCCCAGCTTGGCCACCTGGGCCGTCATGGAATCGAAACTGGCGGGCGGCACCCCAATGGACAAATGCAGCGTGCGGTTGCCCGGATTGCCACTGTTCTGCTCAAATTGGATCACCGCTTGGTGCTGTTTCACCAGGGCGCGGGCCTTGCGCTCGTCTTCGCTAAACTGGGCCGTGCGCACCCGGTAGGCCCCGATTTTCTCAAACTTTTGGTCCACGCTAATGGGCGCACCCTGGCCCTGGCCTTTGACCGAGAACTTGTCGCTGGCGTAGTTTTTCCGCAGTTGATCGGCCGCACTTTCAAAAAAATCGGAGATAAAGTTGTCGCCGTCTTGCGAGCGGGCGGCACTGGTGTAACCATAAATGAACCGGAGGGTAAACATAAGCCCAAACCCGGCCATGAAAATGAGAAAGACCCGCGCAATGCGGCGACGGCGAATTGACATGTTTAATTAATTTAGTGAAAATAAATGATTGAATGATGAAATGATGAAATGATGAAATGATGAAATGATTAATCATAATACATTGATAATAAGATGGTTAAATAAAAAAAGACACAAAACTTGCTCGCTAAACCTTGCTTTTACTTGAACCGACTTTAAGAAATTTCTTACGGAGGAGGCCGATTTATCCTAATATCAAATAGCGATTATTAATTCCTTATGCTATGCATGATTTTGAGCCAAGCAGAACAATCATTTAATCACGCAATCATGAAGTCATTTTAGTATTAAAAGTTTCACTCAGAAAAAAAGATGGAAAAGCCGCGCTGGTGAGGCCCAATTTTCAGCTTGCACTTGCGGGCCAAATCCCCGCCAAAAGTAAACCTGGCTAATTTAGGATTTGATACGCAGAAGTCCGGGGCTAGGTTTTGGGGCCAGGCTCGTTAGGCGATTGCTTTTACCCCCACATTTAGCTGCCCCTGGTTGATTTGTATTGGCCCCGCAAGTAGTTGGTTTTGACCTGAAACAAGATCGCCGGATGCCTTTTAGCACCCGGCGACCCAACTCCAAGCCTTTATTTTTTTGCCAACTCACCTTACTAAAGCAGGAAGCCCGGTCGAGGTGCGCTTCCAGGGCGGCCTCCGCCTACTCGTAATGATAGTGCACCGTGGTTTCCCAACGAGTGCCATGCGAAGTGGCACTGGTGGTGCGCTGCACCGGGTGGCCCGAGGGCGCGTACAGGTAGGTGTAACGCTCGTCGGAGCTTACTTGGCCGTTTTGCAGCCGCTCTACCTTGCGGCCAGGGTTATTGGGCTGGTACACTACACCCGGCAAAAAAGGCCGGCGAAAGGCCAAGTTGTCCGGGTTGGGCTGGCGGTCAAACTCGCTGTAGGTAACGGTGCTCATTACCTGCGGCTGACCGTTCACTAGCGCGTATTGAGTCAAGGTAACGAGGTTGCCCTGGGCATCGTAGTCAAACTCCGACCGCTGGCTTACCCACTCGCCACTACCCAATAACAGTTCGGTGGCTTCGCCCGTCAGTCGGCCAGCGGTATAAGTGTAGGCCGTGCGGCGCAGCGGCTCGTTGCGGGCATTGCGCTCCTCGGTCTGGGCTACCTGGCCTTCCGCGTTGTAGGCATACACAGTCGTGCCGCCTGGCGAAACCAGCCGGGCCAGCCTGCCCTGCTCATCGTACTGGAGTTGCTGGGCCAGGCGACGGACGACCGACCCATCTTGCGAAGCCATCCATTGGGCCGTATAACCGATGGGGCGGCCGTTGGCGTCGTACTCCCACCGCTGGTAGTCGCTGGACGACCAACTTACTTGGCGTAAGCGAGCCACTTGCCCTTGGCCGGGGCCTCCAGTCGGGGCGGGCAGTACCGTTACCACCACATCGTCGCTGGCACTACGGCCGCCACCCTGCGCCGACAGGCGGAAAACATAGGTGCCCGGCTGCAATCCAGAGGCGGTAAGTACCTGGCTATCAATACCCCGCATTTGCGCATTAGGCTGACCCGAAACTTGCGCCCACGCAACGGTGGCCTTGAACTGGGGCTGGGTGCGCACTGTGCCCTCGATCACCACCGTACTAATGGGCAGGGTAACTTGGCGATCATTGCCAGCACTCACCTCTATGCTAGGGGGAACAGACTCGCCCGGCAAAATTTCTTGGGTAGGGGCACTACAACTGATGAGTAGGCCCAACAACGATAAGAATGGAAACGCTAATGCGTTTCCAGGGAAATTTTTCATTTGGAATTTAAATAAATTAATTTGACTTATCGCTGTTTACGGCGCAAACCAGCAATTGGTTTCAAGCAATGCTAAAAAAAACGGAGTGCCTGACCCCCAGTGCTCACGGCACAAGCAGTTATGCCCTCGCGGGCGGGCTGGCGGCCGGGGTGGCCCTGGCCAACCCAATGCATAGCTTGCGCAGGTGTTCGCCAGCGGACATTTCTGTCCACTCGCGCACGAAGGCGCGCCCCCGCCCGAGGGCAAAATCCTGTTTTTCAGCCCTTTATCTCTGGTTTGACGTTTGTGGGTTTTCCCGCGAAACATTCAACTATTCCAATTACTCCGGCCATGCTGAAAAGCTACTTTACCATCGCTTGGCGCAACCTGCTGCGCCGCCCCCTCTCCACCACCATCCACATTCTGGGGCTTGCCACCGGGATCAGCGCGTGCCTGGTCATCTTCTTGGTGGTGCGCCACGAACTGGCCCATGACCAGTTCCACCCCAACCATGAGCGCATTTTTAGGGTGGTAATGAACGCCGAGATGTTCGACGGGACATCCTTCAACTTGTCAGGCACCCCTCCCGCCCTGTACCCAGTATTGGCCAGGGAGGCCAGCGGCCTGGAGCAAGTGGCCCCGTTTTACGACCAGGTAACGAAGGTGAGCCTGCCCAACGACCAAGGCCAGCCCCGCAAGAGTGAAATCACTAGCCGCCAGGCATTTACCCAGGCCGAGTTTTTCCAAATCTTTGCCTACGAATGGTTGAAAGGCTCGCCCACTACGGCCTTGGCCAGCCCTGGCCAGGTGGTGCTTACCCAAAAGCAGGCCCAGTTGTATTTTGGGCAAGCCGAGCCGCTGGGCAAAACCATTTTGTATGGCGACTCATTACTGGCCACCGTAACCGGAGTGGTGCGCGACTTGGCCCAGCCGTCGTACTTTGCCGAGTACACCGATTTTATATCCTATTCCAGCATTGGCTTGCTCAGCGAGCTAAAAATGATCTATAACGAAAATGACTGGGACACCGCGACTGGTGGCAATCTCGTGTTCATAAAATTGACTACTGGTACCACTCCGGCCCGGGTAGAGCAGCAGTTGGCCAGTATGCGCCAGCGGGCCATCGCTACGGGCCAAAAGATCAAAGAAAAACGGGATACTTACAAGCTCCAGCCCCTGGCCGACATCCACTTTAACCCCGAATACGATAGCCTGTTCCGCCAGGCGCACCGGCCCACGCTGTACGCCCTTGCGCTGGTTGCCACGGTGCTGTTATTGGTGGCCTGCATCAATTTTGTCAATTTGGCCACGGCTCAGGCCACCCAGCGGGCGAAGGAGGTCGGCATCCGCAAAACGCTGGGCAGCACCCAAGGGCACCTCATGGCCCAGTTTTTGGGCGAGGCGGGGCTGATCGCCCTGGCCGCCGTGGGTTTGGCCGCCGCCCTTACCGGCCCCTGGCTCCACCTGTTTGCCGACTACCTGCCGCCCCGGCTGACTTATCGGCCATTCTCGGGGGAAAATTTGGTTTTCCTAATCGGCATCTGGCTGACTGTGAGTTTATTGGCGGGCACTTACCCGGCCCTGGTACTGGCCCGGTTTGCCCCGGCCCTGGCCATGAAGAACCAGGTAATGGCCTCGGGCCGGGGCGGAAAAGCCACCGTGCGCAAGGGACTGATTTTGGCCCAGTTTGCCGT
>JALONO010000295.1 GCA_025454895.1 Bernardetiaceae bacterium
GGGCGGCCCGGCCCAAACGATACGTACTCGACCGCAAACCCATTGAGCAGCACTGCCGGCCGCGGCTCGGGCTTGAACGAGTGTCGGTACGGGCAAAACAAGGTGGCCAGCACCCCCGGAAACTGCTTGGGCAAAACCCCTCCGGGCGTGGTAGGGGTGTAAATACCTACGCGCTCCACCCGGTTCAGCACTTCGGGGAACACCGGGTTAGGGTTCGCGCGCATGGTAGTGCGGGTGAGTGAGCTATAAAACGCCCCGTAAAGCGGCAGGCGGCCCCGGAGGCCTACCACGGTGTCTTTCCGAATGACGCGCCCAGCGGTTACCAGGCTGTCGGGCCCAAAATTTACCTCCCGGTCAAACAACCAGCCGCGCAGGCTGGGCAGGGGCGGGCCTTGTAAAGTAGGGATGGGGCAGGTAGATACCGAAGGCACTAGAGCCCCCTCCTCATTTTTTTGGCAGGCGCCCAGGCCCCAGGTAATGGCGAGGGCCAGCCCCAAACTGCCCCAGTGGCGAAAAAAGGTTGGCATAGCGGTGGGTAGGTTTAAAACTTTGAAAACGGGGCAGCGTTGCGAAACGGTGCTCAAACAAGCAATAAAAAAGTGATTACACTCAACGTAGGCCAAACCCTGTTGCAAATGGCATCACCACTTCGGTATCGCGTAGTTCGCCGACAAGCTGACCCTGGCGGTTGTACAACTGGCAACGCACCCGCAGGTGCACCAGGTATCCCCCTCCGTCGCTTCTCTCTGTGCGCACGATCTCGAGATAGGTTTTGGGAAGTTGGGGGCCATAAGAACTGCTAACCTCGATATCAGGGCGACCCGGTCCAAACGACACATACTCAACCGCAAAGCCATTGAGCCTATCTCGGGGTGTAGGCTCGGCTCTAAACAGGTGTCGTTGTGGGCAAAAGATAGTGGTAAATACCCTCGGGAACTGGGTGGGCGCAGGCCCTGCCGGGGTAGATGGCGTATAAATCCCTAAACGCTCCACCCGGTCTAGCACTTCCGGGAACAACGGGTTGGCATTGACGCGCATGGTAGTGCGGGTAAGTGAGGCGTGAAACAACCCGTGGGCCAGGCTGGGGCGCCGATCAATAATGGTGTCCCGCGTGAGGGTGCGCTGGCGAACCTCCAGGCTATCCGGCCCGAAATCCACCCGACGATCCAATAACCATCCCTTTAGGCTAGGTCGTCTAGGCGCGACGCGATCTATTGGAATGGTGCAAGCCGGAGTTTCCAGCGATGGGGCTATTTCTTCATTGGTTTGGCAAGCCCCTAGGCTTATGGCAAGGGCAAGCCCCAAGCTGCCCCATTGGCGAAGGAAAGTTAACATAGCAGTAGGCTGGGTTTCTACTTAGACCCAGCCAATTGCTAAATGGTTGCAAACCAATTTGACCCTTGCCCATAAAAAACTAACGCGCCCCAGGCAATTGCCGGGGCGCGCGCTAAGTGAAATACGCCCGCAAACCCTACTTGTTCACCGGGGTATTGGTGTCTTCGGACGGTTTGGTGGCGGGGGGCGTTACTTTTTTGGCTACCGGGGCCTTGGCCGGGGCTGCCGTTTTAGCCACGGTTGGTTTGGTGGCCGGGGCTTTTGGGGCGGGGCTTTTGGCCGTGGTAGTTTTGGCCTCGGGCTTGGAGGCCTCCACTTTTTTGGGGGCCGCTACCGGCTTGGCCGTTGCTACGGGCTTGGCGGCGGGCAGGGTAGTTTCTTTGGCTTTGGGGGCCTCTTTCTTCGCTGCTTTTTTGCTCTCGCTTTTTATCCCCGCTTCTTCCACAATTTTTTTAGCCAGTTTTTTGGCGCGTTTTTCGGCCAGTTTTTCTAGCTTGGGATTGAGTACCAGGCCGCTTTTGGTAATGGCCGCTTTGATGCCTGCGCTCAAATTTTTCGCTAATTCGCTTTTCATGGTTTATACTCGGTCAAAATAATTTAAGTAGAGAAAGTGAGTTAATGGCTTGTTTGTCAACAAACTACACCATATTTACCTGAATGGGCACAAAGCTAGGTGGGGGGTATTGTATTAACAAATTATTACTAAAAAGTTAACATTGGGTGAACGTCCGCCCCAGCCCGACGGTTCCTTAGCGAGAAGAAACCGGCCATTGGATAGTTTAACCCGGCCAAACGCTGGGGTTGACCCCGGTGGCAGGTATTGCGGCCTCACGCGCGCTACCTTGCGCCCGAGGGATGCGGAGGCGATCCGTTCGAGAATATTTCTTGCCAAGCCGCTAAGGTGGTTTCGGGCTTTTGACCGTCCGGAGCTTGGTAGCAATGACCCACTCCAAGCTGCCGAGAATAGAAAGGATCAGCCCGGCGGAGGGTCGCGGGCTAGCTGCCCCCAAAAGTTACGGGTTGCCACCGCTAGCCGCGCGATTTAAGTCGGTTTTGGGCTAATTTGCCCTTGTTTTATCTACCTAACAATATGAAAATGATTGCCTGGGCCTTGTTAGCAGGTCTGCTTGCGTGCCAGCCGCTGGCCCAAGCCCAAACCGATTACCTCCAAACCGAGACCGCCGCCCAGCGCGAGCAGCGGATGGCCTGGTGGAAAGAAGCCCGTTTCGGCATGTTCATCCACTGGGGGCTGTACGCCGTGCCGGCGGGCGAGTACAACGGCCAGGCCCTCAAAGCGGGCCAAATTGGCGAGTGGATCATGGAAACGGCCAAAATCCCCATCCCGGAATACGAGAAATTTGCCGCCCAGTTTAACCCCCAGCAGTTTGATGCCCGCCAGTGGGCCAAAATTGCCAAAGGGGCGGGCATGAAGTACCTGGTGATCACCAGCAAACACCACGACGGTTTTTGCCTGTGGGACTCCCAAGTAACCAATTACGACATTATGGACGCTGCCCCCTTCAAGCGCGATATTTTGAAGGAATTGGCCGATGCCTGCCAGGCCGAAGGGATCAAACTGTGCTTCTACCACTCCATTTTGGACTGGCACCAGCCCGATGCCAAATCGGAGAAATACCCGCACCAGGCCACCGCCAGCCCCAACTGGGCCACTTACCGCGAGCAGTACCTCAAACCCCAACTGGCCGAGCTGATCAAACGCTATAACCCGGCCGTGCTCTGGTTCGACGGCGAGTGGATACCCGAGTGGACCGAGCCGCAGGGCAAAGAGCTGTACAACTACCTGCGCGGCCTCAAGCCGGACTTGATCATCAACAACCGGGTGGGCAAGGGCCGTAACGGGATGCAAGGCATGAGCAAAGAGGCCGACGCGGCCGGGGATTTTGGCACTCCCGAACAGGAAATTTTGGCCGAACGCTCCGAACTGCCCTGGGAGACCTGCATGACCATGAACGACACCTGGGGGTTCCGTAAAGACGACCACAATTGGAAAACCGCCCAAACCCTGGTCCATCAGCTTATTGATGCCTCGGCCAAGGGCGGCAATTATTTGCTCAACGTAGGCCCCACGGCCCAGGGCCTCATCCCCGCCCCCAGTGTGGAACGCCTGGCCGAAATGGGCAAGTGGATGAGCGTGAACAGCGAGGCCATCTACGGCACCCAATCGCTCAAAAACTACCGCGAGGGCGAGCACTTGCGCTACACCCGCAAGGGCGGCCACGTGTACGCCCACCTGCTGCAGTGGCCCGGCAATACCTTTACTATCAAGCAAATATCCGTTAAAAAAGGTAGCAAAATATACCTACTGGGCAGCCCCGACCCGCTCAAGTGGCAAGCCAACGCCGATGGCTCGGTGGCCATTACCCTGCCCGAAAAATTGAAAGCCCTCAGCCCCTACGCCTGGGTAGTAAAAATCGAGGGACAAGAGCGGTAGGTGATAGGCCGGGGGAAGGGAGATGTGCGTCCCCCGGCTTACCATCCGCCCAAAGCCAACTCCCCGTGCGCTACCTTTGCGGCCCAACTTTTTGTACCCGTGTTCGACCTTTCCACCCTCGTCCGCCCCCATTTGCCGGGGCTGAAACCCTACTCCTCGGCCCGCGACGAGTTTGACGGCCTGGCCGAAGTAATGCTCGATGCCAACGAAAACCCGCTCGGTTCGGTAACGCCCACCGCCTTTAACCGCTACCCGGACCCCTACCAGCACGCGCTCAAAACCCAACTGGCGGCCCTGAAGGGAGTAACCCCGTCGCAGATATTCCTGGGCAACGGCAGCGACGAGGCCATCGACCTGCTCTACCGGGCCTTTGCCGAGCCGGGGCACGACAACGTGGTGCTGCTGCCCCCCACTTACGGCATGTACCAAGTGAGCGCCGACATTAACCGGGTGGCCACGCGCGCGGTCAACCTCACGCCCCAGTTCCAGATGGAGCCGCAGGCCGTGCTGGCCGCCACGGATGCCCACACCAAAATCATTTGGCTGTGCTCGCCCAATAACCCCAGCGGCAACTTGCTGCAAATAGCTGATATTGAACACGTTTTGCGCCATTTCTCCGGCCTGGTGGTAGTAGATGAAGCCTACATTGACTTTAGCCCCCAGCCCAGTTGGGTCCAACGCCTGGCGGAGTTTCCTAATTTGGTGGTGCTCCAAACGTTCTCGAAAGCCTGGGGC
>JALONO010000296.1 GCA_025454895.1 Bernardetiaceae bacterium
CCCCCCAACCAGACTGGTTGATTGAGCAAAAGCCGCAAGCAAGGGCTTTGGCCTAGTGCCTTGGGGCCGGAAATTTCTATTCCATTGATTGCCCCCTGGAAAACCATGGTTTTAGTTCCTTGCTAGGGCTTCAAAATTCAAATTATTGACACTAATGAATTTTAATGTAATTTTGCTGGAGAAATAAATGCCTTGACTTTGGATGAATTAACCTGAAGGGAAGTAGCTCGTTGGGCTTTTCATCCCTCGTTAAAAGAGCTTTTTTGGTGAACAGGTCAAAAAATCAAGCATTCCTCTTTGCGAACTTTTCTACTCATTTTTTATTTTTAACAAACAAGCCCATGATCGCTTTTCTAAAAAAACTACTACGCCCAAACCCCCAGGTCGATTTTAAGGCCCTGCTGCAAAACGGGGCGCAACTGATTGATGTGCGCACGCCTGCCGAATTTGCCGGAGGCCATATCAAAGGGGCGATGAATATCCCGCTGCAAGACTTGCCGCGCCACTTGAGCAAGGTGAAACCAAACCGGCCCATCATCGTTTGCTGTGCCTCGGGCATGCGCAGCGGGGCGGCCAAACGCTTGCTGGTGGCCCAGGGTTACCCCGAAGTACACAATGGCGGCGGCTGGACCAGCCTGCAAAATCGTTTGCAATAGGGAGTTGAATAGCATTTCTTATTGATTTTCAGAGACTTGAGGCCCTAATAGTTTTGAAAACCCTTAGGGCTTGGGGCGGCAGTTTTGAGGAACTGTCGCTACGAGAGCGGGGGCAAACCTTTAATAAGGCAACCCGCGCAATCGGCGATCTTTGGGTAAGTCCTTGCTTTTGAGCCAGTAATGGAACCGGAACCCGACCGTGGGGGCCAGCAGGTTCAGCCGCCGATCGGGCTTGAGGAGCTGGCCGGTTTGGTCAAACTGGGCCACGGCAAAAAAATAGTCGGTTTCGTGGAGGGCAAACAAGCCGAGCGACCACTGAGCCCCGAGCTGGTAGGCGGCCTCGAGTTTGAGGCGGGTTTTGTCGATGCGGCGTTTGTTTTGGTTAAAGAATGGACTGACCGGCCCCAACTGGAACAGAGTAAATACTTCGTAGCTGAGCACAGTACGCAAGCGGCGGCCGCTGGCCAGGTCAAAGTTTTTGGCCAAGGCCGTCAGGGCCGAAAACCGGCCTTCGGTGCCGCTCACTCCGCCGCCGCGCTGGAGGATTTGCTCCACGCCCGCTTGTTTTAGAAACTCGAGCGAGCCAATTTGGCCCTGGTGGCCCAGGTACACCCGCGAAAACCGTTGATTGAGGTTAGGTTCTTGCGCTAACCGCAACGAGCCGCCCAGGTGCCAACGGTCGGTGAGCCGCTGCTCGTAGCCCACCAGCACGTGGGCACGCTGCACGGCCGCGCCAATGAGGCCGGGCTGGTTGGCTTGGCGGTTGCTGCGCAGGTTGACCTCGGCAAACAAGAAACTACCGCCGCTGAAATAATACTCGCCGTTGAGGGTGGCCCAGGCCCCAAACCCTCGCGACTCGCGGTCAGTGGGCAGGTCCTGGGCGCGCAAAGGCTGGGCCAACCCACCGAATAAACTGACCAGATAAACAACTCGGAACCAAGGGTTAGGCATGAGGAACTCGACAAAAACGTTTGCCTTCACCTCTCCAACAACCGCACCACTTACAGCACGTTATTGAGTTGTTCTTTGATTTTTTCTAGCTCTTCTTTCATGCCCACTACCAGGCGTTGCAGGGCGGCATCGTTGGCCTTGGAGCCAATGGTATTGATCTCGCGGCCGATTTCTTGGGCAATAAACCCGAGTTTTTTGCCTGGATTGTCGTCGGCCTCCAGGCTTTCGTCGAAGTGGGCCAAGTGGGTGCGGAGGCGTACCTTTTCCTCGTTGATGTCGAGCTTGTCGGAGTAGTAAACAAGCTCGATCTCGAACCGGTTGGGGTCAAACTGCTCGCTGTTCACATAGTCGCGCACTTGCTCTTGCAGGCGCTGGCGCACGTGGGCCATGCGCTCGGGATCGCGTTTTTCTACCTCGACCAGCAACTGGCCAATTTTGGCAGAACAATCGCGCAGCATCTGCAACAGGGCCTGGCCTTCTTTGCGCCGAAACTCCTCGCAGGCGGCCAGGGCTTGCTCCACAGCTTGGATAATGAGTTTCCACTCGGCCTCGCCGGCGGGCGTGGGCGGCGCGGGCACGTAGGCATCGGGCATTTGCATGGCCAGCCGGAACAGCTCTTGGTGAGGTGCGCCCAACTGGTTGGCGGTTTCCAGTAAATCTTTATAGTATTGGCTCACCAGCGGGCGGTTCACGGTCATCCGCTCGGTGGTTTCTTTTTTGTCGTTGTAGGTAACAAACAGGTTGATTTTGCCCCGTTCCAACGTGCGGCCCAGCAAATTGCGCAGTTCAATGTCTTTATCAGAAAACTGATTGGGGATTTTGGTGTACAAGTCCAACGACTTGGAATTGAGACTTTTTATTTCTACGGTAAGGCTAAAGGCTTCGTTATCAACGGTAACCGCGCCAAAACCAGTCATGGATTTGAGCATAAAAGTTCGGTTTAAGCCGCCCGCGTGGGTTGGCCAGCGTTTGGGTTACAATGTTAGGCAAGTTTAGCCGATTTCCGGTGGGCGCGGGCACTAGTCGTCGTCGCGGCCCAGCTTGTCCAAGTCCAGCATCCCGCCCAAAATATCGTTGAACTGCATGCCGCCCAAGGCCAGCATTTTTTTGCTCAGCAGCGAGTATTCCGCCAGGCCGTGGAGGGCAAACTCCATCATGAACAAGTGCTCGGCCGGGCTTAAGTTGGGCACGCGCTCCTTTACCAGCCCCGTTAAACCGGGCACGCGGTTCAGGGCAGTTTGGTAAGTTTGGTTGCTGCTGTCGGCCAGCAGGTCCAACGTTTCGCCGCTGCCGAACCAGTCGGTGATTTCTTGATAGGTGCTTTTGGCGTTCTTCTTCTTTTTTTCTTTTTCAGGATCGGGGAAGAAGCGGATAAAAAACGTGCGGATGGTTTTGCCCAGCAGGTTTTGGGCCACGATGGCCGCCCCTTCTTGCTCACCTTCGTACACCAGTTCCACTTTACCGGCAATGGCGGGGATCACGCCCCAAAAATCGCCTACGCGCAGGGCGGTTTGCCGCTCGCCATTTACCAGCAGGCGGCGTTCGGCGGCACTCACCAGGTTTTCGTAAGCCGAAATGGTGAGCCGGGCCGATACCCCGCTTTTCTCGTCCACGTACTCACTTTTGCGGGCCTCGATCGCGATCTGCTCCACCATGTCTTTGGCGATGTCGAAAATAGTGATGGCCTGGGCTTGTTCCGGTTTAATATCGGCTTCTTGCTCGGTGATTTTGCGGCCCGTTTCCACGTCTTTGGGGTAGTGGGTGATGATCTGGCTATCGATCCGGTCTTTGAGCGGGGTAACAATGCTGCCCCGGTTGGTGTAGTCTTCGGGGTTGGCGGTGAACACAAACTGGATGTCCAGGGGCAGGCGCACCTTGAACCCCCGGATCTGGATATCGCCTTCTTGCAAGATATTGAAGAGGGCTACTTGGATACGGGCCTGTAAATCAGGCAGTTCGTTAATGACAAAAATACCCCGGTGCGAGCGCGGGATGAGGCCAAAATGGATCACCCGTTCGTCGGAGTAGGGCAGTTTGAGGGAGGCGGCTTTGATCGGGTCGGTGTCGCCGATCAGGTCGGCCACCGACACATCGGGCGTGGCCAGTTTTTCGGTGTAGCGTTCGCTGCGGGGCAGCCAGGCAATGGGCGTGTGGTCGCCGTGGTGGGCCAACAAATCGAGGGCCTGCCGCGAGATGGGCCGCAGCGGGTCGTCGTTGAGTTCGGTGCCGGCAATGGCGGGCACGTATTCGTCCAGCAAGTTCACCATGAGCCGGGCGATCCGGGTTTTGGCCTGGCCGCGCAAACCCAGCAGGTTGATGTTGTGCTTCGATAAAATGGCCCGCTCCACATCGGGGATCACCGTGTGCTCGTAACCATAAATGCCGGGAAACACCGGTTGCTGGTTTTTGAGGCGTTGGATCAGGTTGTCGCGCAGTTCTTGTTTGACCGATTTAGGTTGATAACCAGCCGCTTTCAACTCGCCCAAGGTCTTGATTTTGAGCAATTGGCTGGCGGGGATTTTTGCGTATTCCATGTTTTGCTTGGCTTGCGCCGCTGGCGTTACCGGGAACACCCAGGGCGGAAAAGTTTCGTTGGATTAAAAAATGATTGGGTAGAAATTAAGCGTAATGGTAACTTAACTGGGCAATTGCAAATCAGTGATCGTGAAGGATAGGTTTGTTTTATTATTGAAAATCAGATAGTTGACTTAAAATACCCTCTTGTCTGCTACTCACTATTCGTCTCAAAATTGCATTCCTTCCCCAACGAGCGACAAAAGCGATTGAGCTTTTGGGCGAGTAAGTGCGGCTGGATAGGGTGGGGCAAAAAGGGTGGATTTTTGAATATAATATTGCGCTTAAAACGGATTCGATTTCAAATATGCGGTT
>JALONO010000297.1 GCA_025454895.1 Bernardetiaceae bacterium
CCCCTCTTTTCGCCCGATGGCAAGCTGATCTACTTCCTCTCGAGCCGGGAAAAAGGCAAAAAACTGTGGGCCTTGCCCCTGGCGGGCGGCGAGCCATACGAAATAAAAACGTTCGATAACGGCCTGAGCAACCTGCAATGGCTCAGCGATAGCACGCTCACCTTTGTGGCCAGCGAAGGCAAAACGTTGTACGAAACCGAGCTAGAAACCAAAAAAGATTTTGTGGAAGTGGTGGAAGACACCGCCCACTTTAAACCTACCCGCATTTTTAGCTTCAACCTGAAGAACAAAACCATTAAGCGGCTGACCGACAACCACTACCCCGTGGGCGGCTACGCCGTGAGCAAAGACGGTAACTGGTTGGTAAGCAGCCACATCCGCTCGCCGCACTACGGGGCCGATGCCCAGCCCGCGCCCGAATATTTTTTGTGGAACCTTCCCACTGGCCAAAAAACCAAACTGTTTGAGCAGGGCTACCAAACCCCCGGCAATTTTGCCTTTACCGCCGACCACCGGGGCTTTTACTTCACCAGCCAGCAGAGCAGCGACCCCCAATGGAACGGCGCGGGCATTAGCCTGTTGCATTATTACGACTTGGCCACCCGCACCGCCCTGCCCGTGCCCCTGGCGTGGGAGTGGGGCCTCTCCGACCTGGAAGTATGGGGCAACCACGCCCTGGTGGCCCTGGCCAACGGCCCCACCAACACCCTGGCCCTGCTGGAAAAAGCCCCCAACGCCAACACCTGGGCCAAGCGCGGCCTCTCGGCCGGCGCCATGACGGAGCACGTGCGGCTGCTCAAGCTGGCCGACCGGGGCAACCAGTTGATTTTCAGCTATTCTACCCCGTCGGTACCGCCACAGGTACACGTGGGCAAACTGGTGGTGGAGGCCAAGAAAAACCAGGCCACCCTGCAAACCGACGGCGAGTTGGTTACCCTCAACCCGGGCTTTAAAACCAAAACCAAGGCCAAAACCGAGGTGATGCGCTGGGCAGGTTGGAAAAACGAGGAGGTAACCGGTATTTTGTATTACCCGCACAACTACCAGCCCGGCCGGGCGTACCCGCTGGTGCTGAGCATCCACGGGGGGCCAGCCGGTGCCGACTTGGACGAGTGGGGCGAAAGCTGGGCCAGCTACCCCAACCTCCTGGCCCAAAAGGGCGCGTTTGTGCTGCAACCTAACTACCACGGCTCCAGCAACCACGGCCTGGCTTTTATGGAGTCGATCAAAAAGAACTATTACGATCCCGAGATGGAGGACATCACCAAAGGGGTGAACGTGTTGATAGAAAAGGGGTTAGCTCACCGCGACTCGCTGGGGGTAATGGGCTGGTCCAACGGGGCCATCCTTACTACTATGCTTACCGTGCGCTACCCGGACCTGTTCAAGGTAGCGGCCCCCGGCGCGGGCGACGTGAACTGGACCTCCGACTTCGGCACTTGCCAGTTTGGGGTGAGTTTTGACCAGAGCTATTTTGGCGGCGCCCCCTGGGACGACCTGGGCGGCAAAAACTACAACGAGGCGTACATCACCAAGTCGCCGCTGTTCGAGCTGGAGAAGGTGAAAACCCCCACCATTATTTTCCACGGCAGCGAAGACCGCCAAGTGCCCCGCGACCAAGGCCACGAGTACTACCGCGCCCTGCAACAAGTGGGCAAGGCCCCGGTGCGCTTTTTGTGGTTCCCCGGCGCGTACCACGGCCTGGCCAAGCTCACCCACCAGCTCCGTAAAATGAACGAGGAGATCGCCTGGTTCGATAAATATCTTTTTAAGAAAGAAAAACCGGAAAACGAGGCGTTTAAACGCAACAGCCCCCTAGCCGAACTGCTCAAACGCGACAGCCTGGCCAGCCAAAACGGCCAGTTGGGCCTGCTGGTAAACAACCTGCTGGTGCCCGAAACCGTGCCCGTGAAAAAGGACAGCATCGCCCTGGGCCGGTTTGAGGTAACCAACGCGCAGTACCGGGCCCACGCGCCCGCGCACGCCTACCCCAGCGGGCACGACAACCACCCGGCCACCGGCCTGAGCCTGGCCCAAGCCCAAGCCTATGTGCAATGGCTGAGCGAGAAAACCGGGGCCAAGTACCGCCTGCCCAACGAGCGTGAAGCCAAGGCCCTGCACGCCCAGGCCAAAACGGCGGCGGCCAGCGAAAACACCCTGGCCTACTGGGCCGGGTACACCCCCACGGTGGACGAACTGCCCGCCCTGCGCCAAAAAATGGCCGAGGCCAAAAGCAGCCTGCTCAAGGCCGGGGGCAGTTTTAAACCCACCAAAGCAGGGGCCGCCGAACTGTACGACCTGGGCGGCAACGCGGCCGAGTACCACCTCAAAGCCGACGGCACGGCCGGGACCTACGGCTACGCGGCCCCCCAACTGGCCGATGCTACCCAGGAAACCCCGCCCCCGCCCGCCCCGGCCTACGTGGGCTGGCGGGTGGTGAAAGAGAAGTAGCCGCACTCACCTCCCCTACTGGTGGCTAACCGCCCCGGCAGGAGTTTTTTGGCCCCGCGCCCCGCTGCCAAGTAAAAGACCCGCCAAGCATTTGTAAACGCTTGGCGGGTTGGCCTTAGGCCGATAAGCAACTCAAAGTCAAACAAAACCCTTTACGGAACTTCTTGCGCATTACCCAAATCCGGGGCGAGGTTGCGCCCCAGCCGCACTGGCTAAGGTGGGGCTAAAAAGGGCGGGATTTCGGGCTTAACACCCGGTCAAAAATCCAACCGAGAAGAGTAAAGCGGGGATTTGTAAGACTGCCCCGCTTTTGCTCTTGCTTGTTTTATGCCTAAAACCGAGAACCAAGCGTAAATGCCACCGTATGATTGAGCAAGCGGGGCTTATTGCCTTCTATATGACGCAATAGGTTGTGCAGGCCCGGGTTGGCCTCGACCTCTACAAAAAACCGCCGCTCAAACCAAGGCAGGTAACATCCCAAGGCAAGCACGGGCGATATTTCGTACACCCCTATCCTGTGCGCTGTATAAAACGGGGCATGGCGAGAGTTAACCTCATATCGGAAGAGGTAGCCTTGCCGAATCCCCAGGGCCAGATAGGTCGCGGGCGACAAAGTGCGTTTGATGGCCAAGTCCAAGATAAAATAGTCCAGGACATTGTGGGTGTCCTGCTCGATGACTTGCCCCCGTGTATCCGTCGCCGCCACGGTAGCAAAGCCCTTTCGGACAAATCCCAGTGAGGTGCGAGAAGACCACTTGGCCGATCGCCATTTTTTTTCTCGGAATACGGTGAGAAAATGGCCAGGCACCCATTCGTTACGCCCGCTCACGCTTATGCCCACTGCTGTGGGCGTGGGTGGCAAGCGATAGTAATACTGGTTACTAATGGCCACGCCAGCCCTTACCCCAAATACTGCCTGGGCGTAGGCAGGGGCAGCCAACATTGCTAACGACAGGGCCAAAACGGGGAAGAGTTTCATAAAAGCCGGATTAATCGTTAATTGTACAAGAAAATACCCCACCCCTGTATGTGCCTGGACAAGTGAAACTACCAATCATGTCACTCAAGTTGTAGGTCGCGTAATTTAGCAACTGGCTTCTCTCGAGTGTATGCCCCCAATCACTATGCACGAATAGTGGATTGCTGATCGTGTTTAAATACTGGCCTAAACTGTTGTAATAAGCAATGTTAATATTCAACTCCAACCGCCCAGAACCATTGACCCACCAAAACCCTTGCTTCTCTAGGCATCTGACCCTGAAAGTATGCGTAAAGAAGATTGCTGGGGGAATATGGTTAGGCCCTCCTTCCCATCTGTAATAATCATAGTACCCAAGCACACGCGAGTAACCATTTCCATTTTGGCATGAGCGGGGTATGTGAGTTTCAGATCGGCCCGTGGTCATATCAACCGGGTTGACCTGACGGGTTACGGGGGACACAGTTATACCCAGTGCTGCGTTACTAGTAGTAATATTTGGAAGCATATCAATTTTTTGGGCATCGGCATTTTCAATTATCTTCACACTAAGATAATTGAACTGGTAAATATGCTTTCCGATTTTCACTACTCCTCGAGGATTGACCATACGTCCATGGGCATCGTCCAATGTCTCCATATCTATGCCTGTCTCCTGACTTACCCGTAGCATATACTTGTATCGGCGTCCTAATTCTGTTGCCAAGCCGGTCTCAATGACTTTTTGCTTCTCAAACTCGGAGAAAACGCTTTTCAATGCCTTTTGTTCCTCCGCTACTACTGACTCATAAATCGCCTTCATTGAGACAAAGCCGTACTTTTCTTCCCAAGCGATGCGGTCTTTTTCATTTAAAAGAGCATTTTTTTTCAACGTCTGTTGAAATTCATCCCAGTTTTTGAATACCAGATAATCTGACTCTTTGGTAATGATTGGTTCGTCTTTAGAGTCTGATCTACTTAAAGATAAGGTTTTTTGAAGGGCTTCTGTCTGTTCCGCAGGCCCTACCTCATTTAATTGATGGTTACACGCCGCAAAAAGCAGAATTAGAGAGAGAGAGAGAGCAAAGAGCACCTCAGTCTCATTTTTGTGATTTTTTTCATAAATTTGTTTGGGTTTAGGATATGGTGAACTAATAATATTCAAAACTAGACCCAGCCAGTCTAATTAAATTAGACTGGCTCATTTTCGCCAAAATATTTTTGATTATCGGTATCCTTAAGGGTAGGCTGCCAACAACAAAACTGAGCGTGGCCCGGTTGGGCATAATAGTAGGTTTGAGCGTGGTCGTCGTAGGCGATGGGCAGGCCGAAGCTGCGGAGTTGCTCGAGCCAGATGAACCAGGTAGCGCGGCAGATGCCCAGGGTCTCTGCCAGTTCATCGGGGCTTCCTGTCGCTTGACGGCGGACTAGTCTGTCTATCCGCTCAAATTTTTCCCTGACATTGTAGAAAGGCATGGTCAAAACAGTTGAAGGTTGACTGGATATCGCTCATCTCGGCCAAAATCGAGGCCCAAGTTGTTTTTTCGGGTTGTGGTGGCCGGGTTGTTGTTACCAAAAGGGATGCGCTTGGTAGTTGCTCGGGGCTGGTAACTTGGCTGACAAAGGATGCTGGCGTTGCAGGTTTGCACCATATCGGCCTGGGCCTGGAGGCGTTGCCCTAGCAACAAGAGCAGCAGGGAGATTACTATTCTTTTCATAACAGAGGTTTTAAAAGGTTGAAGGTTGGGGTTTTAGCGGCGGTCGATCCCGGAGAGGCAAAACGGGGCCTCCGGCATCAAAAAGGCTTCAAACAAACGGTAGGTGGACAAACTATCGCTAGCGCAAGACGGATCGGGCATTTTGAGGTTACAACTATACCACCCGCAAGCTCCTTCTTGGCTAGTAAGCCCATTAGGATCATAGACAGGGGTCAGGTAAATGCGCACCAAACGGGGAAAATCCCGACCATTGTAACGGCCGGGAACGGTCTTTGGGAATAATTCCGGGGGGCAATTGCTTATCCCCGCGTCGGCCAGAACCAGGTAATGGTCGTCGCCACATTGTTCCCGGCCCACTACGGTGCCTGGGATAAAACAATATCCTTCGCTAGAGCCCCAGTCGTCCTTGGGCCGGCAGCCGTCCAGGGCCAGCAGGCCCGTGCCCAGGGCCAGTAGTTTCAAATCGCGCCATAGCTTCATGTTACAAATGGTTGGTTGGGGTGAAGAAACGCCGGGGCTTTCCCGGCTTAATTAAATAACGCGGCCGGGCCGCGAACCGATGCGG
>JALONO010000056.1 GCA_025454895.1 Bernardetiaceae bacterium
GTGCTTGCCCATTTGCATAAACGCCATCGCGATCATGGCGTGGGTGTGGTCGGGCGTGCAGATCATCACGCCGTCGTACTCCTTGGCGATCTCGATCATCTTGCGGTAGTCCTTAAACCGCTTGGCGTTGGGGTACTCGGCGTAGGTTTTGGCCGCGCGCTCGTCGTCCACGTCGCACAGGGCCACAATGTTGTTGGCCCCGTTGGCATAGGCACCCTTGAGCACCGACTGGCCGCGCCCGCCCACGCCCACGCCCGCGATGTTGAGCTTGTCGCTGGGGGGGATAAAGCCAGGCCCGCCCAGCACATGCCGGGGCACAATGGTGAAGGCGGCCGCCGAAGCAGCCGCTCCTTTTACAAAGTCGCGGCGGGTCCAAAGGCCGCTGTTTTTTTCAGAATCCATATTTAATCGAGCAAAAAGAATGATGAATGATAGTGCGTGCTTTGCAAACCGGCCGTTAATCGGATCGGCTAAGCTCAACAAATTTAACCTGCGGGCTTTGATTTGCCTAGCCCACCGCCCAGCGAACGCAAAAAAGCTTTTGCGTGGCTGTGGCCAAGGCATAAGCTGATAAAAAAACACTAATTTTAGCCACCCAAGCGGGTTGAACAGGCCCGTTGGGGCATCACCTGGGTAAGTTATCCAAGCTATTTATTTTTTAAAACCTAGTAATATGAATTTGAACCTCAAGGCCAAGGCCGAAAACACCTTTGATGCCATCGTGATCGGATCGGGCATTAGCGGGGGCTGGGCCGCCAAAGAATTTACCGAGAAGGGCCTGAAAACGCTCATGTTGGAACGGGGCCGCAAGCTGGATCACGTCAAGGATTACACCACGGCCTGGGCCAACCCCTGGGACCTGCCCCACCGCGGTCAACTGCCCCGCGAAATGGTGGAGAAAAACCCCGTGATCAGCAAATGCTACGCATTTAGGGAAGATGCGGCCCACCTGTTTGTCAAAGATGACGAGCACCCTTACGTGCAAGAAAAACCGTTTGATTGGATCCGGGGCTACCAAGTGGGCGGCAAGTCGCTGATGTGGGCGCGCTACACCCAGCGCTGGAGCCAGCACGACTTCGACGGCCCGGCCAAAGACGGTTTTGCCGTGGAGTGGCCCATCGGCTACCAAGACCTGGCCCCCTGGTACAGCTACGTAGAAAAGTTTGCGGGCATTAGCGGCAACCGCGACGGCCTGGCCGCCCTGCCCGACAGCGAGGTGCTGCCGCCCATGGAGATGAACTGCATCGAGCAGCATTTTAAAGGCGTGGTGGAAAGCAAGTTCAAAAACCGCCACCTCATCATTAGCCGCACGGCCAACTTGTCGGAGGCCCGGCCGGAGCACCGGGCCCTGGGCCGGGGCATGTGCCAACGCCGCGACCTGTGCCACCGGGGCTGCCCGTTCGGGGCGTACTTCAGCACCCAGTCCAGCACGCTGCCGGCGGCCGCCCGCACGGGTAACCTCACCCTCAAAACCGACTCGGTAGTCCACTCCATTATCTTCGACGAGCAAAAAGGCCGGGCCGTGGGCGTGCGCGTAATCGATGCCAACACTGAACAAAGCATCGAGTATTTCGCCAAAGTGGTTTTTGTCAATGCGGCCGCGCTCAACACGCTGCTCATTTTGCAAAACTCGGTGAGTAGCCGGTTCCCCAACGGGCTGGGCAACGACAGCGGGGTGCTGGGCCATTACGTGGCGTTCCACAACTATCGGGTGCGCGCGCGCGGCGTGCATGAGGGGTTTCAGGATAAATACACCTACGGCAAGCGGCCGGTAGGCATTTACATGCCGCGTTTTCGCAATATTTTGGATGATAGGCAGACGGCCTTTATCCGGGGCTATGCCGTTTCCGGTGGTGGCGGCCGGGGCCGGGTGGGTTGGGCCGACGGGTTTGGGGCCAATCTCAAGGAGGCCCTCACCCAAATTGGCCCGTGGACGATTAGCCTGCAAGGCATGGGCGAAACCATTCCTCAATTGAACCACACCGCCAAGCCCAGCAAAACCAAAACCGATGCCTGGGGCATCCCGCAGTTGGAACTCAGCATTGGTTACACCGCCAACGACGAAGCGATGGTGGCCGACATGAAAACCACCCTGGCCGAGATGCTCGAGGCCGCCGGTTTCCGCGACGTGAACGTGAGCGACTCGCAGCAGGCCCCCGGCCTCGACATCCACGAGATGGGCGGCTGCCGCATGGGCAAGGACCCCAAAACCTCCATGCTCAACGGGCTTAACCAAATGCACGCTGTTAAGAATGTGTTTGTAACCGACGGGGCTTGCATGACCTCCACCTCCACCCAAAACCCCTCGCTTACCTACATGGCTCTTACCGCCCGCGCCGTCGATTTTGCCGTGGGCGAACTGAAAAAAGGGAATTTGTAAACAGATTTCCCGGTGCTGGTGTCCTAACCCAGCGGCTGGCTAAAAAATCCCCGTGAGCTTTTTAGTTCTCGGGGATTTTTTATTTGACTTCTTGCATATTACTCTTTCTCAGGCTGAAAATGTGTTTCTACTCACAGCCTCGCCCCAAAACTCTCGCTTTTGTCGTCCAAGGACGACAAAAGCGAGAGTTTTGGGGCGAGAAAGTGCTGCTGCCAGGGTGGGGTCGGGGAAGGTGAGTTTTTAGAAGCTGTTTGAGTTATTTTCTATGGCTGTAAGCACCATCTTTTGGCTGCAACTTCACCACCATTCTTGACCATAAATCTATTATGGCATGTAAAAGCCCCTCCCCGACGGACGACCAAAACGAGAGTTTTGGGGCGAGGTAGTGCGGCTGCTTGGGGAGGGGCCAAGGCGGGCGGGTTAAACAGCGATTTTCCAATAAAGCTAACTAAAAATTTATTAATGGAAATTAAATCTAAATTCCACTCTTTTTGGCCCCACCCTGGCCAGCAGCACAAACTCGCCCCAAAAGCGAATGAGCTTTTGGTCGTCCGTCGGGCAGGGCTGATCCGTTCTTTCTAAAGCCTTGAATTTGTCCGAAAAGAACAAGCCGATTGGTTAGAAGCCGCTTTAAAAAAGCCATCCAACACCTCAAATGTGGTCACTTTATCTGCCGACACACCCCTAAATCCCCTCTCAAAGAGGGGACTTTCCCTTTGCCCAACCGGACGGCAATCTCGAAGCGCATGGAGGTGGCGGACAAGAGGCCAATTTAAGTCAATTATCTGATTTTCAATGTGCAAAAACTCTATTGGTTACTCAGCTTACTTTTTACGCCCCAAATTCATAATTTATTGATTTTGAGTGCTTGACAATTTTTCTTAAATAAATAAATTAAATCAATCAACTAGAAATTTTTTGATTATCAAAATCATGCCAATAAATTTGCCTTCTTTCGCATTAAATCCAACAGTTTCGGTGTAGGAATGGGATTTTGCACAAGACCTATCTGTGACCTATCTGTTCCTATCCCACCTTCTGGATCAATGATATTCTATGAAAAAGTCCCCATTTTATAAACACTAACATAATATTTTATGAAAATCAGCCAAATAGCTTTCTTCTGCCTGGTTTCGTTGGGCCAACCGTTGTTGGCCCAAATTCCCGCCGGTTCACCGCCGGTCAGCGTTCTTTCGGCGGTTGGCCCAGGCCCTGGCCTTGCCAGTTTGGCGTTTCAACCATCGCTAGGGGTTGCCTTCAATGGCCCCGCCTCGTCCGATTATTCTCCAAAAGTCTTTGATGGCCAATGGCTTATTGGGGATTTTCTGCCCCAAAAGCACCGCCCTGGCCGGGCTTCGGACGAAATGAGGTTTGGTATGCGACTAGCAGGTGGCCTGGCGAGTTATATCGTTCGGGGTGGCAATCTGACCGTGAACACAGACAACCGTTTGGGCCTGATGGTAGGCCCCATGCTCGACCTGCCCGTGAGCGATCTGTTTTTTGTGCAAACCGGACTTACCTACACCCTTCGGGGCACTGGTATTGAGGAATTTGGCTTTAAAAGCTCGGCTACTTTCCATACCATCTAGCTACCGGCCAATTTTGGGGTCAAATTTGACCTGGATGCGGTAAAGCCTTATCTGTTTGCCGGGCCTTACCTGGCAGCAGCGGTAGCAGGCCGATCAAAGACCGAGATTGGCCAGATAAGTTCCACCGAGTCCTTAAAATTTGGCAACTCGGTTGACGATGACCAGCGTCGCTTCGACTATGGCCTGACCTTTGGCGGTGGCGTAGAACTGGAGGCTGTCCCCTTGCAAATTTTCGTCGCGTATGACTTGGGCCTAGCCAACCTCGTGCCCAGTGGCAGCTTGCCCAGTGGCTCCGATTTCAGAACACGCAGCCGCTTGATCTTTTTTGGGGTGAATTTGTTTTTTGAGTAAGGCTGGCTATTTATAGGGTTTAAAAACTTGATAGACAGTAGTTTACTGGGGGTTAAAACCCATCAAAACAGCGGCAGCTGCTGGCCGGGCCGTTGGCCAAAGGCTTGGAGGTTATAATCGGGCATGGCGCGCCCGGCCAGGTGCTGCCGTTTGGCCAAGGCGAACATTTGGGCGATCAAGTCGGCGATGGGGCCTTCGCCCCGCATCCGCCGGCCAAATTGGCTGTCGTTCAGTTGCCCGCCGTGGCAAGCCTTGATTTGCCGCAGTACCTTGTTGGCCCGGTCGGGGAAGGTACGCCACAGCCAGTCTTCAAAAATAGGGCCTACCGCCCCGTTGAGCCGCACCAGGGTGTAGCCCGCCGCCTGTGCCCCGGCCTGGGCCGCCTGCTCGATAATGGCGGGCAGCTCGTCGGTGTTGAGCGCGGGGATCATGGGGGCGGCCATTACGCCCACCGGCACCCCGGCCCCGGCCAGTTGGCCAATAACGCCCAGCCGCCGGGCCGCCGTGGCCGTGCGGGGCTCCAAGGCCCGGCGCAATTCTTCTTGCAGGGTGGTAATGCTGATGTAAACGTGAACCAAATCCTGGGCGGCCAATTCGGTCAAAATGTCTAAATCTCTCAAAATCAGGGCATTTTTAGTGATCAAACCCACCGGGTGCCGGTATTTGAGCAGTACTTGCAACAACTGCCGGGTAATCTGGTATTGCCGCTCGGCGGGCTGGTAGCAATCGGTATTGCCCGACAGCATGAGCGGCTGCGGTTGCCATTTCGGGTGCCGCAGGGCCTCCTCCAACAGTTGGGGGGCATTGGGCTTTACCATGATTTTACGCTCAAAGTCTAGCCCCGCGCTAAACCCCCAGTACTCGTGGCTGTTGCGGGCGTAGCAGTATGCGCACCCGTGCTCGCAACCTTGATAGGGGTTGAGGGAGTAGGTCATGGGCAGGTCCGGGCTGGTTACCCGGTTCAGGATCGTTTTGGGGCTTTCCAGCAGAAACTGGGTCAGGGGCGCGGTGTTCAGGGCCGGCTCGTCCATGTACCGTTCGTCGGCGGCATCGAAATGGTGCCGCAGAAATTGGTTGCTGGGGTTCACTTGGGCACTCCGCCCAGCCAGAGGGGTTTTGACATTCTCCATACCCAAATCTAAACCATAATTATTTAAAAATCAATATTTATTTAGTTATTTTTTGCTCTCAAACAATCAATTAATCTTGGGACTTTGCGTCTGGGACTGACGCGCTGGGCCGGGCGGCCAAAATCTTGACCACGGTCATAGCTAACCTATTAAAGTATTGATAATCAATATTATAAATATTTAAAGATATAATCCTTTTCCGATTTTAAGGTGAATTTTGCTCTGCTGGCTTACTTTCGCCCCACCTATACCAAAATCAAATAAGAATTGCGGGTTCCTGGTGCTGTAAATGATTGATAAACAAGGAGAACCATTATTTAATCAGGCAATCATTAAGTCGTTTTAGTATTAGCTGATCTCTGTTATGTCGCGCTACCAACGCCAGCTTGTGTTGCCCCAGTTTGGCCCGGCCGGGCAGGCCCGTTTGTTGGCCGCCAAAGTGCTGGTGGTGGGCGCGGGCGGGCTGGGTTGCCCGGTGCTTACTTACCTGGCCGCCGCCGGGGTGGGCACCTTGGGCCTGGTTGACGGCGACCGGGTGGCCGCCAGCAACCTGCACCGCCAAGTGCTTTACACCGATGCCGACGTGGGCCAGCCCAAAGCCCGGGTGGCGGCCCAGCGGCTGCAAGCCCTCAACCCGGACGTGGCCGTGCACCCCCATCCCGAGTTTTTGACGGCCCAGAACGCGCTGGCTTTGCTGGCCCCTTACGACCTAGTGGTGGACTGCTCCGACAACTTCGCTACCCGCTATTTGGTGAACGACGCGGCCGTGCTCCTGGGCAAGCCGTTTGTTTTCGGGGCCATCCACCAGTTCGAGGGGCAGGTGGCCGGGTTCAACCTGGGGCCGTTGTCGCCTACATACCGCTGCCTGTTCCCGCAGCCGCCCGCCCCCCACCAAGTGCCCAACTGCGCCGAGGCCGGGGTGCTGGGCGTAGTGGCCGGGCTAGTGGGCCTCTACCAAGCCAACGAAGCCCTCAAGATTTTGGCCCAATTGCCCGGCGTGTTAGATGGTAAGCTGCTTACTATCAATCTATTAGACTACACCCAGCGCATTATCAAACTGCGCTTGGTTATCGATAAAAGCCAGGTGCGCCTGCTGCCCGACTACGAGGCGTACTGTCAAACCACCACCACTACTCCGGTTATGCAAACCATTTCCGCCCCCGTTTTGGCCGAAGCATTGGCGGCTGGCCAGCCCTGGTTCCTGCTCGACGTGCGCGAGCCTTGGGAACACGACCTTTGCCACCTGCCGGGTGCGCACTTGGCCCCGCTGGGCCAGTTAGCGGCCGGGCTACCTGCGTTGTTGGCCCAACTCCCCGCCGAGGGGCTTGTGGCCGTGTATTGCCACCACGGTGTACGCAGTGCCCACGCCATCAGCTTTTTGCGCCAGCATGTGGCCCCGGCCCGGCTGTTCAACCTCACGGGCGGCATCCACGCTTGGGCCGAGCAGGTAGATGCCGAAATGGCCGTTTACTAAGCCTGGTTTTTTGCGCCAGCACTGGCTGATTTTCATAGGTGATCGCGGTGCGGCCCCCTCTCGTGCGGTCCGCGTTCGCTCCCGTGCGCAGGGGCCAATCTCCCAATCACCTCGGCGACTTTGCGTCTTGACGGGAACCATTTCTGAACGGATCAGCCCTGCCCTTCTTGGCTTTCCCGCTAAAATTCAAGAAACCACCAAACATTTTGCCCCGCCCATCCATTTATCGAGTAACCAATGCGGGCAACCGCCATTTTTTTGCCCATGGAAAACCCCGATAAGACCGAAAAAATCGTGGAAGCCCGCCTGAAACTGAAGCGGCGTTTCGAGGAACAGATGGCCAACTCGCCGTCCCTGGCCGACCCGCGCCCGCAAGGCAAGGGGCCGCAGAACCGCCACGGGATGCCCCAAGTACCGGTGGGCCAAACCGTTACCGCCAAATGGCCCGTGCTGGACCTGGGCTACCACCCCAATATCCCGCTTGACCGCTGGCGGCTCATCGTGGACGGGGAGGTGGAAAACCCGCTCATGCTCACCTGGGACCAACTGCTGGCCCTGCCCCAAACCGACGATGTGAGTGATTTCCACTGCGTTACCACCTGGTCGAAGCTGGACATGGCCTGGCGCGGCGTGCGGCTGATAGACCTGGCCGTGCTGGCCCAACCCAAGGACACCGCCACCCACCTCATGTGCTACGGCTACGATACTTACACCACCAACCTGGCTCTGGAAGAAGCCCTCAAACCCGACGTGCTACTGGCCCACACCGTGGATGGTCAACCCCTCCCGCGCGAGCACGGCGGCCCGCTGCGCATGATCACCCCCCAACTTTACGCCTGGAAGGGCAGCAAATGGATCAAACGGATCGAGTTTTTGCCCCAAAACCGCCTCGGGTTTTGGGAGGAACGCGGCTACTCCAACACCGCCTACCCCTGGCGCAATGACCGGTATAGTTGATTGGTTGGACAAAGGATCACTTTACTGGCGCGTTGAGTGCTTATTGTTAGATGATTTTTTGAGAGAATGTATAGAAGTGAGGCTACCGCTTTTTCAAATTTGACTTGTTACTATACTCACACCAAGAGCGATGAGGCCCAGATCGGTATTCGGCTCCATTAAGCCTCTTATTGACTAAAAAAGTAGAACCCGATTATTTGCTTTGCGCTATCAAGCCTGACCAATTTATAAATCCTTTCATAAGGACGGTCAATGTTGACAGCTAGAAGGGGAGATGTCCGCCTATTCAAGTTTTCTACCAAAAAAGAAACCACGATTTCCCAGGTGCCGTCTTCGTCTTTATACTCAGCCTGCTCGAGGCGGAAGTCCGGGTTTTCCACCGTGCTCAATGTGGCCAAATACGATTTAGCGATATCTCGTAATTGACATAAATTTAGCATGTTACGTTCGTGGATGTCCATAGTTATTCTTTGCATACCCCTACTGCCCCGCCAGCAGCCGTTCCACTACCTTGGCCGGTTGGATGAGGCCCCCGGTTTGGTTGCGGCTCTCGGTATCGGCGGCGGTCTCGTTCATCGCTTTGGCCAAGCCCAGCAGCCCGGCCACGTAAGGCGTGGCCATTGACGTGCCATTGAGGTACTTGTACTGGTTACCCGGCACGGTCGAGTAAATGCTTACGCCCGGTGCGGCAATGCCCATCTTGAGGCTGCCCACTGTATTGGAAAAATCGGCTTTGTTGAGTTCGTTGTCCACTGCGGCCACCGTGATCACGCCGGGCACGTTGGCCGGGGCGTAGTCGATCGCGTCTTCGTCGGAGTTGCCAGCCGCTACCACCACCAAGGCCCCGGCCCGGTTGGCGTACTTCACGGCCTCGGCGTAGGCCCGTTGGGCGTGGTCCAGGCTAGGCCCGCCCAGCGACATGGAGATCACCGCCGCCCCGCCGTCGGCCGCCGCGATGATGCCGTTGATGATGTCCTGCTGAGTGCCGGAGCCGTTGTCGCTCAGTACTTTAATGCTCGTGATCTGGACAAAGCCGTTGTTGGGCGCAAACGAAGCAATGCCCCGGCCGTTGTTGCTCACCGCCCCGGCAATGCCCGCGCAGTGGGTACCGTGGCCTACCACGTCGCGGTCGTTGCGGGGGCCGCTGGAGGCGAAATTAGCGGCCAGGTCTTCGTGCGCGCCATCCACGCCGGTGTCCAAAATGGCGATTTTGGCCGTTTGTCCGGGTTTGGCCCCGCTTTGCCGCAACAGGTTGAACAAGTCGGCCATTTGCATGGCTTGGAAACCCCACAAGTTGGCCACGCCGGGGTCGTTAAGGCCGTAGTTGCCGCCGGGGGGCAGGGGCCGGGCCTCGCGCACGGGGTCGTCCAGGGTCAGCACCTCGTTCGTTTCCACGGCATCCACCAGGCCCGAAGCCAGTAGGTCGTTGGCGGCTTGGTTGGCGGCGGTGGCCTGGTTGGAGGTCAAGTCCAGCACATAAAAATCGTCGAGTTCCGAATATTCCGGGTGGGCCAGGTTGGGGAACGCCAGCCGGGCCGTGATGCCGTGGCGGTCCAGCAGCGGTTGCAGCTCGGCCAGCGAGTGACCTTGGCCCAAGTCAAGTAGCAGCTCGCCTTGGGCGGCCAGGGGCGGGTTACCGGCCGGGGGGGCCGTGGCCGTAGCGGGTTGTTCCCACCAAGCGGCGGCAGCCGTCGCCATCCGGTCAAAAAACAGCAACTTGGCCGCCAGTGCGCCCGCCGCAATGAGCACCACCAGCCAGCGCGACTTGGTGATGTACTTGTTCACCAGCACGATCACCAGCACAAAAATGGCCAGGTCCACCGGCAGCATCATGAACAATTTGAGGAAAAAGCTGACATCTTCAAAAAAGAAACCCAGCACGTACAGCAGTAGCGAGAACCAGAAGCTCTTCCCGAAAAAGCCCGCGACTAGCCCCAAGGCTTTGCGCCAAAACCAACCCAAGGCCGATAGCACCGTGGCCACAAAGCCGATCTCATATAAATATTGCATGGCAAATGTTTGATTAAACGGTTGTTAATTTGACGATTATATCTTTCTGATAAACAAATGCTTATGGCTTAACAAGTTCAAAAGCCAATACTTTTACGGGGCTGCCCCACATAAAAATGGAAACCGCTTCTTGGGCGCGCTCGGCTTGCAGGCGCACCTTGGCCCCGGTTTTTTGCAGGCCTGCGGGGGCATTGGTAAGCCGCCATTTTTTGCCGTTACCGTCCACCACGCCCCAAAAACCGCCTTCAGCGGCTTGGTAAACCACGGTTCCTTCAATTTGCATAAGTTTTAGAGGAGGAGAAGTTTAAGTTTTGCTACTAAGATACGCAAAAAAACCGAATTGGTTGGGCCAGCCCGCCAAACAATGCCGCCCCACAGACGGGTTTTAGGTTGCTAACTGACTACCCTGCCCCATGCCCAAAATGCGCAAAAAATCCGATTTACCCCAAAAAACCTGTGCTACTTGTGGCCGCCCGTTTACCTGGCGCAAAAAATGGGAAAAAGTATGGGATGAGGTGAAATATTGTAGTGACCAATGCCGGGGCCGCAAAGGGAAATCGGCTTAGTTAACAGTGGCTACACAGCGTTTTTCAGATGATTGGAGGATGGCAGCAAAACCAAATTTTTGAGCACTTTTTTTTAAATAATTGATAATGAGGGATAAATCCGTTTTTATCAGGCAACTTTTCAATCATTTCTGGATGAGTCGGGGGTAAAAATACAATACCGGCGGGTGGTCGGGCACGTCTTCGCTGAGCGTGTAGTAGCCCTGGCCGTCGGGGGCAAAGGCCAGGGCCTCGCCACGCGGTTCCATTTGGTAAGGCAGGGCGATGGGCGTGGTTTGGAGCAACTGGGCCAGGGGCTGGCCGGGCCGCCGCCGCCAGTAGTAGACCTCGCGGTAGTCTTTCAGCAGCACTTGCTGGCCGGTCGGGTCCAAGTCGGCCGAGGTAACAAACCCGAACGGCAGGCGGGCCGCTAGCTCGGCGGTGAGCAAGGTATCGGGCGCGCCGGGGGGCGGCAGGGGCAGCCTGTACAAGTGCGTCCGCCGTTCTCGTTTCGAGATGATGAACAAGGCCCGTTCCACCGGGTCGGCCAGGAGGGCCTCGGCGTCGCGGTTGCCATCCGGGTAGCGGAACCGCAGGCGGCGCGTGGGCGTTACCGCGCGCCCGGACGGGGGCACGGGGCCGGGTCTCGGCTCGGGCAGTTGGTAAATGTATTTCACGTCGTGGGTGCCGTCGTTGTCGCCAATGTCGCCCACGAACAGGTAGTAGGCACTGTCCAGCCAGCAGGCGGCCAGACCCTCCCAGTCGCGGTTGGTGGCCCCCGCCACGTGAAAAGTAGCCCGGTGGCTACCATCGGTGCCCAGCAAAAATAGTTGGGCGGGGCTGCCGCCGTCGTTGATGGCCCACAAAGCGCGGGGCCAGGCCTGGGCCGGGGCTAAACCGGAAATCTCGTCGGCGGGCGGGTGGGCCAGGGGGCCGACCGCTTGGGCCGGGGCAAACCATTGGGTGGCCACGGGCAGCCCGCTGGGCGGGTATTGGTGGATAAAACTGCACAAGTGGCCGTAAATGAACCGGAGCAACAAAAAGGCGGCCCCGTAAGCGGAAAATTTGCGCCAAAATGGCCCGAGGGAAGACCAAAATGCCCGGAAGATATCCATGCACCAAAAGTAAATGATTTGCCCTAGGCCACGGGTTGGCGGATCGGGCGAAAAGGGCAAACTTTGCCGGGCGGGCGGGATGACGGTGTTGATCGGCTCTTGTTGCCAACCGCTGCGGGTATTGGGGGAAGTGCCCGGGGCACGGCCGGTAGCCACGCCCGGCGACCGGCGGGCAGGGTAGGGCCCCTGGTGCGGGTGGGCAGGTGGGCGGGCACGGCCTGGCGGAGCCGGACGGGCGCGCCCACCTGCCCATCCGCACGGGAGCGATAGCGTACCCCAGAGGGCGCCGCACCGGGGTAAACTATGAAAACCAGCCCGGGCTGGCGCAAAAAAAAGAATTGGGGGACGGGCTTTGGACTTGTAATAAATTGTTTGTCAAATATTTAAAAGGAGTTAGCGATGATCGGGATTATCATGGGCAGCCAGTCGGACTTGAAAGTGATGACCGAGGCCGCCCAAGTGCTCAAAGAACTGGAAGTGCCGTTCGAGATCACCATCGTGTCGGCGCACCGCACGCCGCAGCGCATGTTTGAATATGCCGAAACGGCGGTGGCCCGGGGGCTAAAGACCATTGTGGCCGGGGCGGGCGGGGCGGCCCACTTGCCGGGCATGGTGGCCTCGGTAACCACGCTGCCCGTGATCGGGGTGCCCATCAAATCGTCCAACTCGATTGACGGGTGGGACTCCGTGCTATCCATTTTGCAAATGCCCGCCGGGGTGCCCGTGGCCACGGTGGCGCTCAACGGGGGGCGCAACGCGGGGATTTTAGCCGCCCAGATTTATGCAACCTTTCGCCCGGAAGTGGCATCTAACCTGGTGAAGTTCAAGGCCGCCCTGCGCGACAAGGTGCTGGAGGCCGTGGCTGAGTTGGATCAGCAAGGTTGGGAACCCAAGAAAATCGGCTTTTGACCGCCAAAACCCCGCCCCGGCTTTTTTCGTTATTGGAGTAACCAGTTGAGTAGCATTGCAGGCCGTACTTTGTTAATAAAGACAAAGCCGCCGCGTTTCATTGGTGGAGCGGCCCGTTTGGTTTAATTTTGTTTTGACACACTAGCTGTTCTGTCCGCATGATCTGCCCCCGTTTTTGCCAGCTTGGCCGCCTGCCTTTGGTGGCATTGTTGTTCTGGTTGGTTGCCTGCCTGTTGCCCAGCCCCGAGGCCCAAGCCCAGGGCGAGCGAAAGGTCATCATTTTCTCGGGCCTGGTGGTGCAGGGCGATAGTGCCTATGGCGTGCCCAACGTGAACGTGTACGTGCCCCGGGCCGGGCGCGGCACTTTTACTGACCAACTCGGCTTTTTCTCGATGCCCACCCTGGTGGGCGACACGGTGGTGTTTAGTGCCGTGGGGTTTGAGAAAAAGATGCTGGTGATCCCCCGGCGGGACGATACCGGCTACTCCGTGCTGATCAACCTGCGGGAGGCGGCCACTTACCTGCCCGAGGTGGAGATTTTGCCCTACCCCACCGAGGAACTGTTCAAAGAGGCGTTTGTGGCCCTGCAACTGCCCGAACAGGAGAAGTACGACAACATGGAACGCAACCTGGGGCAAAACCAAATGACCCGGATGTCGATGGCCATGCCCATGGACGGCGGCATGAACTTTAGGTACAACATGAACTACCAAGCCGACCGATTGGCGACCCGCAACTTTGCCACGTCCATCCCGCTGCTCAACCCGTTTGCCTGGGCGCAGTTTATCAAGTCGGTCAAACGCGGGGATTTGAAGAAGAAGGATTGACGTGGCTGGGTAATTGTTGGCCGCTTCAAACCAATTACAGCTTTCGTTTTGGATGGTTAGGATGCCCCAACCAATATTTTCCCTCATTTTTGGCCGATTATTGTCTAGATATCCAGCTTGGCTACCGTGGGTGTAAGGTTGTCCAATTCACCAATCCCCATTCTTTGGCTCGCCATCGTGCCGCCCCACCTATTTTCTTCGTAAACTGCGGCCCTTAACCAATTATTCAACACAAACGTTGTTAAGGGCGATGCTTCCCCTTGGCAGCGATTAAACCACCCAGGTATGCCTACCGAAACCGCCGCGCCCGAATTTTTGGTGTCGTCGCAAAACGCGATTAAAACCTTCACTTTCAACATCCCGGCCAAGGTAAACCCGGTTACGCCGGGCATTTTGGCGGGCCTGGCCCAAACCCTGGCCCAAAGCCGCACCGATGGCACGCGGGTGCTCATCCTCACCGGGGCCGGGGCCGATTTTAGTGCCGGGGCCGACCTGAGCGACGGCTCCACCGACCCGCGCACCCGGGGCGTAACCGACTACCTGCGCCAGCACGTGAACCCGGTGGTGCTGGCCATGCGCGAAAGCCCGTTCCCCATTATTGCCAAAGTGCGGGGCAACTGCGTCGGCGTGGGCTTCAACTTCGCCCTGGCCTGCGACCTAATTTTTGCCGAAACCAACGCCACCTTCAACCAAATTTTCGTGCGCATTGGCCTAGCCCCGGACGGCGGCGGCACGTTTTTTATGCCCCGCCTGGTGGGCTACCAAAAAGCCTTTGAGCTGATGGCCACCGGGGCCAAAATCTCCGCCGAAGAAGGGTTGGAGATCGGCTTTGTGAACCACGTTTTCCAAGACGAGGGCCTGGATGCCGCCGTGCAGAAAATGGCCGAACGCCTGGCCGCCGGGCCAAGTGTGGCCATTGCCCAGATCAAAGCCGGCCTGCAAGTGGGGGTGGCCGGCACCCTGGCCCAAGCCCTGGACACCGAGGCGGTCAATCAGGCCCACTGCTTCGCCACGGAAGATTTTAAAGAAGGCGTTTCGGCCTTTTTAGAGAAACGCCGGGCCGTTTTTAAAGGTAAATAACCCCGCAACCCTTGGAAACCTGGGCCGAAATCGCCAAATACTTGCCCGTTTTTGCCCTGAGCATGGTCAAATTCATTTTTGGCCCGCTGGCGGCCGCCTCGCTCAATTTAGGGCTGCTGCCCACCGTACTGCTCACTGCCGGGGGCATGATGGCCTCCGTGGCCCTGCTCACCTACGGGGGCGCGCCCCTGCGCCGGTGGCTGTTGGCCCGGTTTGCCAAAAACCGCCGCCGTTTTTCGGCCCGGAGCCGCCGCATGGTGCGCGTGTGGCGGCGTTACGGCATGTGGGGCGTGGCCGTGCTCACCCCGCTGCTGTTCACGCCCATCGGTGGCACGCTCATTGCTGTCTCGTTTGGCGAGCGGCCCGCCCGCATTATGTATTGTATGCTGGCCGCCGCCCTGTTTTGGGGCCTGGTGTTTTCCTATGCGGTGCTGTACCTGCGCGGTACTTTGAGCCAGTGGGGTCTGCTGCCTGCCGGGTATTGAAGCTGTCCCGGTTGACGCGAGAGACCTTGGGAGGAGCCGTCTTTGGTTCTTGCCACAAAAGCGTAGATCGCACCTAAATAAATGAGCAAGGTCGCCCGTGATCATCGCCAACCCCATTTACGATGCCGTTTTTAAGTACCTGATGGACGACTTGGAGATCGCCAAGGGCCTCATCTCCACCATCATTGGCGAAGAGGTAACCGACCTGGCCGTCCAACCCCAGGAAACCTCGGCCGAGAACTTGGCCTACGGGCTTACGGTGTTTCGGCTTGATTTTAAGGCTACGGTGCGCACCGCCGCCGGGGAAATAAAAAAAGTGCTCATTGAGCTGCAAAAGGCCAAGCACCTGCTCGATGGGATGCGGTTCCGCCGTTACCTGGGCGAGAACTATCGGCAAGAGGATCAGGCCCGCTTCGGCGATGGGGCTTATGCCACGGTTCTGCCCATCCTCACCATCTATTTCTTGGGCTTCAAGCCCGAGAACGTGGAAGTGCCCGTGCCACAGGTGGATCGGGTGTACCGCAATGGCGTTACAGGCGAGGTATTGAACGTGCGCGAGCCGTTCGTCGAGCAGCTCACCCACGACAGTTACGCCATCCAAATACCCCGATTAGGCGGGCTTACCCAAACCAAGTTGGAGAAAGTGCTACAAGTTTTTAGCCAAGAGTTCACTACCTCTGACCAGCACCAACTTGATTTTCAGGGCGATAGCTCGGATCCTCTGGTAAAAAAACTCCTAGACAAACTGACCCGGGCCGTGCCAACCCCGGCCCTCCGCAAACAAATGGAGGTAGAAGATGAGATCGACCACGTTTTTGAGCGCGAACTAGAGAAGAAAAACCAGGAGATTGCCGAGAAAGACCAGGAAATTGCTGAGAAAGAGCGCCTTATTGCCGAGGAACGCCAACAAAAAGAGGCCGCCCTGCGCGAGCTGGAAGAGCTGAGGAAACGCCTCTTGGGCGGCTAAGCTATTTTTTGGCCCCCGCCAATCCTTTTGGCCAAACCCCGCAAACAAACCACCTGATGTGGTGGTTTTATGGGAGAAGGTACTTTGAGTAGCCACTCATCCTTTACATTTTTATTTAGCTAAGCCGACGCAAACCGGACCGGGTTTCATTGCTGGTCATCTTTAGATTGTGTTAAACAACTCATTTTCAGACCTTTTATTTTTCACTTTTTTATCGCATGAAAGGCGTTCGCGATAAGCCGGAGATCTCTTCGTTTTTGAAAGTAGGTCCTGACGGCCGTTTGCTGGGGTTAGAAACCCTAGAGACTCAACAAAACCAAGCCAAGGCCGATACTTTGTCTAGCCGGGCTTTGTACCGCCACCTTACTTATTGGGCCATCGTGTTCACGGTGGTCATGGGCATTAGTTTGGCGGGGATACTTTACCTAGATGGGGTTGGAGCCATTGCCCAAGTGAGCACCGGAGTAGCCCTGCTGATGATGGTGCTAGTGCTGCCCTTGATTTTTTTGGGCTACGTGGGCTACCGGGTTTTGCGGGGCAAAAGCTCGCCGCAAGATTGGGTGGTGCAAAAATGACCCGTCTTAGTTGAAATTGCTTGCGCACCTTGGCCCCCGGCCGAGGTTTTTTTGTGGGCTCGGGATATGCCCCGCCTTATTTGTTCCCGTTTGCCCGCCTGGCCCGGCTAAAGCCCGGCGTTTTGCCCCCAATCGTGGCCAGGTTGACCTATATTTGCCCAAACTAACCCTTTGTGCGCGCCGACTATCTCGAAATCCACCCCAAAAACCCGGAACCGCATAAAATTAGGCGGGTAGTGGAGTGTTTGCGGCGGGGCGGGGTCATCATCTACCCCACCGATACGGTGTATGGCTTAGGCTGCGACCTGCTGAACGCCCGGGCCGTGGAGCGGATTTGCCGGATCAAGGAAGTGAAACCGGCCAAAATGCACCTATCGTTCATTTGCTACGACCTCAGCGATTTGAGCGAATACGCCCGCGCCATTTCCACGCCCGTGTTTAGGGTGATGAAGAAAGCCCTGCCGGGGCCGTTCACTTTCATTTTAGAGGCAAGTAACGAAGTGCCCAAAATTTTTGGGGTGAAGAAGAACCAAGTGGGCATCAGGGTGCCCAATCACCAAGTGCCCCGGATGATCGTGCAAGAACTAGGCAACCCGCTGGTTACCACCTCGGTAAAAGACGAAGACGAGGTGATCGAGTACATGACCGACCCCTCGCTCATGCTCGACAAGTTCGGCCACGAGGTGGACCTGATTATCGACTCCGGGTACGGGGGCAACGTGCCCTCCACCGTGGTGGACTGTATCGACGATGCCCTGGAGGTAGTGCGCCCCGGCGCGGGCGATTTGGAGCCTTTCCTCTAAGAACGATCACTAGCGGGCTTGCCCGGCCCGTGCTGGCCTAGCGGCAACATCCTAACTGCTTATCCTAAAGTCTAACCCCAAATTGAGTATCTTTTTATACAATTCATTGATAATCAAATGAAATAATCGTTTGATCATGCAATCGTTTGATCATGCAATCGTTTGATCATGCAATCGTTTGATCATGCAATCGTTTGATCATGCAATCGTTTGATCATGCAAGATTATTTCACCACCTCCAAAATAACGTGGACGGCCACGGGCGGTACTTTTACCGTGGCCCGGCCATTTTCCCAAGTAAACTCAAGGGGGCGGTTTTCCGGTTGTTGGATAATCTGTTGGGGTTTTTCGTTGGCCAAAATGCTTACGGTGAGTGGCGGGGTAGGGGGCAGTTCGTCGTAGCTGTACACGTTGCGGTCGTGGTGCTGACCGCCCGTGTTAAGCAGGTGTACGTAGGCCCGGCCGTTTTTGCGGGCCAGCACCGTGTGGACCAAGCTGCTGCCCTGCACTTGCAAAATGGGCCGGGGCAACAGTTCGGCCAGGAGGCCCTGGATGGCCTGCCGCATGGCTGCCGCTTTGAAACCGCCGTGGTAATTGCGGCCCAGGTCCACGTAAACCGCGCCCATTTGGCCTTGGCCATAGGGAGCCAAACTAGCCAGCGGCCAGGTGGCAAAGCGCACGTCGCGCGGGTGGGTTACCTGTCCCCAGGTGCGGGTGCCCGCATAGGCGCGCACGGGCAGGTGCCAGCCCCTGAGGCCCGCCAGGTGGTCGCCCCAGGCTAGGTGCCCGGCAAAATCCGCGAACTGATAGGCCGGGCGCAATACTTGCACGCCCAACTGCGGGGCAAAATCGGCGGCGGCTTTGGCCCCCACCACTAGCAAGTGGCCCCCGTTGCGGGCGTAGAGCAACAATTGCTGTTTCACCGGCTCGGAAATCCCGCTCCACTCGGGCACCACCAGCACCGGGTAGTTGGCCAGGCGGCTTAGCAGGTGGTGTTCCATCAGCACTTCCACGGGCACTTGCGCATCTAACAAAGCGGCTAGCACGCCTTGTAGGCTCTCGGTGCCGCCGTCGGTGTAAAGGCCGTGGCTAAAATCTTTTTTCCAGGCGGAGGCCGAGTAGAGCACCGCCACTTGCGGGATCATCTCGGCCTTATGGCAGAAAACCTCGCGGGCGCGGCAAAACTGGGCCAATTCGGTCATGCGTTTGAAGGCATAGGCGGGCAACGAGGCATCGTGGGCCTGGCTCCAGTAACTCTGGAAACCGCCGCCTAGGGCCAACACTTGAGCGGCTTCTTGTTGCAATTGCACCAGGCTTTTATCGGTGTGTACCCCGTGGTGGGCGGCATCCCAATTGCGGCTAAAGGCCCAGGCCATAAGGTCCCAGGGCAAGCCTTGGCCTGCCAGGCAACGGGCCTGGAAACCCGCACTGTACACGCTGTTGCCCGGGGCCAGGTCGCCGCTGAGGAAATCCAGCGGCAGGTCCACCGGCTCGGGCATCATGGACGAAAACGCCCAGTTGCTCGTAATTTGGAAACCGGGCCGGTGGCGGTGCACCGAGTCGGTGTACTGGCGCACAAACTGCCGAAACTGCTTGCGGTTAAACTCCGTCCAGGCAAAATAGGTGCTGTCGGTTTTGGCTTTGGGGGCGGTAAGGCCGGTTTCTTGGTTAAAAAGTTCCACCATGCGGGGCGAGTAGTCGGGTTGGATGGCCCAGCAGTCGCCGTCCACCCAGGCCGCGTCGATTTGGTAGCGGTCGATCAGTTCCTTCAACTGGGGGATCAAATGGGCGCGGCCGTAGTCGCCCACGGTCGAGGTTTTTTGCTTGTCGGCCTGCCCGTTCTCGTCGCGGCGGGCCCAGTCGGGGTGCAGCAGCACGGCCTCGTTGTCCCACACGCCGGAAAAATGGACCACCAGCCGCACGCCGTGGCGTTTGGTTACCTCGCGGTAGATTTTAAGGGCATCTTGCTGGAAAAAGGCCGCCGGATAGCCCACCCGGGCGGGGTAGCTGGCAATGCCGGGGTGGCCCTTGCAATCCACCTGGATGTAGTCGGGCTTGGCCCAGGTGAGCAGGCTGTCCAGGGCCTGGGCCGTTACGGTGGTGCCAATGGTGTCGCCCCGGCTGGCGTGGAAATCGAAGTGAAAGCCCAAGAAGCCCTCGCTGCGCAGGCGCGGCTGGTCGGGGTTAGGTTTGGTTTGGCCCAGGCCGGGCGTTGGCTGGGCTAACCCGGCCAGCAATAGGCCCAACACGGCCACGTAGGAAAAATATTTCATAGTAGAAGCCCGGTTAGCCGCTGGGCCAACCATCCGCTAAATTATCCCAAAAAACCGCTGGGCCAACGGCTTGGCAGAAATGCTTCGGCATTATCGCTCGCCGGAAACTGCTGGATTTGCTTTTGGAAACAGATGAAAAGCCGAATACTAAAATCAAATAGCTATTACATATTCCTGATTTTACAAATGATTGATAACCAAGCGGAACAATCATTTAGTCATGCAATCATTAAATCATTTTAGCATAAATTCGCCGCATGATGATGACGTTGTCGGATTTTACCCAGAGCTTGGCCCAGCCGCAGCCCCCGGCCCAGGCCAACGAGTTGCTACGCGCCCTTTGGTACTTGGGCCGGGGCGATTGGGAAGCCGCCCACGACATTGCGCAGAGCCGGGAAACCTCCGCTTATTGCCTACTGCACGCCCACCTGCACCGCCACGAGGGCGACGAACGGAACGCGGCGTACTGGTACCACCGGGCGGGCCGGGCCTTCTCCCAAGCCCCGATCGAACAAGAGTGGGAACAATTGGTGAACGAATTTTTGCGCCAAACTTAAGCGGAGGCAACGGAGCGTGGCCTGGCTCAACCGAGTTGTAATTTTGCGCGCCGATCGGTTAATTTTGCCATTACCTAGCCCCTGGCCATCAAGGCAATGCCCCAGGTGAGCCGGAGCACCACAACAACACTTACTTGCTTTGTGTCATGGAACTACTCAACTCCCTGCTGGTTTGGTTGATGAAGATGCGCTACCCGCAAATTGAGCGGTTCATGCGCCAGCCTCACGAGGTGCAGCAAGAAGTATTCGAATACCTGACCCAACGGGCCGCCACCACCGAGTGGGGCCGTCAGTATGGTTATATCGACCTGGTAAAAAACCGCGAACTGTTTAAGCAGCGAGTTCCCATATCGACCTACGAAAACCTGTTCCCCTACATTGAGCGGATGATGCGCGGCGAGCAGAACCTGCTGTGGGACAGCGACATCGAGTGTTTCTCCAAGTCGTCGGGCACGACGAACGCCCGTAGCAAGTTCATCCCCGTATCGGCCGAGGCCCTGGACGACTGCCACTACAAAGGCGGCAAAGACCTGCTTTGTCTCTACGTCCACAACTACCCCGACACCAAGCTGTTCATGGGCAAAAACCTGGGCATCGGCGGCTCGTACCAAGTAAATCCCGATAACCCGGATAGTTATTTTGGCGATGTATCGGCCCTGTTGATGAAAAACCTGCCCATCTGGGCCGAGTGGTTGCGCACCCCCAGCTTAGAAGTGGCCCTCATGGACAAATGGGAAGAAAAATTGGATAAAATCGCCCACCTCACCATCGGGCAAGATGTGCGCGGCCTGTCGGGCGTGCCCACCTGGACGGTGGTGCTGCTCCAGCGCATCCTGGAAATCACGGGCAAGCGCGACATCAGCGAAGTGTGGCCCAACCTCGAAGTGTTTTTCCACGGCGCGGTGTCGTTCACGCCTTACCGGGCGTTGTTCAACCAACTGATCCGCTCCGGCCAGATGCACTACCTGGAAACCTACAACGCCTCGGAAGGCTTTTTTGGCATCCAAGACCAAAAAGACAGTGAAGACCTGTTGCTCATGCTCGACTACGGGGTGTACTACGAGTTTATCCCGATGGAGCATTGGCACGAAGAGCACCCCAAAACCGTGGGGCTGGACGAGGTGGAACTGGGCAAGCACTACGCCGTGGTCATCTCAACCAACGGTGGCCTGTGGCGTTACAAAATCGGGGATACGGTGCGTTTTACCTCCCGCGAGCCTTACCGGGTGCGCATTACGGGCCGCACCAAGCATTTTATCAATGCATTTGGGGAAGAAGTGGTGGTCGAGAACGCCGACACCGCCCTGGCCCAGGCCTGTGCCTGCACGGGCGCGCTCGTGAACGACTACACCGCCGCCCCGGTGTACCTTGGGGCCGGGCAAAAAGGCGGCCACGAGTGGGTGGTGGAGTTTGAGCGCGAGCCGAACGACCTGGCCTTGTTCACGGCCAAACTGGACGAAGGGCTACGGCAGGTCAACTCCGACTACGATGCCAAGCGTCAGTTTGACCTGGCCTTGGTGCTGCCAGTTGTCCACGCCGTGCCCCGGGGCACTTTTTACGAGTGGATGGCCCGGCGGGGCAAACTGGGCGGCCAGCATAAAGTGCCGCGCCTGAGCAACACCCGCGAATACCTCGACGATGTGCTGGAACTCATCGGTACGGGCGTGGGGCGAGGCTAGCCCGCCCGGCCAAACCGCTGGTTAGTTGGCAAATTGGGGGTAGTTTTGCCCAAAACAACCGCGCCGCCCATGCAAATTGACCGCGAAACCCTGCAAAAAATCGCCCACCTGGCCCGGCTCAACCTGGCCCCGGCCGACGAGCAGAAAATGCTGGCCAGCCTCAACAACATCATTGCTTGGGTGGACAAACTGGCCGAAGTGGACACGAATGGCGTGGAGCCGCTCACCCATGCCACCCTGGAAACTGACACTTGGCGCCCCGATGTGATCGGCGAGCCTCTGCCGCGCGCCCGAGCCCTGGCCAGTGCCCCCGACCACGACGAGGTGTTTTTCCGGGTGCCGAGGGTGATTGAATGAGCGGGGCTTAACTGGTTAAGTTAATCATCTGAAAAAATGATGGACATTGTTGTTTTTCAGGTGTTTACAGAGCGAATGGCGCAGTCTGTCTTTGGTTTTAGGATTACTTTTCTGTCCCTTTCCGTAAAATCGCCTCGAGCAATTGTTGGGTCATTTCGCCTTTGCCGGGGCCTACCCAGTTCATCTCCCGTATTTCGGGGGCCACCAGCGTGTCGTAATAATGGTCTGGGGTGAGGTAGCCCGTGTAGCCGCCGTTGAAACTGGTGATGAGCAGTGGCCCGGTGCCGGGGGGCAGGCGTTGGTCTAACTCCCGCCGCAACTCGCCGGAGTAATCGGCGGGCAGGCCAATGAGGGTCAACTTTCCGATTTTCAATACTTTGATAAATAACTCACGCTGACCGAGCAAGGCATCAAAGGCCCAAGAACGCACGCGCCAGCCCTGGCTCACCCGCAACTGGGCCGGGCCAAAACTCACCGGGATTTGCCAGCAGCCCAGCCCGTCCACGGGCTGGGTGGCCAGCGTATCGGCACAAGAGCGGGCCAGCGCGGCCAGTCCCTCACCCAAACCTTGGGCCAGGCCGTAGCCTTCCGGTTGGTTGGCCAAATGCGGAGCGTGGCTGGCCACGGCCCCGGCGGCAAACAGGGCAAACGGCCGGGCGGGGCTTTGTTCCAGCGCATCCACCAAGTAGCCGGGGTAGTCGCGGCTAAGCTCCGCCAGGTGCGGCACGTTGCAAGTGGCATGGGCCTGGTAGGCCACCACTAGGGCCTCGGGGCCAGCCAGTTGCCTTATTTTAAGTAAGTGGAGCCGGTCGTCCACGGGTCGGCCGGTTACCAGCCGGTGGTGCACAAACGCCGGGGCGGCCATGCTGGCAAAGCCCACCTGCGCGGGCCGGGCCTGGGCGCGTGCCTGGGCCAGGGCCTGGGCCACCGCTTGGGCCAGCCGCTCCACCTCCTTGGCTGAAAACGGCCCGGCCAGCAATCGCCCCGCCGGGTGGTCGGCCCAGCCGCCGGCCCCGTGGTGGGTGTGGGTGGCCGTAAAATAAAGTTCGGCCACCGAGGGGCCATCATCGGGTAAATGACGGGGCAGGGCCGCCACCACCCGCGGGGGGAATACCGCCAAGTCGGCCCCCACAATGGCGGCTTGCTGGGAGCCTTGGGCCAAATAAATAACCCGCAAAAAGGTGGAGTCGTGTACGGCGGTGTATTGCCCCCGGCTAATGCCGTAACCCGCCAAGTAGGCAGGTTCTGGCGGGGTAATGTTCACCTTGGCCCAGCCTGCCCGCAGGCTGTCCGGCCGGGGCGGTAACCGGAAGTCCACTTGGGCCAGTTGCGCCTGGTCTTGCGCGAAATAATCGGTTTGGGCGAAGGGCGTGCGGTCTACCGGGGCCAGCAGCAGGGCTGCGAGTAGGCCCACCAGACCTAGCAGGCCCGCCAGCCCTCGGCCCAACCGCCGCCAAACCCGCGAAACGGAGCGCGTCGCCAAGCTACTCGTCGCCGTAAATGAGTTTGCCCGTGATGGTGTGCCGCTGGCCTTGGAGTTTGGCCAGGCGGTCCTGCACGATCCCGCACGAGAGCAGGTTGTTCTCCGACGAACGGCGGCCGGAATATACGTTCACCAGCACCATTAAGTCCTTCTCGCCCAGGGAGTCGTACAAGGTTTTGGCGATTTTAAGCCCGGCAAATTTAGCTACCCGTTCTTGGCGCAGCTCTACGTCGAGTCCTTGGGCTTCAAGGGCTTCCATGATGTCGAAATTATCCAGGTTTTCCTGGCTGCGCGCGCCGCTGAACGAGGCGGATACGATGACCGTTTCCCGGTCGGCGGCCAGTTTGGCCTCGGCCTTGGGGCTGAGGGCCACCGCGATCTCGAACGGCGGCAGCAGCAACGAGTCGCCGGCCTCGGTAAAATGGCCGTAACCAGGGCTGGGCGGGGGGACCTCGGTGGCGGCTTGCTCGGCGGTGGTTTCGTTGCCAGCGGGTGCTTGGCCGCAGCTAGCTAGGCCCCAGGCGGTTAGCAGACAGCCGATTACCAGTAAAAATGGCTTGGGCATAGCAGAAATGGATAATCTCATGGTGATTGAAGCAACCATTACTCAATTTAGGAAGCGGCAGGATAGGGATTTCTGGAAAGACCGATTTGGCAGGCCAAAGATGGTCAAACCTGGCTCCAAAGTCAAGGGCTAGGGCAGCTAGTAGAACTAAAAACCTCTCCTTTGCGACTTTACCGGAAAACCACCTTTGCGTCTTAGCGGCTTTGCGAGAAATCCACATGTGCGAGAGACACCGTCTGCGAGAAAACATCATTTGTGAGAAAAAATCATAATGTTGCGAAACAATTCTCCGCAAGACTAAACCCTTTGGCCAATGCACGAAAACGAAATTGCCCGGATCATCGTCGATGTTGCCTATCGCATTCATTTGCAGCTTGGGCCAGGACTGCTCGAGTCGGTTTATGA
>JALONO010000057.1 GCA_025454895.1 Bernardetiaceae bacterium
AACAGCATCTTCAACTTTACCCGCCGCTACACCGAAGGGCTGAACGGGGTGTTCAACAACCAACTGCGCCGGGTGGCCACCGACCGCTGGAGCGCGGCCAACCCCGAGGGCACGCTGCCCCGCATGGTGCTGGGCGACCCCAACGGCAATACCCGCGTGTCGGACCGGTTCATCGAAGACGGCTCGTTCCTGCGCGTCCAGAACTTGTCGCTGGGCTATAACCTGCCCGCCCCGCTGGCCCAGCGCCTGCGCCTGAGCCGCCTGCGCGTGTATGCGATGGTGCAAAACCTCAAAACGTTTACCCGGTATTCGGGCTTTGACCCCGAGCTGGGGGCCTATAACCAAGATGCCCTGCTCATGAGCGTGGACAACGGGCACTACCCCAACCCGCGCAGCTACACCATGGGCATTAACGTGGAATTTTAAAGAAAACTAAACCTTGGGCCGGGGCGGAGAAAACCGCCCCGGCCATAACCGACAAACGAAAATGAAAAAGACAATCATCAGATACACCTTGGCGGCCTGCTTGGTTTGGGCCGCGCCCGGTTGCGGCAAAATGTTTTTGGAGCAGCCGCCGCTTGACCAGATCACGGTCGACAACTTTTACCAAACCCCCGAGCAGATAAGCGCCTTCACGGCCAGTTTGTACGGCCACCCGTGGTTTAACCTGAACGACAAGGCCGTGTACGCCATTGGCGACTTGGCGGGGGGCAACCTGCACAGCTTCGACCCCAACTACGACCCCTTCCTCAAATTCAGCGTGCGGCAAGACAACCCCCGCCTGGCCGAAGCCTGGGGCGCCCTGTTCAAGGTGGTGGGCATGGCCAACAGTGTGATCAACATCTTGCCCGTCAAGGCCACCAGCGTGGACCCTGCCCTGGTAAGCCGGGCCGTGGGCGAAGCCAAGTTCATGCGCGCCCTGGCCTATTTTTACTTGGTGCGCACCTGGGGCGCGGTGCCCATTATCGAGAACTCCGAGGCCCTGGCCACGGGCGATTTCCGCCTCCCCCGCCACCGGGCCGAAGACGTGTACACGTTCATCCTCCGCGACTTGCAAGAAGCCGAGAGAAACTGCCCCCTCCGCTACGGGGCCCAGGATGCCGGGCGCGTTACCAGCGGGGCGGTCAAAAGCCTGATGGCCAAGGTCTATCTGTACCAAAAAGACTACGCCAAGGCCCGTCAAAAGGCCGAGGAGGTCATCAATTCGGGCGTGTACAACCTGCTGAACGAGTACGCCGACATCTTCAAAACCAAGCGCAACAACAACGAGGAGTCGATCTTTGCCTGGCAATGGGTGGCCTGCCCCGACTGCTGGGGCCAGCAAAATACCAACCAGGCCTACTTTGCCCCTAATGGCCAGGGCATTACCGAAACCGGCGACGGCTGGGGCTCAGTTGCGCCTTCCATCGACATCCAGCGGGCTTACGAGCCAAACGACCGCCGCAAGAAACCGTCGATCATGACCCCCGGCGATTTTTATCCTGAGTTGACTTCCAAAACCAACCCCAACGGCTACACCTACCCGACCACCCAGTTTATCAGCAACACCCACGCCAGCCTGCGCAAGTACATTGTAGGCTCGCCCACCTCGCCCGACGGCCCCGTGTTTTTCATGCGCACTGGCGTAAACACCAACGTTTTGCGGTTTGCCGAAGTGCTGCTCATCCACGCCGAGGCCGTGATGGCCGGGGCCCCCAGCACCAGCGATGCCACCGCTCTGGCCTCGTTTAACCGGGTGCGCCAGCGGGCGGGCCTGCCCAACGTAACCAGCATCAGCCAGGACGACCTGCTGCGCGAGCGCCGGGTGGAGCTGTTCCTGGAGCACGACTACTGGTACGACCTGGGGCGGATCGACCGGGCGCGGGCCAAGGCCATCATCGCGGCCCAGGAGCGCGGCACGTACTCCAACGCCACCACCGTGGGCTCGTTCAGGGTAACGCCGACCGACAACGATTTCATCATGCCCATCCCGCAGCAGGAAACCGACCGCAACCCCCGCTTGTTGGAAGCCGCCGCGCCTTATCAGTTCTAATCTTGTTCCACGCCACTTTTTCTTTTTGGAAGACGTATGAAAAACCTTTTTAAATATATCGGAATACTGCTGCTGGGCTGGGGCGCAACCGCGTGCCAAAACGACGTAAACCCCACGCCCGAAGTAACCGAAGTGCTCCCCGTCGAGGCCCTGCCCGGCGATTTGGTCACGCTCAAAGGGGCCGGCCTGGCCGATATGCAGCGCGTGCTGTTTGGCCAAGTGAACGCCCGGTTCAACCCCGTGTTCAACACCGACGGCGTGCTGATGGTGCGCGTGCCCCTCGATGCCAAGTACGGGGTGCAGAAAATCACCCTACTCAACCTCGGCGGCGAGGCCACCCAGCGCTTGGTGGATTTTAAGGTGATGCAACCGCCCCCGGTGGTCGACAAATTTGTCCCCACCGAGGCCCTGCCCGGCGAGGTGGTCACCATTACCGGCAAAATATTCGACAACCTGCAAGGGGTCAACTTTGGCACCCTGCCCGCCGAGATCGTGGGCCGCTCAGCCACCGAGGTGAAGGTGAAAGTGCCCGCCGGGCTTACCGACAAAGCCCCCATTACCGTGGTTACCGACGGCGGGCAAACCGCTTCCGCGCTCGCGTTTTCGCCCAAGGGCCTGGGCTTCTTTATGTTTGAAGACGGGCTGGTGAACGAATGGCAAAACTGGAGCTGGGCCAAGGTGAAACTCGACGAGGCCGGCACCGTGAAGAGCGGCCGCCGCTCGCTGGCCGTTACCTACCCCGCCTGGAGCGCGCTGTGGTTCAACCGCCCCAACAAAATCAGCGTGGCCCAATACACTACCCTCAAGTTCTGGATCAACGGCGGCAAGGGCGGCGAGAAGAAAATCTTCGTCTTCTACCGCGACACCGACGAGGCCGCCGCCGAGAAAAACAAGGGCGTGGTCATCACCGTCAAGCCCGACGAGTGGCAGGAGGTGATCCTGAAACTGAGCGACCTGGGCGGGGCCGCCCAACTCAAGGGCGTGGTGTTCCAGGAGTTTGGCAACAAAGGCGACGTAACCGACCCCATCTTCCTCGACGACGTGCGGCTGCAATAGGGCCGCTGGGATACTCGTAAAGGCAAATGGATGGCCCAGGCCAGGAGTAAAGGACAATACACATTACCCTGGCCTGGGCTTTTTGCTACCACTTGCTTACTACTAAAATGACTAAATGATTGCATGATTAAATGGTTGTTCCATTTGATTGGCAATCACTTACAAAATACGAAACACGCAATCGCTATCTAATTTTGGAATGAAGTCAAATATTTATGTCATTAGCCTTGTTTCACCGCCAATGATTACTTGACAGAGTTATGTGATTTTGAGAAATACTCTCTCTTTCTGTCCTCTATCCAAGCATCTCTTTTCCTCATTCAAAAATTATCGTTTTTGTCATTTAATCAGCAAGATTTTTTAACCTAATCCACCCTAATTTAATTGCCATTATTGACAAAAAATGAAAGCCATCCCTCTTTCTGCCAAAATAGATTTTTTCGTGAGATCAGTGAGGGTACTTGACGAATATTTCAATTTAGTATATTTATTAATAATAATTTAAAAAATAGTTTGCCTGCCTATGAAGTTGATTTTATTCCTTCTCTTTCTTTTAATTAATTACGAAAATGAAAAACCGATCCACTTACTTTTTGCTTTTGCTGTTTGCCGTTTTGGACTTCGCGCCCGCAGGTCTTCGCGCGCAGATGTACCTGAGCGGCCGCCACCTGTATTCCCAAAATGGGGAGAAAGTAATCCTACGCGGGGTGAACGAAATGTTCGTTTGGTCCAATGACAAAAGCGGTTGGTCCACCTTCCCGCAAATTGAACAAACCGGGGCCAATTCAGTGCGGATTTTCTGGAATACCAGCGGTTCGGCCCAAGACCTTAAAAACTGCCTCTACAACTGCGTAACCCGCGGTCGGGCCATTGCCATTGTAACCCTGAGCGATGCCACTGGCGACATCAACAAACTGCAAACCTGCCTCGATTATTGGAAACGCAGCGATGTAAAACAGGCCATCCAAGATTTTAGGAAATGGACCCTGCTCAACATCGCCAACGAGGCCGGAGACGGCAATGTGAGCGATCAAACCTTTAAAGACAAGTACAAAAACGCCATTAGCCAATTGCGAGGAGCGGGCTACACCGTGCCGCTGGTGGTAGATGCTACTGGCTACGGTCAAAACTTCGAGCAAATCAAGCGCACCTGGAGCGAGATTTTTAACAGCGACCCCCAACGTAAAACCTTGTTTTCGGTACACACCTATTGGACTACTGGCGGTAATACGCTGATCAACAACTTGGCCAATGACGTAAAGAACCTCAACATCCCGTTTTTCATTGGCGAAGGCCCCCAAAAAGTAGGTTGGGACTGTAATACGCCCATCGACTACAACTATGCCATGCAGCGGTTCCAGGAAAACGAGATCGGGTGGCTGGCCTGGTCGTGGGGCCTGGTGCAAAATGGCAACTGCAACACCAACCGCAGCTACGACATGACCTACAACGGCGTGTACGGCAACTGGGTGAGCCAATGGGCGCGCGATGTGGCGTACGCCAACCAATTCAGCCTCAAAAACACTTCGCGGCGGCCCAACTCCATCTACAACAGCAACCCATTTGGCCGGTTGGAGGAGGAGGAAATAGTGGCCCCGGCCGACGGTGTTGCCACGGCTTTCCCCACGCCTGCGCGGGGGCGCGTGTACGGGCGGGCCGAGGCGGGCGGGCCGGTGCAAATCACCCTAACTGACCTGCTGGGCCGGGTGGCCCGCGCGCAAACCGCCCCGGAAGGCAATGGCCAGCCCGTAACCCTCGAGCTGCCGGGGGTGCCGCCGGGGCTGTACTTGCTCAAAGTGCGGCAAAACGGCCACACCAGCACCACCCGCGTGCAGGTGGAATAGTTACTAACTACCTGTCTACCAAGGGCACGCGCTTTACTTTGAGCCGAAACCCGTAGAAGAAACGTAGGAAAGTGTAGCTATAATCCAAGTAACTGTATTGGTCTTGAAACAAGTTTTCGGAGAAATAATAGTTGGTGAACGAAACCCCCGCGTAGTTTTTGATGCCGTTGTAACCAAGGGCCAGCCGGGTTTCGTTCACCATTTCCACGCTTTGGCGGGTTAGCACTTCGCGGCCATCTAGGTAGTAGCTCTTTTTTTGCCACACGGCCGCTGGCACTAGGCCCAGGTGCAGGAAAAACTTCTGTTTTACCACAAACGTGTGCAGGTAACCCACGTTAAAACCTAAATTCCGGCTGGTAGAACTCGTGAAATCGGTAGGGAACTTAAACTCGCCCTCCAAATTATTGGGCAGCAGCAGCGAGTCGGCGTTGAGGCGGTTTAAAAACACCGACAGGCCCGCTACCACCGTGCCCCGGCTGCGTTTTTGGCGGTCCAGTTGCCACAGCGCGGCCATTTGCGAATACCGGCGGTGGTTGAACACGTAGTTGAGGCTGGCTAAGTAGGTGAAATTGCGTAAGTCGGGCCGCACGAGGCTGCCGGGAGTTACGCCGGGCATGGGCACATTGGGCAAACTGGCCGCCGAGAGGTACATGCCCTGGTGCGACTGCACAAAATTGTTGAACCAGAGCCGCCGCCCGGTAATGCCAAACTGAAGCCCAAAAAAACTGGCGGGCATGTCTTTAGGCTCGCCGGGGGCGTTACTGGCAAACTTGGTTTGTAGTTCCAACGTAAGCCATTTGTAATCAATGCCTATCCCCAGGGCGTTTACTCCTTTGGCCAGGTACGAGAGGTTGCCGCCGCTTTGGGGGTCCGATACCGCCACCCCAAACGACCGTTGGTACAGGCCCACGGTTACGCACAGGCGGTCGCGGTAGCTCTCGATAAACGTGGTATCGTATGAGGGCGGGGCCAGGGTATCGGGCAGGGATGACTGGGCCTGGGCCAAGCCATTGATAAGCAGCATCAAAATTAACCCCAGCCCGAGTCGCCCAAGCCGTATCATTCGCATGTTTTTTCAAAAGTTGCCGCAAAAGTGTGGCCAGTTTTCGGGCCTGGCTTAGGTCCGGGCCAAGGCTCCTTCTAGGAGTGAGGCCGAGCACACCCTGATTTCGCCGAAGCCCAGGCTGCGCACGATAAAGTCGACCAAGCACGAGGCTACCACGATCATGTCGCGGCGGTGGGCGGGCATGCCGGGGATGTCGGCCCGCTCGTAGCGGTTTTTTTGCAACAACTCGCGGTGGACGGCCTGGAAACCCGCCTTGGGCAGCCGAAACTCCCGGCTTTGGTCGTACAACTGGCGGCCGTGCTGGCGGGCGTAAATGTCGGCAATGGTCTCCAACGAGCCGGCCGAGCCGATCAACTCGGTGGGCCGATGCTCCGCAGCGGCGGCCAGCACCGGGGCCAAGGTTTTGGCCAAAAACTTGTTCAATTGCAGCACACTATCGACCGGGATGGGATCCACCGTATGGAACCGGTACAGCAGCCGCTGGGTACCGATCTCGTAGCTTTGTTTCCAAAGTACCTGGGCCGGGCCGGCCAGGATAAACTCAACGCTGCCCCCGCCAATATCCATGATGAGCGCGGGCTGGGCAATGGGCACCACCGCCCTAATGCCCTCGTAAATCAATTGGGCCTCGGTGTCGCCGTCCACCACCTGCACGTCCAGCCCGGCCTGTTGGCGGGCCAAGGCCAAAAACTCGGCCTGGTTGCGGGCGTTGCGCACCGCACTGGTGGCAACGGCCACTATTTGTTCGCACCCATAGCCATCCAGCACGGCGCGGAGGTCGCGCAGGGTGGCCATGGCCCGTTCCATCGCCGCCGGGGTAATGTGGCCGTCGTTGATCCCGCCTTCGCCCAGACGTACCAGTCGGTCGTCGCGCAGGAGGGTCTCCATTTGGCCCGACGGATGCCGCCGGGCTACCAACACGTGGAACTGGTTGGTGCCAATATCAATTACGCCGATGATCATGAAAAGCGCAAGGGATTGAAGATGAGGGTTATGCACAAAAAATAGTGGGTAAGGCGGCCCACTGCCCAAAAATAATTCAATCCCTCAAAAACCATAGCCGATTTTAAAGCCCAGGGCAATACTGCCCGCAGTCAACTGGCCCGCCTCGCGCAACGGAAGGCGGAAAAAATCTATCCTAGTGAGCGCGGAAGCCCCAAATGGGTTGTCGGGGTCGGTAACTCGGATATGCCTGGCCCCAAAGCCGAAATAACCATCTATATAAACCCGGCGGCCCACTTGGCTTTGGATGCCCAGTTTGAAGTGGCCGCCCCCCACCCACCGCTGGGCGGTGTGGGGCACTTCTTCCAAGTAAGCCCCGCGGTCCAGCACGGTCAAGCGATCCATCGTTACGTTTTTGACCAGGCCCTCCAAGGCCAGGTAAATCCCCTGGGGCGCGGGGCGATAGTTGGCCCGGGCGGCCCGGGCAAAATAATAGCGGACCTCCGGGCGCAGCCGCCAAGTGCTGATCTGCGTCCCATCGTACACCCCGATAAAGGTGATTGGGTTGAACCAGCCGTAGCCCAGTTCCAACTGACCACTCCAGCGGGTAGTCCAGGCCCGTTCCAAGGCCAGTTGGATAGTAGGTTCTTGGTCAAATAAGGTGAAGGGGGCCAGCTTAGCTACCCAGCGGTGGCCGGGCGAAACCGGTACTGGTTCGGGGTCAACCGCTTGCGCTAATACCGATAACCAGCTGATAACCAGAAAAATAAAAGTCAGTCCCGCGCGTATCATCAATGGCAAAATGGGTAACGGAGTTGCCGAAATTACTGCACATCTTAAAAAACATAGCCGATTTTAATATTCATCGTAAAACTGGGCAGCACCTGCTCCACCGGATCCATAAACCACCAATCGGTTTCCCTCACCCAGGGATCATCGTTCCAAGGGAGGGGGGCCGGCCGATCCGGGGCCACTACCTTCACATAACGAAAGCCTGGGCCAGAGTACCCATCAATTACCCAGCGGTTGCCCAGGCGTTCCTGCGCTCCCACTTTAAAATGAAAACCCATTACTTGGCGGTGGGCATCGTAGGCCTCGGTCTCGATATAAGCCAATCGCTCCACGTCGACCTGCAAGGGCATGACCACCTGTTTATAAAAAATCTCCCCGGCAAAATAACTGCCATAAGGGGCCGGGCGATAGTTGCGCGAAGTAGCCCGCTCAAAAAAGTGGCGGACCTCCGCCCGGGCGCGCCAGGTGGCAAATGGCCCGCGCACCCGAGAAGTTTGGTACATCTGGTTGAACACAAATGCCCCGTAGCCCGCCTCAACTTGCACGCTGGTGCGGGCGTTGAGCACCCGTTCCACGCCAAATTGCACCGTCGGCTCGGGATCGAGCAAAAACAGGGGGGCGAATTTGACTACCCAATGCCGGGTGGGCACCAGGGGCCTAACCGCCGCGCTATCCGGGTTTTGGGCCACCGCCAAGCCTGCCCAGAGGGCGGCCATGCCGCCCAGGCAACTCCCTTTCCACCAACGCCTCATCTGGTTACGGGGATTTTGCTGAGCAGCCGTAAGTTGCGCAGGTCTGAATAGTCGTATTGGTAAAAACCGTCTTCCCCAATGAGCAGCAAGGCCGAAGCCAGGGGGATCACATCGTAACTTTTCACCTCTGGCAGATAGCTGCGCTGGGCCGGGGCCGTGGGGTTGCTGAGGTCAAACACGCGCAGGCCGTTTTTACCTTCGCAAACAAACAGGGCGTTGCCGCGCAAGCCCAGGCCATACGGGCTGGTGAGCGACAAACGATGCACGGCGCGGGGCGCGCGCAAGTCGCTGATGTCCATAATGGACAAAATGCTCTCCACAACGGTGTTACCGCAATTGCGGGTCTCGGCGCGCAAGGTGGCATAGGCGTAGTTGCCCTGCACCACCACCGGGTCGCGGAAACACGGGGTGCCCGTAACGTGGGGCAGCGACGAAAGTAAAACCGGCCGCAGCGGATCGGTTACGTTGTACACGTACATGGTGGTGGGCGAACCGACAAACAGGTTCTGCCCCATCGGGAAAATGGTCTCGATGTTATTGCCGATGGGCACCGTGCCAGCGGCCAAGGGCTGCTCGCCGCCGATGTTGAAAACCCGCAGGTTGGTGTTATCCACCGTGTACAACGTATTGCCCACAATGGCGAACCGGGCCATGGAGCCGCCCTGGCCCACGGTGCGCTCGGCCGCTACCGAGAACGAGTCGCTGGCGCAACTGTGGCCCGCCCAGGCCAGGCCCAAAATGAGGAAGAGGTGTAAATATCGCATAGCAAAAAGCTGATAATGAGGTTAGTGAATAAATTAGACGCAACTTGGTTATCTCCGGCAGCGCGGGTTGGTGAGCATGGCTTTTTCCCAACCGGCCACCACGCCCTTGGCCGGGTCGGGGCACTCAAAAACCACGTCGGTTTGGTTGGGGAAGGTCCAGTTACCCTGGGGCAGCACGTTCTCCAAGCGGCTCATTACCCGGATGTTACTGGGGTCGCTGATGTCCAGCGTGATCAGATCAGTGTAATTGTCGGCGTAGAGCTGAGTCCCCTTCACGGCCATGTCCACATTGCCGGGGATGTTGATAAACCCCACCCGTTCCGGCTGGCTGGGATTGGTATTGTCGATGATGTGAATGCCTTGGTAAAGCTCGTTGACCAATACCCACCGGCCTATCGTGTAAATTTTACCGGTTTGGCGCAAAGGGCGGGCCGGGCTAGCAAAAACGCGGGTGGCCTCTTGGCGGCTCAGGTAAATGGGCCGGTAGCCCTCCCGGGTTACCTCTTCGTTTTGGCAGGCGGCCAAGGCCCCTAGCAGCAGGGGCCAGGCCCAAAAAGTGGGGGAAAGTTTCATATCGTGTCAGGTTGCTCAATTGTGTGATCAAAAAGGTAACGGCGAACCTCGCCACCCCGTTGCAACTTGTCGCTTAAAATATTTACGATGGTTGGGCCACTCGCTTTATTGAGTATGCACCGAATTTTACGCATCGCAGAGATTAATTTTGGTCGCCCGCATTGGTTTAGGCTCGGTTTTTTTGTACTTAAACTCTTTAACTTCTTGCCTTTCACCTTTAAATTAACTTAGTTTTAAATTGGCTTGAAAGAGATTGTTTTTCGCGGTAAAACAAATTGTTTTTAAGACTGAATTTGATAACGATATTAATACATATTCAGAAGCAAATATTTTTCATAATACAGTTAGTTAATTAGACCTCTTGCAGATTAGACTAAAATCCTTTGAAATTACCCTTTCTAGGCCCGAAATTGCGTCCCCTCCCCGACGGGGAGGGATAGGGTGGGGCCAAAAAAGGGCGGATTTCAAGCGAAAATTCCGGCTTTCACCCGGCTAAAAACCTAATCCGCAAGAGGTCTATTAAATAAAATAAAAACGTTCGTAATTGACCGCGCGAAATCTTATTATCCAACATCAACTCATTTTGAATTAACGCTTTACATACCTATTTATCATCTAGGAATTTAATTTACCCCTTACCCCTCGATTCCCTCGCCGTTATGCCCCAGCCTCCCATTGCCCAATTGCCCAGCCCCGAGGGTGGCTTTGCCCTTAAAACCATGCGGGCCCTACATACCGAAGCCCCCGAGCCGCCGCACCGGCACGCCCATTACACCATCATCTGGGTGCAGCAGGGCCAAGGCACGCACTTTATCGATTTCAAGGCGTATCCCATCGCGCCGGGCACGCTGTTTTTCCTCAGCCCCGACCAGGTACACCAAGTGGTGGCCCAGCAGGTCGAGGGGCCGGTACTGCTCCTTTCGCCCGATTTTTTGTTCACGCACGCCCTGGCCCCGGAGGTTTTGGCCCAACTGGGGCTGTTCCACCAAGCGGGGGCCTGCGAACCGGTGCGCCTACCGCCCGCCCAGGCCCCCACGCTCGCGCAGGTGGTGCTGGCCCTCGAGGCCGAACTGGCCGTGCGCCAGCCCTACCACAACGAAGCCCTGGGGGCCTTGCTCAGGTTGTTTATGTTGCACAGCTACCGGGCCAAGCGGGCGGGGGGGCAAGGGGCCTCCCCCACCCCGGCCACCAAAACGGCCCGCTTGGTGCAGGACTTTAAGCGGCTGGTAGAAACTCAGTACCGCCAATGGCACAAGGTGGGCGACTTCGCCGAGCGGCTGTACGTAAGCCCCGACTACCTCACCGAAATATTCAAAGCCGAAACCGGGCAGGCGGCCAAGGAATTTATCCAAGACCGGATTATGCTGGAAGCCAAGCGGTTAGCCCACTTCACCCAACAGACCACCAAGGAAGTGGCCTACCAATTAGGGTTCGATGACCCGGCCCATTTCAGCAAGTTTTTCAAGAACTGCGCCGGGGTCAGTTTTTCGGAATTTAAGGAGCAACAAGGGCAGCCGTTCGTTCATTAAAAGCCCAAGCCCTTGGTTTTGAGCTTGATGCGGCACAAATACATGTCGGAGGTGAGGTACAGCACCGTGCCGTCGTTGCCGAAGGTGCAGTTGGCGGTGGCCTCGCCAGGGTTGATGCGGCCCAGCCAGGTGCCGTCCGGGGCGAAGATATTGACCCCGCCCGGCCCAGTGGCAAACACGTTACCGGCTTGGTCCACCCGCAGGCCGTCGGGCAGGCCGGGCAAACCGGGGCTGCCCGCCCAAGGGGTGAGGTCGAAGAACACCCGGCCGGTGCCTAGGTTACCGTTGGCCTGTACCGGGTAAGCCATGATCACGGCCCGCAGCGGGTCCGACTGGGCCACGTACAGCGTGCGGCCGTCGGGGGCGAGGGCCACGCCGTTGGGCCGGGTGAGGTCGCCTACTTGCAAGGTTACCTGGCCGTTGGGGGCCAGCCGGTACACGCCAAACCCCGTGGTTTCGCGGCGGGGGTCGTTGGCCTGCTGGGGCAAACCATAGGGCGGGTCGGTAAAGTAATAGCTGCCGTCTGCGGCCTGCACAATATCGTTGGGGCTGTTGAACCGCTTGCCCTCGCAGTGGTCGGCCAGGGTGCGCTTGCCCCCGCCTTGCAAGGGCATGGCCGTGATGCGGCGGTCACCGTGCTCGCAGGCCACGAGTTCACCTTTTTGGTTGATAATCAACCCATTACTTCCTGGTTCATTGCTGTAACCAGGCCGCCCGGTGTAGCCGGAAGGTTCCAAAAAAATACTGAGGCCCTCTTTTTCGCTCCACTTGTAAACCCGGTTTTTGGGCACGTCGGAGAAGAGCAGGTAGCCGCCGTCTTTGACCCAGGCCGGGCCTTCGGACCACTGGAACCCGGAGGCCACCACCTCGATAGGTTCGTTGACATCGAGCAATTGGTCCAACCGGGGGTCGTTGCGGGTGATTTTGCCGATGCGCGGGTAGCTGTTTTGGGCCAATGCCGCCGGGGCCAGGCCAATCCACACCCCAAGGCTTAGTAATAGGACGGTTGTTTTCATGGGAACATAAATAAAAGGCAAGGTAGCAAAAAGCAAGAAGAACCGCAGGTCATGGAATCTCCTAAAACCATCGGCAGGGCTTGCAGCCGCTGCCGAGGTTGTGGGAATTAAACTTTGGCTTCAGTTTTAAAGCGGAGGGCTTCGTGCACGAACCTGACGAACAAGGGATGCGGGTTGGCCACGGTGCTTTTGAGTTCGGGGTGGAACTGCACGCCCACAAAATAACGGTGGTCTTTCAACTCCATTATTTCCACCAGCCCGGTCTCGGGGTTAATGCCACTGGTGACGAAACCGGCCTGGTTGTATTGCTCCAAGTAGGCGTTGTTGAACTCGTAACGGTGGCGGTGCCGCTCGCTGATGTTGGTTTTGCCGTACACCGAATGGGCCACCGAACCTTTTTGAAGCTGGCACGGGTAGGCGCCCAGGCGCATGGTGCCGCCTTTCATGGTTACGTTTTTCTGGTCTTCCATCAAGCTAATGACCGGGTGTGAGGTGGCGGGATTCATCTCGGTGGAATGGGCCTCGGCCAAGCCCAGCACGTGGCGACCGAACTCGATCACGGCCATTTGCATGCCCAGGCAAATGCCAAAAAAGGGCACGTTGCGCTCGCGGGCAAACTGCACGGCGTTGATTTTGCCAGGGATGCCCCGCTCGCCAAAGCCGGGGGCGACCAAAATCCCGTCCACACCTTTGAGGGCAGTCACGGCCTCGTCGGGGTTGGCCAGGCTCTCGGCCTTGATCCACCGCAGGTTAACGCGGCATTCGTTGCTGGCCCCCGCGTGCACAAAGGCTTCGGAGATGGACTTGTAGGCATCTTTCAACTCTACGTATTTGCCCACCAGGGCGATGCAAACTTCTTCGGTAGGGTTTTTGAGCTTGCCCAAAAACGCTTTCCAGGTTTCAATATCCGGCTCTTTTTGGTTGCGGAGGCGCAATTTATCGATCACGATCTCGTCCAGCCGCTCGCGGCGCATGAGCAGGGGCACGTCGTAGATGGTTTCGGCATCCTGGGCCTCGATCACGGCGTTGAGGTCCACGTTGCAAAAAAGGGCCAACTTGCGGCGGATGTCCACCGGCAGCGGGTGCTCGGTGCGGCAGGCCAAAATATCGGGCTGGATGCCCGACTCGAGCAACAGCTTGACCGAGTGCTGGGTGGGCTTGGTCTTTAACTCGCCCGCTGCCTTGAGGTAGGGCACCAGGGTGAGGTGGATCACGATGGCGTTTTGCGAGCCAAGCTCCCAACGGGCTTGGCGCACGGCCTCGATAAAGGGCAGCGACTCGATGTCGCCCACGCAACCCCCGATTTCGGTGATGACGATGTCGTAATTGTGGCTCTCGCCCAGCAGGAAGATGTTGCGCTTGATCTCGTCGGTGATGTGGGGCACCACTTGCACGGTTTTGCCCAGGTAGGCCCCTTGCCGCTCCTTGGTGATCACGTTGTTATAAATGCGCCCGGTGGTAATGTTGTTGGCCTGTGAGGTGGGGATGCCCAAAAACCGCTCGTAATGGCCCAGGTCCAGGTCGGTCTCGGCCCCGTCGTCGGTTACGTAGCACTCGCCGTGCTCGTAAGGGTTGAGCGTGCCGGGGTCGATGTTGAGATAAGGATCAAACTTTTGGATGGTTACCGAGAAACCCCGGGCCTGCAAAAGCTTGGCAAGGGAGGCGGCGATGATGCCCTTCCCCAATGAGGAAGTAACCCCGCCCGTAACAAACACATATTTAGTGGCCATGATATTGCGAAAGAGGAACAAGCTGCCGCCTGCCCCACGGTAAAAAGACGAACCGAACCGTCCCGTAAAAATTTCGCTCGCAAAGGTAGGCAAAAAAACGGCCAGCCGCTAGGCTTGCCCGCAACTTAGCGGCCAGGCGACCGCGGCCGCCTCCCCCGCAAAGGCTTTTTGCCCGACCGGGCGGCGGGGCCAAAACCGAACCGCTGTGGCAAATTCTTGAAGCTATAAACTATTGATAACCAAGCCGAAGAAGCATTTTACCAGGCAATCATTCCGTCATATTGGTAGGAGTAGGATTTTGCGCCTTATTTTTGGCCGCCGGATCCCCCGGCTTTTCCCCCTCTTCTACGCCATGAACAAAATCATCATCAATAGCCACCGGGCGCCCGAGCCGATCGGGCCATACAGCCAAGCCGTGCGGGTCAACGATACGCTGTACGTATCGGGCCAGATCGCGCTGGACCAGGCCACGGGCCAGCTCCGCACCGACGACGTGGCCACCGAGACCCACCAGGTGATGCGCAACCTGGAGTACATCCTGCACGAGGCCGGCATGGCCCTCAAAAACGTGGTCAAATGCACCATCTTCCTCAAAAACATGGACGATTTTGCCACCGTGAACAGCGTGTACGGCCAGTATTTCCAGCACCTGCCGCCCGCCCGCGAAACGGTGGAAGTGAGCCGCCTGCCCAAAAACGTGAACGTGGAAATTTCGTGCGTGGCCGTGCATTTGGTGAATTGAAGTGGAGGGGGTGGATGTGATATGGGGTAATTTCCTGACAAGGAGCGCAAACTGTGGCAAGCACCAGATAGCGATTTTGAACTCGAGTATGCCAAACGGGGCGTCTCGGCGGCCCAAGTGGTGGCCCTGCTCGACACCCAGTCGGTGTTTGACCTGCTGCTAAAAATCCCTTACCCGACCACCCAGGCCAGGGTATTAGAAAAACTGCAAGACGAAAAACTGGTGGCCCGCGACAACGGGTACTACCACATCACCCATCTGGGGGCTTTGCTGTTCGCCAAAAACCTGGCCGACTTTGGGCTGGAGCGCAAAGCCGTGCGGGTGATCAAATACCAGGGCACGGGGAAACTGCAGACCGAAAAAGACCAGATCGGGATACTAGGGTACGGTAATGGATTTCTGAGGGTCATGAACTACTTATCGGCCTTGCTGCCCTCCAACGAAGTAATCGAGGCCGCCATCCGCCGCGAAGTGCGCATGTACCCGCCCCTGGCCGTGCGCGAGTTGGTGGCCAACGCCATAGTTCACCAAGACTTGCGGGAAAAGGGCACTTACCTCACCATCGAGGTGTACGACGACCGGCTGGAGATCAGCAACCCTGGGCAGCCCGTGGTGAACCCAAACCGTTTTATTGATGGTTACCAGGCCCGCAACCCCCTGCTGGCCAACGCCATGCGCCGCATGGGCTTCTGCGAGGACAAGGGCAACGGGGTCGATAAAGTGATCAATAGTTGCGAGGCTTACCAACTGCCCGCCCCCGACTTTAGGACCAACGAGCACCAAACCATCGCCATTTTGTACGCCCACCAAGAGTTTGGGGCCATGAACCGCAAGGACAAGATCCGGGCCACCTACCAGCACTGTTGCCTGCTGTACGTAACCAACCAAAAAATGACCAACCAAACCCTGCGCGAGCGGTTCAAAACCCCTGCGGGCAACCGGGGGCTGGTGTCCCGCCTTATCCAGGACACGGTAAAAGAAGGCCTGATCAAGTTGGAGGATGCGTTTGTGAGTTACATTCCTTTTTGGGCTTGATGGGTCGCTAGCGAAGCCGCTGCCCTACTTCCCGCTTTTCGTTATGGCCCGCTCCTGGGAGGGGAGTGAGATGCCTGCACAAAAACGTGAACGTTGGGATTTTGTGTGTGATTTATCTTCTTCTGGCTAAGGCTTCAATCTCAACCCTGGCGTTAGGCAAAGCTAAAAACGCCACCCCGATGGTCGATCGGGCAGGAAAAGGCTCAGACACATACAAAGTGTACACCTCGTTTATACCTAGGATGTCACTTGCTGCGATAATTCTGTCCATTATAATCTTTGTTTGGGACTTAGCGTCACTACCAAGCGCAACCCCACCTTGAGCTGGATCAAACGCAAGTTGGCCAGTGATGAACACATATTGGTCGTCCATCAAACCTGAGGTCAATGCTGATACTGGCGGAACTTTTACTTCTTCTGCGTTAACGGTTTTAAATAACGATGCCATTGTTTGATTGTAAAGGGAATACTCGTCGCAAAAGTAGGCTCCTAAGCACCAAGTGAATGGTGGTAAAAGACCAAAAAGTGTCGCAAAACGTTATCTTGCTTTTTTTGGTGTGATACCATATTTTTCTTTAAACGACTTCACAAAATGGGAAAGGCTCTCATATCCTATGCTGTAACAGACCTCGGTAACGGAGAGATTGGTATTCTCAATCAAAAACTTAGCATGTGCTAGTCTCTTGTCTTTTATCCACTTATAGGGCGATGAGTTAAATTGCTTTTTAAAATCAGCCTTGAACCTGCTGAGGCTCCTGCCAGATATTTTGGCTAGCTCTCTTAGTGATAAATTTTTCAAGAAGAACTCTGGTGCCAAATCCATCAGGTTGATCTCATCCTTTCCAATATAGATATTCGTCAAAGCGGACAATACACTATTTGTGCGGTCAGCGTTAACCGACAGTAAAAAAACTTCAGCAAGCTTTAACTTCATTATATCGTTGCCATAAATGCTATTGGCCCCGAAATAGGCTTCGATGCCTTGCGATAGAGAATTTAGTAAACTGTCCATTCGGAATGTTATCAAAGGAAAAACTGGGGACTCTTTATAAACCTTATGTAGGGCAGGTTCAATTTTATAACTCCGAAAAAACTCCTTTACATGGCCTTCGTTGAACAAAAAAATTATACTTTTAAATTCGTTATCAATTGGCACTATCTCTGATGTAAAATAGATACCCTTTTTCATAAAAACGGCATGGCCCTCGGAAACAGTTATTTCCCGGTCGGCTACAAATATTCGTTTGGATCCTTTGATAATAAGTCCCAAAGCATATTCTGTGTACAATACCTCTTGAAGGTTTTGTTCTTCAAAAACCCGGCTTTCAATTATTGTCCAATCGTTGACTTTGATTGATTTATATTTGGTAATTCCTTTATTATTACCCGGTATTTTAATTAACATAAAATAAATAAATTTTATTAATAAAAGTTTTAAATAATCCTGGTGGTTACATAGTTGGGAGAGGCAGATTTGTTCTGGTTAGCCTTCGCCCGACGAAAAAACTCGAAAAAGGAGCATGATCCAACTAAAAATTTTCTTGGCTGCGCCTTTCTTTAAATACTAGCCTGGTTATGCAATTTAGAAAATTCAAAGTCAAAGAGGAGGCTTGCTATCCAGAACTTGTCGTAGTCACTAAAATCGGTTGACACGGCGCAACCTTAAGTCAAGAGCAAACTTAATTTACCTCCTTCACGAAGCAGGTGAGTAATTACCGCATTTTTAGTAAATGGTCATCTTTAGCAAATGATCATCACAACATAGGGTCTCGTAATCATGTGAACCAGAGAGCCGCGTTCCTGGGTATTATCCTTCCCCGGCACCATGTTACAGCCGCGCTTAGCCCCCCAAAATATAAAAAACCTCCATCGTTTTCTCGATACAGCCAGCAACACCGGCGTTCTGCCCGCCCCCCCAAACACTGTGCATCCCATTTGTTGTGTGCCTCCCCGAGATTATGAAAAATTTAATTTCCTAGCCGTTTAATTCACTTTCATTTAATTTTTCGTTCACTACTTAGTAAAAGTACAATCGGAAGTTTGCAACGTTTTTCCAAACGTAAACACTATGCAAACTTTTACCCGTTGCTGTCGCGCGCTGTTGCTAGCCTGGCTAGCGGTGGCGGGCGTCCAATTTGGGGCTTCGGCCCAGAGTACCAACGCCTCGATCGTGGGCGTGGTGAACGATGCCAAGGGCCAGCCGCTGCCCGGCGCCACCGTGCAGGTGCGCAACGAGGCCACGGGCTTCCGCACGGGCACGGCCACCCAGCCCGATGGCCGCTACCAACTGCGCCAACTGCCGCTGGGCGGGCCGTACACCGTTACGGTGTCGATGATCGGGTTTGCGGGCCAAAAACGCGAGGGCCTGCAACTGAACCAGAGCGACCAGGTGAACCTGAAGTTCGACCTGCAAGAAGAGAGTACTGAACTAAAGGAAGTAGTGGTGCAAGGCGACCGGCTGATCAACCAGGTGCAGCAGTTCGGGGCCTCCACCTCGGTTACCGCCGACCAGATCAAGAACCTGCCGCTCGAGGGCCGCAACTTCACGGGCTTGGTGTCGCTCTCGCCGCT
>JALONO010000298.1 GCA_025454895.1 Bernardetiaceae bacterium
GCCGAAACGCGGGAGAGTAGGTCGCCGCCACGGCATCAGTCAGGGGAAGGCCCCCGTCCGCAACGGACGGGGGCCTCCCGTTTTTATGCCCCACGGCCCCGCCGCCGCAGCCACCGGCGGTCGCCCCGGTGAAAGGGTACGCCACCTCGCTTGGCACGGATCTACCCGATCCCGCAAGTCCAGCAGACCCCTACTCGATTGCTCAAATCAGGATTGGATAGGGTCGGGTGTTCTGCAAAACCCGCTTTTTCTCCAGCCCTGGGGGGTCTTAACTAGAAGCTTTGTGATCCATTTAAGCCAGGGCTAATTAATCGGAGAGAAGTCCACTATAATTCGCTTAGCCTTTTGAATGTCCGCCTAGGTTTGTTCTAGGGTTTTCCCTTGGCTTTAGCTATTTATTCATCGCTATCCACCCAATTTCAGGGTAACTTCCTATCTTTAGTCGGGCATAGCCATCAACTTTACGGTGGACATTCCGTATATAGTGGTAAAAACTCCTTTTTGTCATGAAGTTAAAAGCACTTGCCATTTCCCTTTTGCTGTACATGGTGGCGGCCTGTCAAACGGTGCCGATCACGGGGCGTAAACAATTGAGTTTGATCCCAGCCAATGAGTTGCTCAACATGAGTGCAACAGAGTATCGAACTTTCTTGGGCCAAAATGCGCTCTCCAAAGATGCGGCCGCCACTGCGATGGTGCGCCGGGTGGGCGAGCGTATCCAGGCGGCCGTACAAGAGTACATGCGACAAAACGGGGCCGAGGATCGGATCAAAAACTTCCAATGGGAGTTTAACCTAGTGGAAGACAAGACCGTGAATGCTTGGTGTATGCCGGGTGGTAAGGTGGTGATTTACACGGGTATCCTGCCGGTTTGCCGGGACGAGACGGGCCTGGCGGTGGTAATGGGCCATGAGATCGCCCACGCAGTGGCCGGGCATGGCGACGAACGCTTGAGTCAAAACCTGGCGGCAACTTTTGGCCAAGTGGCCCTACAAGTAGCAATGGCTAACAAACGGGCCGAAACCCGGGCTTTGTGGGGAGCTGCCTTTGGCGTGGGTACTCAACTGGGCGTATTGCTGCCGTTTAGCCGCACCCATGAGTCGGAGGCGGATCGGATCGGGCTGGTGTTTTCGGCCATGGCCGGTTACGACCCGCGCGAGGCCCCAAAGTTTTGGGGTCGCATGGCCGAACTAGGCGGCGGCCAACCGCCCGAGTTTTTGTCGACGCACCCTTCGCACGAGACCCGGATCAAGAATTTGGAGGGCTGGATACAAGAGTCGATGCCTTTTTACGAGAAATCGCCGTTTCGGACGGTTTCGCGTTAGGTTCTGCAGGGAGTTTTGCCAAGGGGACTTGGGTTGCGCATAGGAATCGCAGACTAAAAATTGTGCAGCTTTGAGTTAATGTGCTGATCACATCGTGGTGGGTGATTTAATACCAAGGCGACTCATTGACTGAACTGATTAAACGATTGTCCTGCTTATAAATCAATCAGTTACTATGTCTGGAATGAACAATCTTATCTGATTCTTATATAAAATAAACGATATCTTAGGGTGCGCTGCCATTGGCAGCGCACCTTTTTTGTTTTTAAAACCTTGCTCCGGGGCACTAACGTTATAACGCCCGGCGACCAGAGGGCAGGGTAGGGCCCCTGGTGCGCGGGCGGGCGGGCGCGCCCCGGCGGCGTGTTGGATGGGTGCGATTGGGGGCCGGGGCGTGCCCGCCCGCCCGCGCACGAAAGCGAACGCGGACCCCGGCGGGCGGCGCACCACCTGAGCCTATGGAAACGACCCGGCACTGGCGCCAAAAAAGTAAAAGAATGGCTTTGGCTTAGCGAACGGATGAATAGTTGTAAAAGGGATAAAGCAAACCTTTTGACAATCAATAGGTTACTTTGCTAAGCTTAGTCCACTATTCAGCATTTTGGTAGTGCGGTCGCGCACGCGGGCATCGGTAGCGTTGTTGATGATGGTTTGCAGTACGGTTTGTTCGTTGATCATGCTCAATTGTTGTAAGCTGCTGAGGCGACTGGCGGCGGCCACTTGGCTGATGGCCTGGGCGAAAAATTGACCGGTGCGGTTGATCCACTGGTTGACGGTGAGGTCGATGAGGGTGGCCACGCCGGCTTCGGTGCGGATGATCTGGGTGATGGGTACGTTGGCATAGGTTTGGGTGCCCACCTGCAGGGTAAGTTTCAGCCCCAGGGCCGGGTTGACGTACCCTTGCACCGCGCTCTGGATTTGGGCCAGCATAACCGTGGGGTGGAAACCCGCCGCGATGAACGCGGTGGTGAGTTGCTTGTTAGATTTGAGATAAGCACAGGCGTTGTCGCCGCTGAGCAGGGTGCCCGCTTCGGGGGAGGCCGCAATGATGGTAGGGCGGGGGCTGGCAGGCTGCACGTCGACCCCGTATTGGCCGAAAAGCTGCCGGAACACCTGGGGATCGCGGGTTTTTACGTTCATGAGCATTTGCCCCAGGCCGCCTCCGGCCCCGCCCGCAAACTGGATGAAGCCATAGCTGAAAATGGCTTTGTCATAACTATTGATGGCATCGAAATTGCCTTCGTTTTCCGACACGACCTTGAGGGCCCGGGCCAAGCCAGTGGTGAGGCCCACGCTAACGAAGGCATCAACGGGCACCGATTTGGGGCTGGACTTGCCAGGGTACATGATGCCGTCTTTATAAATAGCAAAGGCACTTTGGATGTTGTCTCGGAAAGTAGCCGCGCCTTGGCCGCCAGTAGGCATGGGAAAGGCCACGTTATAAGTATTGAATTGCCCATTACCGCTCATGGCCACCCGAAACACGTTGCGCGCCGCTATGATCTGGTTAAAGTTGGGGGTGCTACCGGTAACCACGGGGGCGGGCCGCACTACTGACGGATTGGTGGCCACTGGGCTGCTGGTGGCGGGCGGCGGCACGGTGGTGCCCCCGGGCGGAGCGATGCGCAACACCTGCCCCAAGGCCAAGGCATCGGAGGCGAGGTTGTTCCACTGGCGCACCTGGGCCACGCTTATGTTATATTGGCGGGCAATGCCAAAGAGGGTATCGCCCGGTCTTACGGTGTGTGTCATGCCTATGGGGGGCCTGGCGGATGAAAAGTCGGCTAGGCCCGGTAAAATTAACTTTTTTCTGAATTTTCGGCTAACCTAAGCCAAAAGCCCGCTAAAGAAGGTATCCGACCCCGTTCTAAAATTGAGATTAGGCAGTTTGTCCTGGAGAATGGGAGCAAGGAACTACTTTTGCCGCAATTTTATGGAGCGATGGCGCATCAAGTGATCATGTTTACCGACGGTTCGTCGCGGGGTAACCCTGGGCCGGGGGGCTATGGGGTGGTGCTACTCTCGCCCGCTCACCAAGTGCGCAAGGAACTTTCGGGCGGTTTTCGCACCACTACCAACAACCGGATGGAACTGTTGGCGGTAATTGTGGGGCTGGAGGCACTCAAACAACCTGGCAGCCCGGTGCTGGTGTACTCCGACTCGCGCTATGTGGTGGATGCCGTGGAGAAAGGCTGGCTCACCAGCTGGGAAAAGAAAGGGTTTAAGGATAAAAAGAACCCGGACCTGTGGCGGCGGTTTTTGACGGTGTACCGGAAGCACCAAGTGAGCTTTAAATGGGTGCGGGGCCACGCGGGCAACCCCGAAAACGAACGTTGCGACCAACTGGCCACCACTGCGGCCGACCAATCAAATTTACCACCCGACGAAGGTTTTGAGGCAGGGGATTGATTTTTATGGCCAGTATTGGCAAATTTAGTCCGATTTTTAGCTGGTTTGAACGAAAAAAAACTTGTCGATTTTTTTGCTAAGTTCAAAAAAACGTTAATTTGGCTATGTTAAATAACAATCAACTTAAACCTTAACAAACTATTATGGGCTTTTTAAGCGAGTTTAAAGAGTTTGCCATGAAAGGCAATCTCATCGACCTTGCGGTCGGTTTTGTGATGGGGGCTGCCTTTGGCAAAGTAACCTCATCTTTCATCGACGGGATGATAATGCCGTTAGTGGGGATGATCCAAGGTAAAGATTTTAGTAACCTGTACTTTGGGTTAAACGAAGCGGCGCAAAAAGCGGCCACCGATGGACTGCCATTGGCTAAGGCCAAGGAGGCTGGCCCGGTGTTTGCCTGGGGGGCTTTTGTAACGGTTACCATCGAATTTCTGGTGGTGGCGTTTGTGATGTTTCTGATCATTAAGGGCATGAACTCTATGAAGAAGAAAGAGGCAGCTGCTCCGGCTGCCCCGCCCGAGCCTACGGCTAGCGAAAAGCTGTTGGCCGAAATCCGCGACGCTTTGAAAAAATAAAACCCAACGTTGATTACACCCTATACTCCCCAGCCGGGCCATTTGGTCCGGCTTTTTTGTTGTTAGGCCCAGCCGTACTCATAGCCGCTTAGTTGCATTTGCCCCCACTTGGGTCGTTGCTAAGGCA
>JALONO010000299.1 GCA_025454895.1 Bernardetiaceae bacterium
TAACAATTTACGCCCAATTTGACTTTTCATATTACTTGCGCGTGTAAAGTCGCTCCTTACTTAGCACCGTTATTTTTTGTTTTATGAACGTCCTTTGTGCGTAACTTTCCTGGTACAATATGAACGGAACCTTACTGAACGACGACTATCTGTCACTAGAGTACCTGGCCGAGCCAGGCGTTTTAATGGAAACTTGGTACGGGTATATCGATTACGCCCGCTTCGTTACCGTAACCCCCACCCTTACCACCGCCCTGGCCACGCACCCGGCCCGGGCCATTTTGTGCGACCTGACCAAGCTCAAAACCCTGCGCCCGGACGTGCAGGAATACCTGCTGCACGACAAGGTGAAACAGTTGGCCAAAGCGGGTTTATCTAACTATGCCCTGGTGCTCACACCTGAGCAATACCAAGCGTTGGCCCTCGAGGCCCCGTCGCTGTTGCATCGCACCATTAACCAGGGCACCCGCATGGGCCTCAACCTCCAAGTGTTTGACGATGTGCGCCACGCCGGGGCTTGGCTCAAGCACCAACTGAACCCGCTGGCGGCGTAGCATCAGCCCGGTTTAGTGCGCAAGTGGAAAGGCCGATTTACTCCGACCCTTTCCTGTTTTGACCTTTAAGTCAACGGCAAAGGGTGGATTTTACACTTGGCGGATAACTGGCCACCCAGCGCAAAATGGGACAAGCTGCCCCCGGCCAAGTTGGGGGAATATCCAGCAAAACCCGCCCGCTAAAACATTTTAAGGCGGTTCATCAAGTCAGCCCGGTGGGTGTTGCCCACGGTTACCCGCCGCTTACCAATCAGGATTTCGGCGTCCTCCACGGCATCGATGTTGTCCAAGTTGACGATGTACGACCGGTGCACCCGCATGAAATTGGGCGGTAGCTTTTCGGCCACGGTTTTCATGGTGGACAGCACAATATATTGCTGGCCGTTTTGGAGGTAAAACACCACGTAGTCGGCCAGGGCTTCCAAATAGAGCACCTCGGGCAGGCGCACGCGCACAAACTGACCGTTGCTTTTGATGAAAAAACTCTGGTTATCAGCAGGTTCCGTCATGGGTTCCGGGGCGGTTTTGCGGGCCTCCCAATAGCTTTGGGCACGCTGCAAAGCGGTAAAAAACCGGGGGTAGCGGATGGGTTTCACCAGGTAGTCCACCACGCCGTATTCGTAGGCATCCAAGGCTTTGTCGTCGCGGCTGGTGATGAGCACCGTGAGCGGGGCCGGGTTGAGCGCGCCCAGTAGTTCCAGGCCGTCCATTTCGGGCATCTCGATGTCTAACAACAGCAAGTCCACATTTTCTTGGGGGATCATCTTGAGCGCGTCGTAGGGGCTTTCGGTATCCAAAATTTTGGCAAAAAAGCCGGATCGCTCGGCATATTCCCGCACGGTGGCCCTGATAATGGGGTCATCGTCGACGATTAAACAAGTTACTTGCATAAGTAGGCGTTTGCGCTTGCCCCGGCCAAGCGGCCCAGGCCCACGGTGGTAAGTGAAAAAGAAACTAGGTAAGGATGGTTCGTAGGCAAATATAGTGAAGCGGGGCAAATGGCAAAGCCATTTCAGGTTGGCCACGTTTGGCGAGGCACAAAAGCGGCCGTTGCAACCACCAGGTTGAAGTCCTTGGTGTAACTTGCTACGTTACTTGATTGCTTTGCCATGTTTAAATACCTACTTGCTTGTATATTAATGGGTTGCGCTCCGTTGGCCCAGGCCCAGCTCAACTTGGAAACCCTGCTGAGCGTTCCCTTCCCCACCGAGTTGACCGCCGCTCCCAGCGGGGGGGCCGTGGCCTGGGTGCAAAACCACCAGGGTCGGCGTAACGTGTGGGTGGCCCGTCCGCCCGCGTACACCCCCGAGCCGGTAACCCGTTACCAAGCCGATGATGGCCAGGAAATTTCGGCCTTGACTTTTGCCCCGGACGGCAAAGCCCTGGTGTTTGTGCGCGGCGGGGCGGCCAATCGCCAAGGTGAAACCCCCAACCCGGCCCAACTGACCAATGGGGCTGAGCAAGCCTTGTATTACCTGCCCCTGGAGCCAAGCGGGGCCGAACCGCAGCGCATTGGCTTGGGCAGCCAGCCCGCCCTGGCCCCCACGGGCCGCCACCTGGCCTTTGTGCGCGGGGGCCAAGTGTACGGGCTGGAACTGCCCACTGACCCGGCCGCCAAACTGCCCGAGCCGGCCCAGTGGTTCAAAAGCCGGGGCACGGCCGGGGCCTTGCGCTGGCGGCCCGATGGCAGCCAACTCGCTTTTACCAGCAGCCGGGGCACCCACCGCTTGCTGGGCGTGTACGACCTGGCCAGTAAGGCCTACCGTTTTCTGGCCCCCAGCCTCGACTCCGATAGCCAGCCCGTGTGGAGCCCCGATGGCCGCCAGCTCGCGTTTTTGCGCCAGCCGCCCCAGCCCGATTACGACATGTGGTTTACCGCCAACCCCGCCGACCTGCCTTGGGCCATTTGGACGGTGGACGTGGCCAGCGGCCAGGCCAAGCCCGTTTTTAAGGCCGATGACGGCCTGGGCAGTGCTTTTTGGGAGATTTCGGCCAAAAACCAATTGTTTTGGACGGCTAGCGGCCACTTGGTATTTCCTTGGGAGAAAACCGGCTGGCTATTACTGTACAGTGTGCCCGCCACGGGCGGCCCGGCCAAGCTGCTCACCCCCGGCCAATTTGAGGTAGAATACGCCACCTTGGCCCCCGACGGCCAGCACGTAGTGTTCAACTCCAACCAAAACGATACCGATCGGCGGCATATTTGGCGGGTGGACGGTAGCGGCGCCCGCGCGCCCGAGGCCCTCACCAGTGGCGACGGCATCGAGTGGGCCCCCGCCCTGCCCGATGCCCAAACACTGTTTTGCTTCCGCTCGGGGGCGCGCACGCCCGCGCACGTGGCCCGGCTGGCCGCGCCCGGCCAAGCCCCGCGCCCCCTGTTTACCGAGCCAGTGGCCCCCATGTTCAACCAGTTGGTGGTGCCGCAGGCCGTTACGTTTACCGCCGCCGATGGCCTCAAAATCCCGGCCCAGTTGTTTCTACCGCCCAACGCCCCGGCGGGTAAGCGGCCCGCCGTCATTTTCTTCCACGGCGGCTCGCGGCGGCAAATGTTGCTGGGCTACAACTACGGGTTTTATTACCACAACGCTTACGCTTTTAATCAATACTTGGCCAGCCGGGGCTACGTGGTGCTGTCGGTCAATTTCCGCAGTGGCATCGGCTATGGGCAGGCGTTCCGGGAGGCCCCCAACTTTGGGGCGGGCGGGGCCAGCGAGTTCAACGATGTGCTGGGCGCGGGCCTGTACCTGCAAAACCGCCCCGAGGTGGACCCGGCCAAAATTGGGTTGTGGGGCGGTTCGTATGGCGGTTACCTTACTGCCCTGGGGTTGGCCCGGGCCTCTCACCTGTTTGCCTGCGGGGTGGACGTTCACGGGGTCCACAATTGGAACGGCGACATCAAAGCCTTTGAGCCAAGCTACGACAGCCTCCGCTACCCGCGCCAGGCCGAGCTGGCTTTCCGTTCGTCGCCCCTGGCCCACGTGGACGGTTGGCGCAGCCCCGTGCTGCTCATCCACGGCGACGATGACCGGAACGTGCTCTTCAGCGAAAGCGTAACCTTGGCCGCCGCCCTCCGCGCCCGCCGGGTGGAAGTGGAAACTCTGGTGCTGCCCGACGAAGTCCACAGCTTTTTGCGCTACCAAAGCTGGCTAGCCGTTTTTGAGCGGGCTTCGCAATATCTCGATCAAAAACTGAAACATTGATTTACTCAGGCGATTTCTAAACTTACGCCCCGTCAAAATCGGGGGTGAAGAAGGTGTCATTCCAAAAATCAAACGGAGATTGCGGATTTCCGATCTTGTAAATGATTGACAATCAAATGGAACAATCATTTGGTCATGCCAGCATTTTGGCATGAGTTAGAAAAGATGATTATCTGCGTATCAACGACCTCGTAACCAGCCGGTTAAGCTATAACGGGCGCGGTGGGCGGGCAGTACCTCGTGCTCTAGCCAGTCGCTTTTGAAGCATACCAGCGTACCGCCGGTGGGCAGCACGTCCAGGGGGCCGGTGGGCAGATAAAGCCGCAGTTGGCCGCCGTCGGTAGGCTGCCAGTCGGCCGGGTTGAGGTAGCAAATGAGCGAAAACCGCCGCCGGTCGTCGCTACGGAAGCGGTCTAGGTGCCGTTGGTAAAAAGTGCCGGGCGGGTACACTGCGTAGTGCATTTCGTAGTCGGCCAGGCCCGCGTAGCAAACCTGGTTCAGGTATTGTACCAGGGCATCGGCCCGTTGGGTAAACACCTGCACGGCGGGCGGCTCTTCGGCCCCCAGCCAGCGGATCTGGTCGCCGCGAACGGTGGCATCCACCTGCCGCTGGCCTCCCGGCCCGATGCCGGCCGCCCGCAGGTTGCCCTGGGCCAACAAGTCCGCCGCCACTTGGTG
>JALONO010000058.1 GCA_025454895.1 Bernardetiaceae bacterium
TAGTGTACTGGTAGAAGCAGGTTACCTCACCAATACGGACGACGAAGGTTTCTTGAACCAAGAAGACGGCCGCTCGCACATCGCTTCGAGCCTGTACCGGGCTTTCCGCGATTACAAAATCAACATGGAAGGTCGGTAGAAACTGCAATTAATAAATTTTTACATTCTATCAATTACTGTTTCGTTAACGCTGGTCTTTTTTAATAGCATTCCTCGCCCGCCCATTTTATTTGGGCGGGCTTTTTTGTCTTTCCGCTCGCGCGGGGCTACCCAGGTTGGCCGGGAGTTGGCAAAACCCCGGCCGTAACCGAACTTAGCCGCGATCAACCAATCCCGAGAATGAGAACCACCTTCGCCCTACTGTTTGGGCTATCCACCTTGGCCCAGCCCAAACCCGCCCCGCCGCCGCAAACGGCCCCGCTGCTCACCGCCACCGAAAACGGGGAATACCTCAATACCGTACAGGAGGCCACCTTCCGCTATTTCTGGGATTTTGCCCACCCGGTGAGCGGCCTGGCCCCCGAGCGCACCGCTACCCCCAACATCGTTACCAGCGGGGGCAGCGGCTTTGGGGTAATGGCCTTGGTGGTAGGCACTTACCGCCAGTGGATAGGCCGGGGGCCAGCCGTGGCCCGGCTGCTCAAAATGGTGAAGTTTTTGGAACAGGCCGACCGCTTCCACGGGGCCTGGCCCCACTGGCTAGACGGCCGCACCGGCCGCACCGTGCCCTTCGGCCCGCACGACGACGGGGGCGACCTGGTAGAAACCGCCTACCTGATGAACGGACTACTGGTGGCCCGTGCGTTCTTTGACCAAAACACCCCGGCCGAGCAGGAACTCCGGCGGCGCATCACGACCCTGTGGCGCACCGTGGAATGGAACTGGTACGTAAAAGACGGCCTGCTGCTGTGGCACTGGTCGCCCCGCCACGCCTGGAAAATGAACCACCCCATTGGCGGTTACAACGAGTGCCTCATTACCTACGTGCTGGCCCTGGCCTCGCCCACCTTCCCCATTACCCCGGCGGTGTACGTGGCCACCTGGCAGCAAAAAGAGGCTTGGCACTACGTGAACGGCAAGGAATTTTTCGGTTATAAGCTGCCGCTGGGGTTCGACTTCGGCGGGCCGCTGTTTTTTGAACACTACAGTTACCTGAGCCTGGACCCGCGCCGGATGCAAGACCAACACGCCAATTATTGGCAACTGGCCCTGGCCCACACGCTCATTAACCGGGCCCATTGCCTGGAGGCCGCGCCCAAAAAGTTTGGCTATTCGGAAGAGAACTGGGGGCTTACCGCCAGCGACAATCACCTTTTTTACGGGGCGCACCAACCCACGGAAGACAATGGCACCATCAGCCCCACGGCGGCCCTGTCGTCGTTTCCCTATGTGCCGCACTACGCCATGCAGGTGCTCAAACACCTGTACCGGCGGCAAGGCAACCGGCTGTTTGGCCCCTATGGCTTTTACGATGCCTACAACCAAGCCGAAAACTGGTACTCGAACCAGTACCTGGCCATCGACCAAGGGCCTATCGTGGCCATGATCGAGAACTACCGCACCGGGCTGCTGTGGCGGCTGGGCAACCAAATCCCTGAACTATGGCAGGGGCTGGCCCAAATGGGCATTACCCCGCCCACCTACCCCACGGGCTTTTACCTATACGTACCCGAGGTACGCAGCGGGCAGGTGGCCTTGGCCAAACACCCCGACTTGGACCAATACCCGCTCGACTTTGCGGTGGCCGGCCCGGCCCCGGTTACTGTGCGGCTGCTGGATGCCCAGGGGCAGGTGGCCCTTACCTTGGCCCAGGCCCAAACCTTAACCCCCGGAACCCACACCAAGTATTTCCAACTGCCACCGGGGGTTTACCGGGCCCAAATCGAGCAAGCCGGCGTTACCGCCGAGGTAGTTTTAAACTGCTTATAAAAAAAACCCAAGGGTTTTGAAAACCCTTGGGGATTGAAGCTAGGCTAAACCAGGCAGTTTTTCAACTGGCTCGCTGCGGTTACAGTTCCCGGATCCAGATGTTGCGGTAGCTCACCGCGTTGCCGTGGTCTTGCAAGCGGATGGGGCCTTTGCCGTGCACGGGCTGCTTGGGCGGGCCGATGTACTCGGTGGTGCCTTGGATCACGGTGTGGTTTTGTACCACCACCCCGTTGTGGATTACCGTAACCGTGGCGGGCGATTCCACGCTGCCATTGCGCCGAAAACGCGGGGCGATGTAAATGATGTCATAGGTGTTCCAGTCGCCCATTTTGGCGGTGGCGTTGACCAGCGGGGGCGTTTGCTTGTACAAACTGGCCGCCTGACCGTTGGAGTAAGTTTCGTTTTGGTACGAGTTGAGCACCTGCACCTCGTACAGCCCTTGCAAAAAGATGCCACTGTTGCCCCGGCCCTGGCCTTTGGCAGTTTCCGGCTCCTGCGGCGACTGCCACTCAATGTGCAGTTGGAAATCGCCGAACACTTGCTTGGTTTGGATGTCGCCGGAGCCGCCCACCACCGTGAGCGCGCCATTGTCGAGCTTCCATTTTACCGGGCCTTTATCGCGGGCGGCCTCCCATTGGTCGGCACTTTTGCCATCAAAGAGCACCAGCGCGTCCGACGGGGGCTGGCCGTAGGCAGCACCGGGGGTTACCACTTTTACCTTGGGGTCGTAGAACTCGGTGGTTTGGGGCTTGGTGAAGTCCTGGGCCGCCAGCAGACCCGCCTGGCACAAACCGCCGATGAGCAACAGCGTTTTTTTCATTTCCAATTTGTTTTGTTCGTTTCAGAATTTAAACCGGACAAAGATAGGCAAGGTTTTGGGCTTGGCAACGGAGGGGGGTGCGGGCGAGATGGGAACCGCTGCCGAGGCCCCAAGCCGTCGGCAGGGAAACAACCTCCCACTACTGCCCCACCAAAAACACGGCGTTGCCAAACAGCAACTTGCCACTGGCCCACGAACTGCGGTACACCGGGCTGTCGGTGAGGTAGATAAGGTGCCCCCGGCCATAATCTTCCACCCCAAACTGGAGGGTGTTCCTGAGCTTTTGTTTCACCCGGTAGCCCGCAAAGCCGTCCACAAAGGCGTTGTCGCGCAGGGTGCCCACGGTCCAGCCGCCTTGCAAAAACTCGTAGGCGGTGCCGCCGCGTTTGAGGGTGTAAAACTGGTCGTCGTAACCAAAGGCCAGCGGGTGGGTGTTGTCTAAAGCCACTTTGTAGATGCTGCCCTCTACGTAGTCCACCAGGCCGTCGCGGTCGCGGCTGGCGTATTTTTTCGGCTCGTTGGCGGGCGGGGTTTTCTTTTCCGCCTCGGCCCCTTTGTCGGGCTGGCGGGTGGTTTTAAGGGCAAAGTCGGCTTTGTCGGCAAAAACGTTGAGGGCGGCATCGATGGCCACCACCCGGCCGCCGTTGCGCACCCAGGCCTTCAGTTGGGTCATGGTGGCCTCGCCCAGGGCCTCGGCGTAGTAGCCGCTGGGCAGCACCAACACGTCAAAATCGTTCCAATTGAGGCGGCGCAGGTAGTTGCCGTTTACCACCGTGGTGGGGTAACCGATCTGCTGCTCAAAGTAGTGCCAAATTTCGCCGAACGAGGTGGGGCTAACCGACTCGCCCGATACGATGGCCACCCGAGGCGGAGTGATGTACCGCATGTAGCCCGATCCGAGGTCGGCCCCTTGGTCGGCTAGGCCGGTGGCCAGGGCATCCACGGTTTGGCCGGCTTCCTGGGCCAATTGGGCCAGGGCCTGGTCAAAACCGGGGAGATTCTTGTTGTCGGCCCGGGTAACCACCAAGCTGCCGGGGTGGTACTTTTTGCCGTTGGCGGTGAACTCTTTTTCCGCGTAACGCACCTTAAGGCCCTTTTGCAACAGTTTTACCAAAAATTTAAGGTCGGTAAAACTCTTCCAGGGCATGGCGTAGGCGTAGGCCCCCAAACTGGGGCTGGCGGGCGCGGGCGCGGGCGTGTACGAGCCAGGGCTCAGCTTTTCGGCCACGGCATAAGCCTTCAACCCCCAGGCATAGGGCAAGGCCCAGGCGGTGGCATCGTAAGTAACCGAGTCGGCCAGCACGGTTTTGGGATTAAACAGCACCTTCACCAGCACCGATTTGGGCTGGGCCGTGCTGATCACCATATCGCCCGGCTTGAGGTTCACCTCGCCGTCGGTGGCGGTTTGGTAATTGAAACCGCGCAACTTGGCGGGGGCGGCCAGCGTGCCGTATTTGATCAAATTGCGGTCCAGGTAAGCCAGCAGTTCGGCCACGCGCTTGGGGTCGTTATCGCTCGAAATCACAAACGACTTGTAGGCCCCGCCGGGGTTGGTGCGGCCTTGGTCATAGTACTTTTTAAACTCGCTCACCGTGCGTTCGCGGTTGTTGGCGGCCACCTCCACGGTGGAAAGGCCCGCCACGTGCTGGTGCTGCACCCGCTCGGCAAAGGTGAGGGTATCGCCCGTTTCGGTGATCACGGCTAAAGCCCCGGCACCGCCACCGCCCTGTTCGTAGGTCATGCCCAAGGCCCCGTTAAAGGTGGGCCAGGTGTCGCCGTAACTGGGGTACAACAGGTCAAAAGTCTCTTTGGTGAAATACAACCAGCCGTTTTTATCAAAATTCTTGGCGTGGTTTTTCCCGATGATCTGCTGAAACTCGCGCTGCCAGGCCGAAACTTCCTTGTGCTGCGGCTCGGCGGCCGGGGCGAAGAAATAAGGCTCGTTAAAACCCATTTCGTGGAAGTCGGCATACACCTGGGGCAGCCACTGGTTGTACAGGGCCACCCGCTGCTGGGTTTCTTGCTGGCTCTGCCAGGCCCAGTCGCGGTTAAGGTCAAAACTGTAATGGTTCCAGCGGCCGCCGGGCCAAGGTTCTTGGTGTTCGCGGCCCGCGTAGTTGGGGTTCACAAACGCCCCAGCGGTTTGTTGGTAGAAGTTGACGTAACGCTCGCGGCCGTCGGGGTTTTTGCAGGGGTCCATGATCACCACGGCGTTTTGCAGCCAGGTATCGGCCCCGTTCTGGCCGGTAACTAGCTGGTGCAGAGTGAGTAAGGCGGCCTCGGTGCCACTGGCCTCCGGGCCGTGTACGTTGTAGCCCAGCCACACCAGGGCCGGGGCGTTGGCGGTTTCGGGGCTGCCGTCGGTCAGGCCGGCCAGGCGCAGGTTATTGACCCTGATCTGCTCCAACCGGGCCAGGTTGGCCGCCGACGACACCACGGCCACCAACAGCGGCCGACCTTCGTAACTGCTGCCGTAGGGCACCAATTTTACCCGGTCCGGGGCGGCTTGGGCCACGTGCTCGTAATAGGCCACCACCCGGTGGTGGGGCGTAAACCGGCTGCCAATAGGGTAGCCGAGAAATTCTTGGGGAGATTTGACTTGGGCAAAAAGCGGTAAGCTGGTAAAAAGGGCCAACAGGCAAACGGAGGAGACGAATCGGATCATGCGATGGGTATTAAGGGCAAATTCGTTTTGCCGCCACTAAATAAAGCAAGATTTGGGTGGATTAGATTGCCTGTAAGCATAAACTCCACCCTAGGCTCCTGCCTCGGGAAACTCGGCCAGCGATAAAAGCCCTGGCCGCAATGGCAACGTCCTCCATTTTGTTTCAACTTACGCCCTAATTTCCTTTATCTTTACTTTTGGAAAGATGCCGCTTTTTGATTGGTATTGAGTCAACCAAAAGCACTGTGCGGGATATATCCTCCAATAAATTTTTCTTCACTTGCCAAAAAATTCTATTTTGTTCGTCAGCAGGGCCGCTTGTGAATTAAGCCAGACAAGTAATTTATTTTCAACTTATTACAACGCCTCCTAATACAATTATTTAGAGTTAAATCACTAAATCATTTTACAACATGAAAACCAATTTGGCAAAGCTGCTACTGGTAACCGCCGCCTGGGCGGCCAGCGCGTTTTTGGCCCGGCCATCGGCCCGGCCCGCTGAAGATTTGCAAGGGGCCTGGCAGTTGCGCCAGGGCAACCAGACCTCGGTCATGATCGTTACCGGCCAGCATTTCGTGATCGCCGATTTTGACCTGGCTGGTAAAAAATTCGTGAGCGCGAGCGGGGGTACGTACTCGTTCAAGGGGGGGCAGTTGAACCAAACTTGGGAGTTTTTTACCGCCGATAGTACCGTGGTGGGGATTACAACCACCGTGGATGCCCAACTAAAGGGAGCAAAGTTCACCCTAGGCGGTTTCCGCAACGCCCAGCGGGTGGACCAAGCCTGGCAGCGCATCGACGATGGGCAGGGCACTCCCTTGGTGGGGATCTGGCGCATTACCGGGCGGCAAGGCAACAACGGCCAAGTGAGCACCATCCAACGGGGGGCGCGCAAAACCATCAAAGTGCTGTCGGGCACGCGGTTTATGTGGGCGGCCATTAACCCTGAAACCAAGCAGTTTTTTGGCTGCGGCGGCGGCACTTACACCGCCCAAAACGGCCAGTATGTGGAAACGTTGGAGTTTTTCTCCCGCGATAACACGCGGGTGGGCAGCAACCTCACGTTCGACTTTGAAGTAAAAGGCCGCGACTGGCACCACCGGGGCAAAAGCAGCAAAGGCGATCCCATTTACGAAATTTGGAGCCGGGACGAGTAGCCGGTCAGGCCCAAAACGAAACCGCTGGGTGTTGGCCCAGCGGTTTGATTATCAATCTCTTATTTTCAAAAAATTGTTTACGCCAGGGCCTCTTCTACTCGGGCGGCGGCATCTTTGAGCAAGATGGCCGAAGTTACCTTTAAGCCCGACTCCTGGATCACGCGCGCGCCCTCCTCGGCATTGGTGCCTTGCAAGCGCACGATGATGGGCACTTTAATATCGCCGATTTTTTTATAGGCTTCCACCACTCCGTTGGCCACCCGGTCGCAGCGCACAATGCCCCCGAAGATGTTGATGAGGATGGCCTTCACGTTGGGGTCTTTAAGGATGATACGGAACCCGGCTTCCACGGTTTGGGCGTTGGCCCCGCCGCCCACGTCCAGGAAATTGGCCGGCTTGCCGCCCGACAGTTTGATGATGTCCATCGTGGCCATGGCCAAGCCAGCCCCGTTGACCATACAACCTACGTTACCGTCCAACTTCACGTAATTGAGGCCGGCCGCCGAGGCTTCCACCTCCAGCGGGTCTTCCTCACTGGTGTCGCGCATGTCGGCAATGTGAGCGTGGCGGAACAGGGCGTTATCGTCGATGTTCACTTTGCCGTCCACGGCCAGGATTTTATTGTCGGAAGTTCTCAGGCAGGGATTGATCTCAAACTGGGTGGCATCGCTGCCCACGTAGGCCGTGTACAGGGTGGTAATGAACTTGGTCATTTCCTTGAACGCTTCGCCGTCGAGGCCCAGGGCAAACGCCACTTTACGGGCTTGGAACGGTTGCAGGCCCACGTGCGGGTCAACCCACTCTTTGATAATTTTCTCGGGGTGATGATGGGCTACCTCCTCAATGTCCACGCCGCCTTCGGTGCTGGCCATGATCACGTTGCAGGCTTTGGCCCGGTCTAACAAGATCGCCACGTAAAATTCTTTGGGTTTTTGGGGCCCGTCATAATAAACGTCTTGGGCGATGAGCACCTTATTCACCTTCTTGCCCTGAGGCCCGGTTTGAATGGTTACCAGGGTGTTGCCTAACAGGTTTTTAGACACGGTTTCCACTTTTTCCAACGTGGTGCAAAATTTCACACCCTCTTGGTCGGTTTCCAGGGTGCGGCCCTTGCCCCGGCCCCCGGCGTGGATCTGGGCTTTGACCACCCAGCCTTGAGTGCCGGTTTCTACCTGGAGTTCACGGGCGGCTTCCACCGCCGCTTGGGGGGTAGATACCACGATGCCCTCTTGTACGCGCACCCCGTAGCTTTTGAGGATTTCTTTTGCCTGGTATTCGTGAATATTCATCTTCGCCGAAGAGATTTTAGAATGATTGACGGGTTTTTCGCGCCAAAGTTATACAAACCACCCATTAACCCGCATGGTGGACAAAAGTTTGTGCCCGCCCGGCTAGGCTTCGGGTTTTTGCTGGTAGGGGTTGTGGCGCAGGTTGCCTAACGAGTAGTAAATTATGAGTAACCCGCTGATGGGGATAATGGCGTACACATAACCCAGCGGCAACTGCAAGGCGGCCGAGCGCTGGGCCAAACTGAAGGTGAGGTACATCAACCTGGCCCCGCCCACTACCATTACGCTGGCCGCGAATAAAATAATGAGCAGGTTTACCAGCACATTATACCGTTGCTGGGCGGCGGGGCTGGCCCGGCGGGGCAACAGGTCGATGGCCAGGTGCAGGTTGCGCCCAGTGGCATAGGCCGCCCCCAACATGCCCACCCAAATGAGCAGGAACCCGGCCAGCTCGTCGGTATAAGCGCCCGGCGACTGGGTAACGTACCGGGCCAGCACTTGCCAAATCACGTTGAGGGTCATCACGGCCACCAACAACACCAGCAGGTGGCTCACAATAAAATCAATGGTTTTACGCATGGGAATGGGGGAACCTGGGAGGAAATGAGGGGCTGGAAAATAAGGTCTGGAAAATGAACAACAAACCGATGGTAACAACAAGTTAAATCGAGGTCGCCAAATCCCTTTTCATTGAGCCTGGCGGATGGCCTGGATCAGTTGATAAAGCTGGGGGTTCTCGGTTTTTACTTGGGCGTACATTTTTTCTACCTGCTGGCTAAAGCCGGTTTTGGCCGGGTAGCTCACCTGCACGCCCGCTTTTTCTACTTGGGCCAGGGCCTCTTTTTCCGCCTTGGCCCAAAGTTCCCGCTGAAAATCAACGGCTTGGTCGGCGGCAGCCTGGAGCCAGGCTTGCTCCTGGTCGCTGAGCGAGTTCCAGATAACGGCACTCATCAGCAGCACGTCGGGCACGGTGGTGTGTTCGTCGATCGAGAAGTACTTGCACACTTCGTAATGCCGCGACGAGAGCAGGCTGGGGGCGTTGTTCTCGGCCCCGTCCACCACGCCCTGTTGCAGCGCGGTATAAAGTTCGCCATAAGAGATCGGAGTGGGCGAGCCGCCCATCGCTTCCACCATCTGCATGGCAATGTTGCTCTTCATTACCCGGATTTTCATTCCTTTCAGGTCATTGGGTGCACTAATGGGCTTGGCTTTGGTGTAAAAACTGCGGCTGCCCGCATCAAAAAAACCGAGGCCCCGCAAAAAGTAAGGTTCGGTGCTGGCCAGCATTTGCCGCCCGGTAGGCCCATCGAGCACGGCAAACTGATGCGCCCGGTCGCGAAACAAGTACGGATAGCTGAACGCCTTGAAATGGGGCACGAAGTTCTCCAGGGCCGAGGCGGATACCTTGGTCATGGCCAGGCTGCCGATTTGGAGCAGTTCCACGGCCTCGCGTTCTTGGCCAAGTTGGGCACTGGTGAAGATTTTGAGGGTCATTTTACCGCCCGACTTCTGGGCCAGTTGCTGCCCCATGAACACCAGGGCCTCGTGGATGGGGTGGGTGGCATCGTGGGTGTGGGCGATCTTGAGCACCCGGGTTTGCCCCAATTGCTGGCAAGCGGCCAGCGGCAACAGAAAAAGCAGCAGCAGTTTTTTCATTTCCAGTTTTTACGGGGCGAAAAGTAATGTTTTTGGCCAACAAACTAACCAACCGCCCCTTTACCTCATTAACGGAGTGGGCCGGGCACTCCCCTACCCCAGCGGTGATCTCCCGAGAAATATTTCTCGCAAAGCCGCCAAGACGCGAAGGTGGTTGTGGGCCTTTGGCCGTAACAAACTTGGTAAAAATGTCCCACTCCAGGCCGTCAAAAATAGAAGCGATCGGCCCTGCCCCTGCCCCACCCGCTGCCAGGCGGCATTTTTACCCGAAGGGCGACCATTACCGCCCTAGAGACCGTTGGGGTAAGTTTCTAGGATTAATGAGTGAGATTTTGATTGGGCCAAAGAGCCAGGGTGCTCATATCCAGCGGCAAAAGGCCAACGGCCAACCACCGGCCCGCAAAAAAGTAGGGTAATATGTTGCTAATTATTTGGTTAAACTTAACTTTGGACACAAGCAAAGTCTAGGCGGAAAACCCGTGCCAACCAGCCGCCCTCACCACCTGACTTCCCTTTTTCACTACCAACAAAACCCATTTGCCATGAACTTGTGGACCCTATTTTGGAGTGCCTGCATTGTTGGCTGGACGGCCCTTGGCTCGTACTGGTACACCTGCAAGTACCAACAACTGTGCGACGGCGGGAGCCGCCAAGTGTACGTGCCCGACCCTGGGCCTCCGCCGTTTAGCAGCACCGGCCCCTTTACGGTGCAGCGGCTGGGCCAGGCTTTTATCAACGCCCCGGAAGACCTGGTGTTCACCACCTCGGCGGGCAGTGTGGACTTGCCCACCGCCTCGGCCTTTGCGCTCGATTCGCTACGGGCCTACTTAACCGCCAACCCCAACGCCCGGCTGGACTTGGTGGGCTACTACCACCCCCGGGAAACCAACAGCACCACCTTCGCCAACCTGGGCCTGGCCCGGGCCGATGCTTTTGCCAAGCTGCTGTTCCCTAACGGCAGCACCCAGGTGCGCACCCGCGCGGAGGCCCGCTCCAGCTTGCCCATTGCCCAGCCAAAGTTCAACGGCGGGCTGATGAGCAGCCTCACCGAGGTAAACCCCGACGCGGGCAAAACCGAGTTTAGCGAGGCCGAAGAGAAAGTGCTGCAAAGCTCGCAAATGGTGTACTTCCAAACGGGCGGAAGCAAAATCATCGAGACGGAAGAACAGAAAAAGTACTTCGCCCTGCTCAAAGATTATTTGAAGGCGTACCCCAACAGTAACATCATCCTCACCGGCCACACCGACAACCAAGGCAAGCCCGAGGCCAACCTATTGCTGGGCCAAAAGCGGGCCGACGAGGTGAAACGCCAACTGGTGGCCCAACTGGGCCTAAGCCCCAGCCAAGTGAACACCAGCAGCCAAGGCGATACCAAGCCCGTGGCCGATAACGCCACCGCCGAGGGCCGCAACCTCAACCGCCGGGTCCAAATCACGTTTGTCAAACAATAGTTCGCTACTAGTCAAGACTTTAGCACCTTACTGACCTATCACTCTAAAAATAACACACCATGAATTTCACCACTGCAGTTTTAATCTCGGTTGGCTTTTTGCTGGTAGCGGCCTTTTTGGGCTATATGCTGGCCCGCAGCCTGTTTGGCGCGGTGCGCCGACGGCTCCAACAAGAACTGGACGGCCTACGCGGCCAACTGGAGCAATCGCGCGGCGAACTGGCCTCCAAACGCAAGGAATTTGACCTAGAAGTAGGTGCCCGCGACCGCAAATTGGAAGCCATCCGCGGCGACTACGACAATTTTAGAATGGGTGCCGAGCAGCGTTACGGCGAACTAGGCCAGCAGATCAACACGGCCAAGGCCCAGCACGCCGCTGCCGCGACCGAGCTGGGCAATTTGCAAGCCACGTTTGCCCAGCAACAAGCCACTTGGAAAGCCGAGATCGACCAGACTAATCAACGGTTCCACTTGCTGCAAAATAGCTACAACGAGCTAAAGGCCAGCTGCGAGGCCAAGCAGGCCCAACTGAACGGCCTAGTGGAAACCCGCAACCACGAACTGACCGAACTGCGCAAGCAATACGAAGCCTTGCAGGTCGACTTCCGCACCCACCGCACCCGCACCGAGGCTCGCGAAACCGATTTGATGGAGCAATTGGCCAAGAGCAGCCTCAATTACACCACCTTGCGCCAAAAGTACGATGCCTACGAGCAGGAAATGGCCAACCAGAAAGTGGCCTACGCCAACCTGCACCGCGATTACGACGTGGTGAAAACCAACCTGGAAGAGCACCAACGCGCCATGGCCGTAGAACTTGAAGGTCACCGCAACCGGTACGCCCTGCTCCTGGCCGACTTTGACAAGTACAAAGTGGAAGCTACCGCTAAAGAAGCCGAACTCACCGCCCGCTGGCGCAACCTCAACGACCAATTTAGCAAAATGGAGATTTCGTATAACGCCCTCAAATCGTCCACGGGGCCGCGCGAGGCCGAGCTGGCGGGCAAAAACAACGAAATTGACCAACTGCGCACCGAACTAAACGCGGCCCGCAGCAACGCCGCCGCCCGCTACAACGAACTGGCCGCCAAGTTGAACCAGGCCGAAAGCAGCCAAAAAACCGCCCAGGCCGAAACCGAGCGGCTCAACGGCCTGCTTGGCACTTGTCGCCGCGAAAACGAGGCTAAAGACCAGAACTACTTGGTGCTCATGCGCGAGAAGGACGAGCAAATCTCCCGCCTTAACGCCGCCATTGCCGAAATGCGCCTGGGCACCACGGCCCACGGCGGGGCCATGAGCACCGCCCCCCTCGATGAAAAAGAAGCCGAACTGGCCAAAATCAAGGCCAAAGCCCTTACGTTCGACTACGGCAACATGGGCACCGCCCGCTACGACGACCGCGACGACCTGAAGATCATCGTGGGCATTGGCCCGTTCATCGAGGAGAAACTGTTTGCCCTCAACATTTACACCTTCGAGCAAATTTCCCGGTTCAACGATCGCGACGTGGAACAGGTAACCCAGGCCATCGAGTTCTTCCCCGGCCGCATCCAGCGCGACCACTGGGTGGACCAAGCCGCCGAACTGGCCGCTCAGAAACGTCAGAAAAAGGCTGAGGCTGCCCCTAAAGTGTAAATCGGCTGGCTCGATTTCCTATCCCAAGGAGCGGAGATTCCTTGGGATTTTTTTTTGCGACCGCCCGGCCCGAGTCAGGGAGCCAAGCGGCCAAGGGCCCAGGTGTTATCCGGCTGCCAGGTGTAGGTAACCCGGTCGTGCAGGCGGCTGCGGCGGCCCTGCCAAAACTCCAGGTAACGGGGCATTACGCGATAACCGCCCCAATGCGCGGGCCGGGGCGGCTCGGTGGTCGCATAGTCGGCCTCCAATTGGGCCATCCGGGCTTCCAACTCGTCGCGGTGGGGCAGGGGCTGGCTCTGGGCCGAGGCAATGGCCCCAATCCGGCTCAACTTGGGCCTGCTGTTAAAATACTGCTCCGACAGTTCTGGCTCGCAGGGAGCCACCGGCCCCTCGATCCGCACTTGGCGCTCTAGCTCGGCCCAATAAAAATTCAGGGCCGCCCAGGGTCGTTGCTCCATCTCCAAACCCTTGCGGCTCAGATAGTTAGTGAAAAAGACAAAACCCCGGTCCACTACCTTCAGCAGCACAATCCGCGACGACGGGCGGCCGTCGGCCCCCACGGTGGCCAGGTTCATGGCACTTGGCTCGGGCAGTTGGGCGGCCAGGGCTTCTTCAAACCAACGATTGAACTGGGCCAGCGGGTCGGGCAGCACCTCGGCTTCGCTCAGGGTCTGGCGGGTATATTCTTGACGGAGGTCAGCTAAATTGAGCATGGTAAGTAGGATGGATTACACCACAAACTTAACCTTTCGGCGCTTTTTGTTGGTTTCCAACACTACCATCAGCATGGCCACGTAAAAGGGCATCATGGGGATTTTGTAACGCACCAACGTGCCGAAATTGCCCGAGGTAACCCCCACGCTGAACGCAAAGGAAACCGAGAACAGCAAACACATGGGCAACAAGTGGTACCGCCTAAAGCTGGCCAAAATTTTGGCCCAGCGTACTTTCCAAAGCACCAATCCGGTGAGCCAGATGAATAAAGAGGCTTCTAAACCCGCAAACAAGGCCACTGGGTTGCGTGCCTCCCACAAAAACGGCCGGAACAACGTAACGGACACGCTCATGGGCAGGTTTTTGAGCAAGCCGGTGAGCGTGCCGTCAAACTCCGGTAACTCGTAGGCCGAGCCTTGCTCGTCGGTGATCCGGTTCAGGTAAGTGGCGTTTACCTGGGCCTTGGCCGACAAATTGCCAACGTCAAACTCGGTGCCCTCGCTCAGGAAGGTGATGCCGTAATAGCCCCCGGCCAGGGCGATGGTGAGGATAAACGGCCCCACCAACACCCGGGCCGCCGCCGATCTGATCTGCGAGGTATAGCCCAGGTAAAGCCAAAAGGCCAACGAAGGGATGAAACAAAGTAAGATATAGGGCTTGATCGAGTAGAGCAAAAAAGCCGCAAATAGGCCCAGGGCCGCATTGCGCACGAGCTTTTGCCGCCTGATTGCCCCGAAGTAAAAGGCATAAAACAGCAGGCCCAAAGCCCCGAAGGTGATACTATCCTTCATCAGGCCGGAGCCCCAGAACACCACCGAGGGCAAAAACAGCACCGCAATGGCAAACTGGCGGGCCAATGCTGGGAAGAGGTGGACAAAAACCCGGTACATGGCCCAATTGCCCACAAAACTGAAAGCGGCGAAGATAAACGCATTGGCCAAGTAAGTATGAAAGGTGAAAACACTGGCCAGGGCCACCAGCCGGATGATGAAAAAAGTCTTAAAGTCTTTTTTTACCCAAAACGAATTGTAGGCCAGGTAATCGTAAGTGCCAGGCTCGTAGTCTTGCACCAGGCCCAATAAAATACGGGCCCCGTCCAGGGGCGAGTGTTGGTAAAAGCAGCGGTAAATATCGCCGGCCAGGTCAAAATAGAGCAGGGTATCGCCGCCGCCATAATAGTAGGTGTACACTAGGCCCATGAGCAAGGCCCCGCCCAGCTTAGCCCAAAGGGCGGGCATAAAATACTTGCCCAACGGGCCGGGCGCCCACGCCCGGCGGCGGTTTTTAATAATCCAAAGGAGCAGGAGCAGCACCACGGGCCCCACTAGCAGGTCTTGGGCGGTCATGGCCGGGTTTAACTGAGCAGCCAGGCGCGGGCCTGGGCTTCATCGGTAAAATACTGCGTTTTGTAAAGCGGTGCGGCTTGGTCCATCATGGCTTCCACGCTCTGGAAAACCGCGGCCGTCTGCTCGGCAACCTCGGCGGGCACCACCACGGCCAGGCGCTCAAATGGGTTTTGTAAGCCGGGGATGATTACGTTGTCGCGGGTCCAGGCCTGCAACTCGGGGCTGATGTAAAATTTCAAGCCAGTAAAGGTGAGGCCGCAGCGCAGGTTATGCTGCTTTTCGCCAAACTCGCCTACCTTGAGCATGGCCAGGCGGTAGTCCGCCTCGGTCATCCCTTCCGTACGCCAGTACTGAACCAACATCCCAGGGCCTGGCTCTAACCCGATGTTTACAAAACGGTTCTCAAAGAATACTTCCATTCTCACTTAAATGAACAAAACTAATGCCTAACCGGGTTTTCCCAAATACCTAGTCCGGTCGGCGAAGTAAATAACCCGATCGGAAACCACGGTCGTTTCTACGGTTTTCAAAGTTTGCCTGCTTGTTGGTAAATCCGCTGGACTCTACCTACAAGCCAAAAAAAATAAACTAGGGAAACTTTGGGAATAGTAAAAGTTTCCTTAGTTTTGCCGCCAATTAAAACAATCAACCATTTGGAAGCGCGGGAGAAGATATTAAGATCAGCCGACCAGTTATTCAACCGTTATGGCGTCCGTAGCGTAACGATGGACGACATTGCCCGCGACTTAGGCATTTCTAAAAAAACGATTTACCAGTACTTTGCCGACAAGGAAGAAATGGTGGTGGAGGTGACTCGGGCAGCGGTGGCCGAGCAACAGTGCGAATGGAAAGCCGTGACCGATATGGCGCGCGATGCCGTGCATGAGATCATACTGGCTGCCGAGCACATCGAGAAAGCGTTCCGCAGCATGAACCCCAACCTGCTCTACGACCTGCGCAAGTACCACCCAAGTGCCTGGGACCTGTACTTGGAACACAAAGACTCGCACTTTTACCAACAGGTGGTGGACAACCTGCGCCGGGGCATTGCCGAGGGCTACTACCGCAAGGAACTGAACGTGGAGGTGATCGCCAAGCTGCGGATGGAGCAAGTGCAGATGGGCTTCGACCCCAAGGTGTTCCCGCCCGACCGGTACCCACTGGCCGATGTGCAGTTGCAACTTTTGGATCATTTTATCCACGGCATTGTTACGCTCAAGGGTTACTCGCTCGTTATCCAATATAAGAAAGAGCATCAAGGAGAAAAAATATTTAAATAAATATTGATGTTTCAATAAAAAATCAGAGCTTTGTTGTTCGCCAGCCAGGTCAAAGCCACCATATCATTACAATGTCAACCGACAAGTAAACTTCACCTTGATTTTTATTCCTTGCCAAGGAA
>JALONO010000300.1 GCA_025454895.1 Bernardetiaceae bacterium
CGCGGCCGCAGCTAAAGCCCAGGGCCAGCCAACAGGCGGCCAGGAACAAAACGCGCTGGGTTCGTTTCATCGGTTTTTTGGTTACTGGTTTTGATGTCGTTAAATTAGGACGGAATATCGGATTAACAATAGTTACGGGCTATTTTTTTCTACGGGGGGGGGATTTTTTGGAAATAAATATAATAATTGGGTGGTTTGCTAGCTAAAAAATAATTTAGATCGCTGATTATCATATAGCTACCTATTATCCCCGAAAAAACGGCGACGCACTTCCAATGCGTCGCCGTCAAAAGGTAGCAAACCCGCCCGGCGGGGTTTACAACTGCCCCTCCTCCAAGTTTTCCACCTCCTCGGCGAGTTTTTCCCAGGCGGCGTTGTGGGTTTTTAGTTCGCCTTCTACCTTGGCCAATTTGCGTTGCAACTCGCCTAGGGCGGGTGGGTGCTGGTACACGCCGGGCTGGCCCAGTTCGTACTCGAGCTCCTTTTTCTCTTGCTCGAGGGCGGTGATCTTGGCCTCGGTTTCTTCCAGGCTTTTGGCGGGCCGGTTCTCCTTTTTCTCCTTGCTTAAATTGGCCCGTTTCTCCATTTTCTGGTCGGCGGGGCCGTTGTTTTTGGCTTGCCAGTACACAAACTCGTCGTAGCTGCCCAGGTACTCCCGGATGGCCCGGTCCTCGATCCACCAAATTTTGTTGGCAATTTGGGAAACGAAGTGGCGGTCGTGCGAGATGACGACGAAGGAGCCGTCCAGCAGCAAAAAGTTGGATTTGGAAATGAGCGTGAGGGCCAGCGAAACCCGTGATTTTTCGCCGCCCGATAGCACCTTGATTTTTTTGAACACATCGTCGCCGCTGAACAGGAAGCAGCCGAGGATGGCCCGCAGTTCGGCCTCGGTTTTGGTAGTGCCGGCCTGCTTCATTTCTTCCAAAATGGTGTTGTCCAGGTGGAGGGCCTCCAGTTGGTGCTGGGCGTACATGGCCGAACGCACGTTGTAGCCCCCGCGCACTTCGCCGGTTTGGATGGGCTCGCTGCCCTGGATAATGCGCAGCAGGGTGGACTTGCCCCGGCCGTTGGCCCCGATGAGGGCGATTTTGTCGCCCCGCTCCACGGCCACGTTGGTGTCGCGCAGCAGTTCCAGCGGGCCGAACGCTTTGCTCACGTGCTCCAACTGGGTGATGTAACGGCCCGGTTGCTGGTCGAACGTGAACCGGAAGTTGACCCGGGCGTTTTCGTCCACCACTTCTTCCACCAGGTCCATGCGGTTGAGCGCCTTCACGCGCGACTGCACCTGGCGGGCCTTGGTGGCCTTGGCCTTAAACCGCTCGATAAACCGCTCGGCCTGGCGGATGGCCTGCTGCTGGTTTTCGTAGGCCCCGTTCTGGATTTCGGTGCGCAGGGCTTTCTCTTCCAAAAAAAACGAGTAGTTGCCCGCGTAATAGTTGAGTTTTTGCTGGGCTACTTCCACAATCACGTTCGATACGTTGTCGAGAAACTGCCGGTCGTGCGAAACGACGATGATCGCCCCTTCGTAGGCCCGCAGGTAGTTTTCCAGCCACTGGATCGAGGGCAGGTCCAGGTGGTTGGTCGGTTCGTCGAGCATCAGCAGCGAGGGCTTCATCAGCAACATTTTGGCGAGCATCACGCGCATGCGCCACCCGCCCGAGAACAGGCGCAGGGGCCGGTGCAGGTCCTCGGTGGCAAAACCCAGGCCCTCCAAAATCTCTTCGGCTTTGGCTTGCAGGCTGTAGCCGTCCAGCATCATAAACTCCTCTTGCAGGGTGGTGAGTTTGTCCACCAGGCTGTCGTCGTAGTCGGTCTCCATTTTTTTCAGGAGCTCGTCCATCCGGTGCTGGATGGCGTTTTGGCGTTCAAAAGCCTCCATGGCCACGGCCAAGATACTGTCGTCGGTTTGGTAGCTGAGCAGGTCTTGGTTCAAAAACCCGATGGTACAGTCGCCGCTCTTGGAGATGCTGCCCTCGTCGGGCGTGTACTCGCCGGTAATGAGCCGCAGTAAGGTCGATTTACCGGTGCCGTTGGCCCCAATGAGGCCGATCCGGTCCTTGGGCTTTATGTGCAGCGAGGTGTTTTGGTACAAGGCCCGGCTGCCCAGAAAATACGAAAGGTCGTTGATGGATAACATGCCGCAAAATTAATACTTGCCGCCATTGCTTTTGCTTATATTTGAACGGGCGTAACCTGGCCCGCGATTTTGCGTTAGATTACGCAAAACTTAAACTTTGTAAATTGTTATGATGAATTTCATTTGGCAATCGCTCATTTACTGTGTGGCCGTGTTTATTGTGGGCTACATTACTCCCGGCGTTAAAATGCGGGGCTTTGGCACGGCCGTGATGGTGGCCGTGGTGTTGGGCATCGTGCGCACCGTTATCGACTGGCTGGTGCCCGATTTCTTGTCCAACATCATCCACGTGATCACCTTGGGGCTGTCGCTGTTGTTGGCTAACGTGGTGGCCGTGAAAGCCACCGCTGCCGCCGTGGACGATTTTGAGGTGGAGGGTTTTGCCCCTGCCGCCATTTTCAGCATTTTGCTGGCCATTGTGAGCGCGGTGCTCAAGTGGCTGTTTCTGTAACCGGAGCCAGTTCGGTTTTAAACATTCCGCCCCTGGCCACCTGGCCGGGGTTTTTTGTGTAAGAGTGGGGGTAATACCATCATCAAATAGAGATTGCGCATTCCCTTTTTTAAATGATTGATAATCAAAGAGAAAATCATTTAATCATGCAATCATTAAGTTCTTTTAGTATAAGATTTACCAGTACGACTTTAGCGGTGTGCCTAGCAGGCTAGTCTGGCCATAAAATAAGCCCCGGCCGATTGGAACAGCCGGGGCCTAGCACCGGATTGGAAAGTTTATACCGAAAAACTCTCGCCGCACCCGCAGGTGCGCGAAGCGTTGGGATTGATGAACTGAAAACCTTTGCCGTTCAGGCCGTCGGTAAAATCAAGGACGGTGCCTGCTAAGTACAGCAGGCTTTTCTTGTCCACCATGATTTTAACCCCTTGATCCTCAAATACTTTGTCGGTGGGGGCAGTGGTATCGTCAAAGTGGAGGTCGTACATGAGGCCTGAGCAGCCGCCGCCTTTCACGGCCACGCGGATGTTGTGCGCGGGCGAGTGGCCCTCTTGGGTGCGCAGTTCTTCTATTTTGGTCTTGGCTTTGTCGGTTACGGTGATCATCGCTAGCTCGTTTGCAGGGCAAAGGTACGTTACAAGATCGTCAACTCGGTTTGCAACCAAGTTGAACAACCAATAAACTCTAGGTTGACCAAAAAAGTTCCGATTTGGGTTACAGTTCTTCCAACTCGTCTAAAAATTCCCGATAAGCCCGCTGCAACTCGCCGTGGGCGTGCCGGTGGGCCGGGGTTTGGGTTTGGGCCAGGCCCGTTTGGTACACCTGCCTGGCCATTTGCGGTTGGCCAAGCTCGCGGTACAGGGCGGCCGCGTGGTAGTAGGTGGCCACGTAGCCGGGGTGTTGGGTCAGCAACTGCTCGTACAAGGCTAAACTACGCTCAGGTTGCTCGGCGCGGTACTCGGTGGCCAGCGCATAAAGTAGGAACGGGTCGTCCGGCTCTTCGGCCAGCAAGGCCAGCAGTTGGCCAAGCCGGGGCGGGATAGGAGTAGCCATGCGGTTTACGGTTTCTTCAAGGCTGATAAATGATGATGACTGGGATTTTTAAGGAGCGAAATATCTGAAAAACGACGGCGTTAGCTCACCTCGATTAGGCCCTCACGGGTGCGCGGCCACCCACACCGAACCGTCGGCGTAATGCTCGTGCTTCCAAATGGGCACGGTTTCTTTGAGCGTGTCGATGAGATAGCGGCAAGCCTCGAACGCCGCTTGCCGGTGGGCGGCCCCCACGGCAATGGCCACGGCCACCTCCCCAATTGACAATTGGCCCACCCGGTGCACCAAAGCCAATTTCTCGATGGGCCAGCGTTGTTGTGCCGCCTGGGCCAGTTTGTGCATTTGATGGAGGGCCATGGGCGGGTAGGCCTCAAAGTCGAGCCGGAATACGGCTCGCCCACCGGCTTGGTTACGCACCGTGCCCACAAACAGGTCGATGCCGCCCACCGAGGGGGCCTGCACCGCCGCGAGCACGGCCAGCAAATCGATGGGTTGGTCGGTAAGCTGGATCATTACCAGTCGGGCTTGCCCTTTTCGGGCCGTTTGCTGGTTTTGCGCTGTAACTGTTGCAAGTACTGGGCCTCGGCGTTGCGCATGGCTTCCAAAATATTGTCGGCCTGTTGCTTGCTCATGTTCATCTGCTGGAGCCGTTGGCTTTGCTTCTGGGTAGTGGCATCCTTGGAGTCTTTGCCGGTTTCTTGGTTTTTATCGTCTTGCTCGCCCTGTTTTTGGGGCTGGTCGTTCTGGTCTTGCTTTTGTTGCTGCTTTTGCTGTTGGTCGGCGTTTTGTTGTTGGTTCTGCTGCTGCTTTTGTTGTTGTTGCTGGTTTTGCTGGTCTTTGCCTTCGCCTTGTTGCTGCTGTTGTTGCTTTTGGCGTTGCTGCCAAAGTTTGCGCACCACTTCGTAGTTGTAGCGGGCCTCGGCGTTGTCGGGCAGTTCCCGCAGCGACTGCCGGAAATGCCGCAGCGACTGCTCGTAATTTTTGCTCATGGCCCGGATCACGCCCAGTTGTTGGCTGGCCACGGAGCGCACCTCCCGGTCCGGCGATTTGAGCAGGGCGGAGTATTGATTGATGGCCTGGGCGGTGTCGCGGGTTTTGTAAAGCGCGTGGGCGTAATTGAGCCGCACGGGGTCTTCGGTAACGCCCAGTTTGTTCACCAGCAGCCCGTAACGCTGGCTGGCTACTTCAAAATACCCGTTTTTGAAGGCCGTTTCGGCTTCGCGTTTGGTCTTGTTCACCTCGCCAATTTTGCCCAGGCCAATCTGCAAAATCACTACCAGCCAGGCCAGGGCCGCCAATATCTTCATGGGATAACCGGGGTTGATGTTTTCACGAAATTACGATGCCGCCAAATAAGTGCCAAAA
>JALONO010000301.1 GCA_025454895.1 Bernardetiaceae bacterium
AGCACCCGGTGGCCGAACTGCGCGGGTTTTACGAGCGGTTCAAACTGGGCGAAAAAATGCGCACGGTCTGGGTAAACCCCACCGACTACGAGACGGAGCCGGTGGAGGATTGATACTAAAATGACTTAATAGAGTTTTTGCATATTGAAAATCAGATAGTTGATTGAAATTAGTCTATTGTCCGCCACCTTCTACGCGCTCCAAAGTTGCGTACCCTCCCCGACGGGGAGGGAAAGGGTGGGGCCAAAAAGAGTGAAATTTAGACACCTTTTCTATCAAAGAGCTTTTTAATGATATTTATTGCAAAAATACTATTTAACCCGCCTGTCTTGGCCCCACCCCAAGCTGCCGCGCTACCTCGCCCCAAAACTCTTGTTTTGGTCGTCCGTCGGGGAGGGGCTTCCTCCTAATTCAGCTAAATTGCTCATTATCAACACGCAAAAACTCTAATGATTAAATAGACCTCTTGCAGATTAGGTTTTTGGCCAGGTGAAAGCCCGGGATTTTCGTTTGAAATCCGCCCTTTTTTGGCCCCACCCTGGCCAGCCACACCAACTCGCCCAAAAGCTCAATCGCTTTTGTCGTCCGTCGGACGACAAAAACAAGAGTTTTGGGGCGAGCCCTTGGGCTGGGACGCAATTTCGGGCCCAAAAAGGGTAATTTGGAAGGATTTTAATCTAATACGCAAGAGGTCTATTATCAATTATTTAAAAAATAGGGAACAAGCAATCTCTATTGGGTTTTGATATAAAATGACCAAGTGATTGTTTGCTTGGCTGACAATCACTTGTAACATCAGAGATACGCCATCGCTATTGGATTTCGGTATCACCCCCGGCCTTGATTTTTTGGATCACGCGGGTGCTGCTGCGGCCTTCCACAAAGTCGACGAGGCGCACCTCGGGCACCAGGTCGCTGCCCACCACGGGCTTGTCGGCGTAGTCGCCGCCTTTCACGAGCACGTCGGGCCGGAGGGCCTGGATGAGCGCGTAGGGCGTGTCTTCGTCAAAAACAACCACGTAGTCCACCGTGCCGAGGGCGGCCAGCAGGTAGGCCCGGTCCTGCTCGGGGTTGATGGGCCGCTCGGGACCTTTGAGGCGGCGCACTGAGGCATCGGCGTTTACGCCCACGATGAGCACATCGCCAAAAGTTTTGGCTTTTTCTAAGTATTTGACGTGGCCCAGGTGCAGCACGTCAAAGCAGCCATTGGTGAACACCAATTTTTTGCCCCGCTGGCGCAGTTGCTGGGCCAGGGCGGCCATTTGCGCCCGGGTTTTAAGGAGGTGCTCGCTGCCCTCGCCCTGGCTTTTGCCCGCCATTTCCTCAATTTCGGCCAGGGTAGCGGTGGCACTGCCCACCTTGCCCACCACCACGGCGGCGGCGTAGTTGGCAAAGTGGCAAGCCTCGGCCAGGTGGCGGCCCTGGGCCAGGGCAAACCCGAGGGCGGCCAGCACGGTGTCGCCCGCCCCGGTTACGTCGTACACATCGCGGGCGCGGGTGGGCAGGTGCTGCCACTCGGTGGGGCCAAAGTAGGCCATGCCCGCCTCCGACAAGGTGATGACCGCGTAAGCCAGGCCAAATTGCTGGCGCAGGTACTGGCCCGCCGCCTGGAGCGAGGCAGCCTCGGCCGGGTTGATGGCCAGGCCCGTGGCGGTGGCGGCTTCTTTGCGGTTGGGGGTAACCAGGTAGGCCCCGTGGTACTTGCGGTAGTCGTGCCCCTTGGGGTCGATGAGCACTTTTGTGCCCAGTTGGTTCGCTTGGCCAATGAGGGCCTGGCATACGGCCGGGGTGAGCACGCCCTTGCCGTAGTCGGACAGGAGGATGGCCTGGTACTGGGCCAGGCGGGGCAACACGGCGGCCAGCAGTTGCTGCTCGGTGGCGGGGTCCAAGTCGCTTTTGGTTTCGCGGTCGTAGCGGAGCACTTGCTGGTGGCTGGCCATGAGGCGGCTCTTGCGGCTGGTTTGGCGGCCGGACTGCTGCACCAGCAACGGGGTGGCCCCGGCCTGGGCCAGCAGTTGGGCCAGGGTAGCCCCGGCGGCATCGGCCCCGACCACGCTGGCCACGTCCACGGCCGCGCCCAGGGCCAGCAGGTTGGCCACCACGTTGCCCGCCCCGCCCAGGGTCTCGGTTTCGCGCTGCACGTCCAGCACGGGCACGGGGGCCTCCGGCGAAATGCGGTTACAGTCGCTCCACAGGTAATGGTCGATCATCAAGTCGCCCACCACCAACAGGCGGGGGGCGGGGTCAGCCAAGTCGAAATGCATATCCGGCGTTTTGGGCGCAAAAGTAGGCCAAAAGCGCGGGCGGCCAGGGCCTAGCGTGGCCCTAGGCGGTATTGGTAGAACATGGTGCCCCCGGCGTGCTCGCGCACCCCCGCTTCGGTTTGGAAGGTGATTAGCCCGGCCGCTGACCAGTGAACGATGCTGCCCAGGTGGGTAGGCAACTCGATGTCAGGGGCCACCAATTGCCCCTGGTGATAGACTTGCAAGTACTTTTTGGTTTGATTGTAGAGGGCCAGCCGCTCGTTTTCGGCTTGGGTTGCTTCGTAAAGTTTGGCGGGCACCCCAGCTCGGTATTGGACCAGCACGGAATCGATCTTTACTTTCAAACTGGTAAACGTGGCATTGACCCTTAAAAAACCGAGGCCATCAAACTGGGTTTGGTCGAACTTTATTTCCATGGGCCGCTCAAAATAGGTAGGCTTTAGGGCAAAAGAGGTGTCGCGGGTGGCCGCGCCGTTGGCAAACGAATAGGTGTAAACCCGCCGCTCTGGGCTGTGAAGCAGGTGGATTTTTTAGCGGGCGGTATCGAAGTCGACATAGGTAGCCATATCGAGGTGGAGGCGGCCCCCGGCCACCATTTCCCCTTCCGGGGCGTAGGGAATGATTACTTCGCTCTGGTTCGCCTGGCGGTCGAATACGGTAATGGCCCGGTTGTCAAGTGCGTACTGGCGGGACAGATAATAAGGCAATGACATCCGTTTTCGCTGCTCCGGGGCATACTTGATTAGCCCAACTACGTACTCTTTTCCCGGCTGGCGGAAAACCGCAATCCCATACCTGGTTCGGGGCGATTTGTTGATGACTTCTTTGAGTTGGTAAATTGGTTGACTGCTGAGGCTGATGATGGATAATCCGCGCACCGAAGCGAGGACCACGGCACTATCCCCGTAAAACCCGATACCATAAGGTTGGTAGAACCCGTAGGTATTTATCTCATCGTTGATTTCCCGCTCAATGCTACCCCGAGCGTTGGTGAACAATAGCCGATGCTTGCTTTGGTCCAATACCAACCACTGCTGGGTAACCGGGTGCTGGTCGATCAGTTGCAAACTGCCGATGGTATTGACCAGGAACGAGTCGGCCAAGACTAACTGGAGGTTTTGCGTAGGAAGCCGCTCCTCGGGAGCGGGCGTGCAGGCCGTGGCCAAGCCAGCCAGCAACGCAGTGGTTAACCCATAACTTTTCATGAGCATTGGTTTAAGAAAACCGGATAGAAGGAATACACATCGCCAACCCGTTAACCGGAATGGCTTCGCGATGGCCCAGCGAGGGTCGATGGCCAAGCCGGGGTAAAAAGGTCATCTTATTGACCATTACGGCTCATAAAAAGTGCCAATTCGGCCTTGGTCAACAGCTTTGCCGAAAAACCACCCTACTGCCGCACCACCCGCAGGGCCACGTCTTGGGCCACGGTGGGGCCGGGCAGGAGCTTGGGCCCGCCCGCGTGCGCGAAGGTCTCGGTTTTGAGGGTTTGGCCCGTCAGGGTATCTACCCACTCCGCCCGGTAGCGGCCCTGGGGCAGGGGCAACTGGGCCTGGGCCGCGCCCCGGCCCGCCAGGTACACGGCATATTGGCCCGCCCCGGCCAAGCACTGCCCGCTAAAGCCGTTGGTGGCCCCCAGCAGCAGGGCTTCGGGCCTCATTTTGGGCAGGTTGAATTGTTCCAAAAACCGTTTCATGACCCCAAACTGGCGGCGCAGGGCCGGGCTGCCCCCGCCCGGGGCTGGGTAACGGGCGGTGCCGTCCTCCTGCCCGGTGGCAAACGAATAGTCGAGGTGGTGCCAGGCCGCACCCCCGGCCAGCATAAACTGCCAGGCTTGGCGGCGGTAGGTGTAGTCGGCCGGGCCGGCAAACCCGCTCTCGTCGAAGCTGAGCGGGCGGCCGTAGTGGTAGTTTTGGGCCACCGCCTGGGGCAGCGCATAGTGGAAGTTGATAACAGAAATGGCTGGGTGTACTTGGGCCACTGGGCCAGTATAATTTTGGTAATTCTGGGCAATGAGGTGGCGCTTGGGCAGGCCCTGCTCCTCGTTGGCGATCCACTCGGCCACCCGGGCCTGCCAGGCCAGCGAGGCGGGCTTGGCCGCGTCGGAGCGGAGCCGCCAGCGCAGCCAGTCGTGCTTCAGTTCGTCCACCTGCACATAGTCGAAC
>JALONO010000059.1:0-1311 GCA_025454895.1 Bernardetiaceae bacterium
TCATGGGCAAACTTGGCGGCGTAGTAAAGGTGGGCATGGGTGTCGATCAGGGTGTGGGTCATTGGTCAGGCATTCGCTCGGGCGCAAAGGTACACCTTCCGCTGGTTGCTCGCTTGGCCGGGCCAAAATTGCCGGGCAGGCCCCAAAGTTGTCGGGTTTTTACCACTATTGGAACGTCTCCTTAGACCAATTTTGGGCATCGGTAACCTTCAAACGATTTCGGTTTATGAAACGGAGAAAATTTCTGCTCGCCTCGGCGGCCGCCATCCCGGTGGCGGTGGGGCACAGCTCGGTGTTATTTGCGGGCCAGGCAGCCCAGGGCTTTGTAGTCCGGGCCAACCAGGACCGGTTCGGCCAGTCGATCAAACTGTATGGCCAAAGCCCCAACCAAGTGAAGGTGTCGGCCCGGGACACGGCCGGCCAACTCTGCATTTTTGAGTACACCGGGGCGGCCAAGGGCGGCCCGCCGCTGCACGTCCACCCCAAGCAGGACGAGGTCTTCTATGTGCTCGCGGGCGAGTACCTGTTCCAGGTGGGGAGCGACCGACATACATTGGGCCCAGGCGACACGATTTTTTTGCCCAGGGGCGTACCACACACTTTTGCCCAACTCACTGATACGGGCCGGTTGCTGTTCCTGATGCAGCCAGCGGGCAAGATGGAAGCTTATTTTCAGGTGCTGGGGGCCTTGACCGCCCCGCCCAGCCCGCCCGAAGGAGCCAAGATTTTTGCCGACCACGAGATGGAAGTAGTGGGGCCTCCCTTATCGTTTTAATTGTACTTCGTTGACCACCAATGCTTTGGATGGTGCATAGGTAGCCCCGTCACCAAAAATGGCGGTGGAGATGCCTATCATCACCGAAAATTTTTGTTCATTTGGTTTTTCACTAAACCCATGCCCACATGGCCCTCTACGAATTTGCGCCCAGCCCGCCATTGGCTGGGTTTGTTCGCACCATCCGGCTGGTCCACTATGACTACCAAGCCGAAGGCCCACTCCCGGTCAAGGCATACCCGCCCCGGCCCGAGCACTGCCTCAGTTTTTACGCCCGCGACTTTGAGCAGGTGGAATATGGCTTGAGCGGCACGAGCGCGGGCAACCTGCGCACAGTGCTGTTTGGCCAGCAAACCGAGGTGAGCAACCGGTACGTGGGCAATTGTTTTTTGCTGGTGCAGGTGGTGTTCAGGCCTGGGGCCCTGTTCAGGCTCACTCGCATCCCCTCGGGCCAGCTCACCAACCAGTACATCGACGCCGAGACGGTTTTCCCGGCCGACATCAAATTGGTAAACGACCAGATCAACGATGCCAAA
>JALONO010000059.1:1320-20916 GCA_025454895.1 Bernardetiaceae bacterium
CAACGATGCCAAAAGCTACCTGCAAATGGTAGAGGCGGTGGAGCGTTTCCTGCTGCGCACCATCAACCAACAAAAGACGCTCGCCACCCACCCGCTCGACGCGGTCGTGGCCCGGCTTTTTGGCAAGGAGCCCGTGCCCAGGGTGGACCTGCTGTCGGACCAGGCCTGCCTGTCGTCCAGGCAACTGGAGCGGGTTTTTCGGGAGCGGATGGGCGTGGGGCCCAAGTATTACCTCAAAGTACTAAGGTTTGAGAACGCCTTTCGGCTGCGCAACCAAAACCCCCGTTTAGACTGGCTGTCGCTGGCACTGCGCTGTGGCTACTACGACTACCAGCACCTGGTCAAGGACTATAAAACCCTGACCGGCCACCCCCCCAACCAGTTCCACCAGATCGACCTGAACAGCCCCGAGCGGCTGTTTGGGTTGGCGGACACGTATTAATGCCCCCTACCTGACCCGGACAAAGTTGCCGATGCCCGCCAGGCCCAGGGTAATGCCGATATAATTGCCAGCCAAGTCGGGGGCCAGTTGGAGCCGGTGCCACAGGAGCTTGGCCGAGAGTAATGTCTCCACATATTCGTTCGTCGCTCTGGTCGGGGTTACTAGTTTAACCCGTTTCTCAAGCTTGTAATCCAGTCGCAAGCCAAGGGTGGGGCCAGGGCCTGTCAGATTAGTTACTTCGTCGGGGTTATTGGGATTAGAATGGGTTATAAACAAGCTGCCGTAGCCAGCCATGGGTACCAACTTGAACCGACGAGCGTTGAGCAGGTCGTAGGCTAGCAGGGCGGCAACGTAGCTCATTGGGGCACGTTGGCCGACCTCCCACTCCACCTCACCCGAGTACGCACGGGTGGCGCGCTCGCCCGCGAGGTTAGCATCAAGCAAGATGGTTGCTCTTTTGTACCCGAACACAAAGCCAAAGTTGAACAATAAACCAGCTCCAAAATGTTCGCCGAGTTGAGCACTGTACTGCTTCCTACCTAGGCCCGCATACAGACCATAGACAAAATTCCGCTGGATCACCTGGGGCAGGGGCGGCTCGCTTTTTTCAGTTAACTCCTTGGTTATCAATGCTTATCAGAGGTTTATGGACACTGAGTCACGGCCTTTCTTCGTCTCGCGCTCTAGGACGTTGGTGCGCCGGACGACTTGGGTCAGGTGCTTTTTGACTATTTCAGGCACAGGCTGAGATCCGTTGGCTAGATACAACTCGGCCTGTAATTGCCTCCGCTGCAACTCCACCAGGTCAAATACCACCTGCATATACCGTAGGCCCATCGAGCTGCGAAACTGGGGGCCAGCCCAGGATCCCAATTGGTCGATGGTGCAAACAGCCCGGGCGTATTTCCACGTTGTATCGGCCGTTTTGGCCTTGGCGGGTTCGGCTGCGAGAACGTATTTGATTTCCCCTCCATTGGGCAGCGATGCCGGGCCCTGAAAGTCGGACCAGGTTAATCTGCCATCGGCCCAGGGCCGGGTTTGGGCCTCCGCTGGCTTAAACGGCAGGCCAACGATCGATAGGACAAGCAATATTCTTTTGAAAAAAATCATAGCGGTTCAACTTTTGGTTTTGCCCCAAAAATAAACGGCAAGACCCCGCCAAGCCACAGAAATAGGAAGTTTACCAGCCCAAATTAGCTCAGGCACTCCGCAACCCCCGTTTGACGATGTACTGGGTGGCCGCGCCGGGCGAGGCGGCCAGCCAACGGGCGCCCAGGGTTTGTACCCACTGGGGCTGGGTTTTGTGGGCATCGTTGAGCCAGTTGGCCACGCTGTTCTGTACGTATTTGGCCGGGTCGGCGCGGAGAAGCTCCAAGATGGGCAGGCCCAGGGCCGGGTTAGCCTTGAGCGGCTCCAAGTGCGCGCACCAGACCCCGCGCGGGCGGGTAGCTTCCGAGGCAAACCGGCGCAGGTTTTCGTCCGGCTCGGTGGCCCAGGCGGCCAGCAAGCCAATGGCCCGCTCCAACTCGGTGGCCAAACTGGGGCGCAAGGCCATCCAAGCAATTTCCCGCACGCCAAAGTGGGCATCGGCCGCCAGGGGGCGCACGGCGGCCAGCTTGGCGGGCAAGTCGAGGCGCGGGTCGGCGGCGGCCAGGTAGCAGGCCCAACCCCGCACGCTGTCGCTGGGGTGGGCGGCGAGGGTAGCCAGCAGGCCGGGCAACGGGGCCGCTTGCTGGTGGGCTAACAAGGCCAGGCCCACCGCCTGGGTACACTGCATAGCCGTGGGCTTTTTTAGCTGGGCCAAGGCGGCTAAGGCGGCGGCCAAGTGCCCCGCTTGCGCGGGCGAAGCCAGCACGGTCCGGGCCAGGGTGGCGTGGTCCACGGCCAGCCATTCTACCAAATTAACCGTGGGCAGCCAGCCTTGGCTCAGGGCCGCCAACAGGTCAGGGGCGAGGTTGGCCAGTTTGGTGGTTCCTTTGCGGGTGGCCCACTGGGCCAATTGGTCGTGGAGAGATTGAGGGGCAGGCATGGTGCATTGTAAGGATAAATTAGTCTTTAATACTTGATTATGAGCGACTTATAAAAAAGCATCCCGCTAGTTGATTTTTCTATCGAGTAATTCGTTATGACAAAAGTCATCTTTTTATCGGGTTACGGTCATCGTTGTTGGCTTGGCGATGGCCCAATTTTGTATGCGGTATTCTTTATCATCAACTACCGCGGGTTATGTCGACACGTACTATGCCTCCCCAGCCGCCCACCGACGATTTCCGCGACCACCTGGCCAGCGTGAAACAGGACGGACAGCGCCAATGGGTGTTCCCCAAAAAGCCGCGAGGGCGGTTTACCCGTTACCGCGACGGGGTAGCCTATGGGTTATTGGCCTTGCTGGTGGCCGGTCCGCTGATCAAAATCAACGGGCAGCCGCTGTTGATGATCAACATCTTAGAACGCAAATTTGTGGTTTTTGGCCAAATATTCTGGCCGCAGGACATGTACATTTTCGTGCTCATTTTATTGGCCGCGGTAGTGTTTATTGCCCTGTTCACGGTGGTGTATGGCCGGTTGTTTTGCGGGTGGGTGTGCCCGCAAACCATTTTTATGGAAAACGTATTCCGTAAAATCGAGTATTGGATCGAGGGGGATTACACCAAGCAACGGGCCTTGGCCAAAGCCCCTTGGAACCGGGAAAAAATCGTGAAACGGGGCGGTAAGTACCTGATTTTCTATGCTATTTCGGTGGGGATTGCCCACGTGTTCCTCGCTTACCTCATCGGGGCCGACGAGTTGTTCAAGATCATGCGCGAGCCGGTTCGCGACCACGTGGCGGGCATCGGGGTTTTGCTGCTGTTCAGCGGGGCGTTTTTTACGGTGTTCACGTACCTGCGCGAGCAGGTGTGCCTGGTGGCCTGCCCGTATGGCCGCCTGCAAGGGGTGCTGGTGGACCCGGATACCCTGGTAATTGCCTATGACCACCCCCGCGGCGAGCCTCGGGGCAAGTTGCGCAAAGGCCAAACCCGCACCGAGGGCGACTGCATCGATTGCCTGCAATGCGTGCACGTGTGCCCCACCGGGATCGACATCCGCAACGGCACCCAGTTGGAGTGCATCAACTGCACGGCCTGTATCGATGCCTGCGACGAGATCATGGACCGGATTGGGAAACCCCGGGGCCTGGTGCGCTACGCTTCGCAGCGGAGTATCGAGGCCACGCCGGGCCAGCCGGTGCAAAAAGTGCAAGTGCGCACCGTGGCCTACACGGCGGTGCTGGCCGGGCTGCTGGGCCTCATTAGCTACCTGGTGTTCACCCGCAGCCTGGTGGATGCCCAGCTCATGCGCGCGCAAGGCCAAATTTACCAAGTGCTGCCCAGTGGCTACATCAGCAATTTGTACAACCTAAAGGTGATCAACAAAGCGGCGGCAGGGTTGCCCGTGCAACTGCGGGTGATCGCTCCGGCCACGGGCGGGCGGATCACGGTGGTGGGCGGGCCGCTTACCGTACCCGCCGAGGGCCTGGCCGACCAAGTGATTATCGTGGAACTGCCACCGAGCACGATCCCCGGCCCGCGCAGCGAAATCAAGCTAGGCGTGTACGGCCAATTGAACGGCCAGGAGCAATTATTGAAAACCGTGAAAAGTACTTTTTTGGCCCCGGCTGCGCCTTAAACTTTCTCACCCAAAAAAGAGTGGTTTTATTTGTTATTGGGGAAGAAAGTAATCTTTTCGCTTTAAAGTAAAAAAGTATTTGTGGTAACTTTTTGGCAAGTAAATCAGTATTTTTATTCAGAAACAAGTATATGATTATCAAGTTTTTAAATCACTCAATCAATATAAGTTGTGCTAAATGACTGGCTAGCATTTTGCACCGTTCAGGCAGCTAAAAAAGGTTTTGTCGTTCAGTAAATAGGTCAACTTCTTAAAATTTTTACGGTCAACTTTTCGGTAAATAAAAACATGAAAAATCCTGTCGCATCTTCTGCTTCATTTTGGCCTTATGGCATTGTGCTGAGTTTTGTGCTGTTTGCGGGGCTTATCTTCTATTTGGTTTACGGGGCCATGCAAACCGACCTGAACATGGTAACCCCTGATTACTACCAACGCGACCAAAACTACGACCAGCAACAAACCGCCGCCCGCAATGGGGAGCAATTAGGCGAGGCGTTGAGCCTGGCCGTGGCCGCTTCGGGCCGAGAGCTGCGCCTCCGACTGCCCGGCGGTGCGCCCATTGCCCAAGGGCAGCTCCTGTTCTTCCGCCCGGCCGACTCGAAACTGGACTTTACCCTGCCCCTGGCCCCCGGCCAAGCCACCGAGGCCGAGGTGGACATTAGCCAACTGGCCCCGGGTTACTGGAAGTTGCAAGTATCGTTTACCCAAAACGGCCAGCCATATTACAAGGAATTCTCTTTTACCCGATAGTTAGAGTCGTTTTCTCCATTAAAATATTGATTGATAAAAAGTTAAGATGATTGAGTAGCCTTGTTTGGGGGCATCGTCCACCAGGGCCAATGGGATGCCCGGCATAAATGGCCAGCCGTGGCCCCGGCAAGGCGAGGGAACAAAAGCGAGTGATCACGATGCCAAAGTGCTTCCGCATTTCTTTTATCTATCCAGGCCGATAACGGCCAAAACCATGCTCTGGAGTGCTTTATTATTCGGTTTAGTGGGCAGTTTTCACTGCGTGGGTATGTGCGGGCCAATTGCGCTCTCGATCCCCATGGACCTGTCCACCCGCTTGCGCCTCATGGGCGACGCGGTTGCTTACAATTTGGGCCGGGTGGCCACTTATTCGCTCATTGGGCTGGTAATTGGCTCCTTCGGTCATTGGTTGTTCACCTCGGGCTACCAGCAGTGGTTGTCGCTGGAGGTGGGCGTACTGATCTTGGTGCTCTACTTTTTGCCCCGGCAACTAAGCGAGTGGCTGATGCGTTACACGGGCCTTGGGCACGTACACACGGCCATTAAAAAAACGTTTGGGCAATTGCTGCAAAAACCTGGTCGGGAATTTATCTTCCTCATCGGGATGCTAAACGGGCTACTGCCCTGCGGATTTGTGTACATGGCCGCTGCGGCCGCCGTGCTAGCGGGCAGCCCGGCCCAAAGTGCGGCTTACATGGCCCTGTTTGGCCTGGGTACGGCCCCCATCATGTTTATCACGGCCACCTCCCGGCAATTTGTTACCATCAAGTTTAGGCAGCGGATTAAGGTACTCAAGCCTTACTTGGCTACGGCGGTAGCCTTGCTGTTTATCCTGCGTGGGTTGGCCCTGGGTATCCCGTACATTAGCCCCAAACTTCCTTCGGCGGTTTCGGCGCAGCCAACCATCCAAGAGGCCGTTTGCCACCCGCATTAGGGCCGCCGGTTTAGCTTGGCAACATATTTGAACGTTGGTTACTGCCCCTGGCTCGGCTTGGGGCAGTTTGTTTAGGGCCCTACCAGCGGCCTAGATTGATTTAGTATGAATGATTGTTTACCTTGATTGTCAATGACTTGCAGATCTCAGTACGCAATTTCTATTTAAGTTTAGAGCAAAATGATTGAGTGGTTGTTTAACGGGTAATTAGGGTTGGTTATCCATGATTTACAAAGGGGAAAGGAGCGACCCGTTTTTCAATTTTGTCGGGGCCTTTTCTTAGCTCACTGATCAATAGAAAACTTAACTCGTCAAACCTATTACTGGGTCGGTTTAAACCCTAACCAAACCATTTTTGTTGCTTTTCTGCGCTTGCGTACTTCATTTCTACCCTTTATTCACTTTTTTCGTGCCGCATGAGTAAGCCTTTGCCCAGTATTTTAGCCAAGCCGGGGGCCAGCAACCGTCGCCCGGTAGTGGACCCCGAGGCTGACGAGGCCCCGTTTTTAGTGCTTCACCTGGCGGCCAGCGGTGAGGTGACGTTTAGCAACCAACGCAACCCCGACGTGGAAAAATACCTGGTCGAGCACTTCGCCGAAAAACTGGCCGCCCGACTTGGCGAAGTGCTGGCCCAGAACCGCCCCGGCGAGTTGGAACTGCTGGTGGGCAGTCGCTTTTACCTGCTCACCCTGGCCCCCGTGGCCGGGCGCGTGCGCGTGGAGGCCAAAGACATCACCGAACGCAAACTGGCCGAAGAGAAAATCCGGGCGAGCGTTAACCTATACCGGCTGCTGTCGGAGAACTCGCACGACTTGATCGCCCTGCATTATCCCGATGGCAAGTGGCAGTACGTGTCGCAAGCCGCCAAAGACCTGCTGGGCTACGAGCCAGAGGATATGGTGGGCACCCTGCCCAGCAAGCTCTACCACCCCGACGACGTGGAGCAGTTCCGCACCGCGATGGAGCGGCTGCGCCAGGGCCAAAGCGCCCTCACTTACCAGTGTCGCCTGCGCCGTAAAGACGGCACTTTTACCTGGTTCGAGACCATCGTAAAGCCGGTTTACGACGCCGAAGGGTACATTGCCAACCTCCAGTCGGCCTCGCGGGACATCAGCGAGCGCAAACAGGCCGAGACTGAGGTGAGCACCGCCCTGTCGCGCTTGTCGGCCTTGATCCAAAACCTGGAAGCGGGCATTGTGGTGGAAGACGAAAACGGCCAAGTGGTACTCGTCAACAAGCGTTTTGCCGAAATTTTTGCCATCACTACGCCCATTCCCAAGTTGCTCCACAAACCGAGCGACCGTATCATGAAAATGGTGCAGGCCGCCGCCGAAAACCCCACCTGGTTTGCCGAGCGCACCGAAAAAGTGCTGACCCGCAAAACCGTACTCGCGAGCGAGGAAGTGGTGTGCCACGACGGCCGCATTTTGGAGCGCGACTTCGTGCCCATTTACGACAACGGCATTTACCGGGGGCACCTGTGGGAGTACAAAGACGTTACCAGCCGCAAACAGGCTGAACGCGAGCTAATTAGGGCCAAGGAAGAAGCCTTGCAGTCCATGCGGGCCAAGGAAACCTTCCTCTCCACCATGAGCCACGAGATCCGCACGCCGATGAACGCCGTAATTGGCCTCACCCACCTGCTGCTGCAAGAAAACCCCAAACCCGAACAGTTAGATAACCTGCAAACGCTCAAGTTTTCGGCCGAAAACCTGCTCGTGCTCATCAACGACATCCTGGATTTTAGCAAAATCGAGGCAGGTAAAATCACTTTTGAAGAAACCGATTTCCACCTGCGGGATTTTTTGCACGGCATTCGCAACAGTTTCGACTTCCGGGCCAAGGAAAAAGGCATCAGTTTCAAGGTGCGCTTCGACTCCGAGTTGCCGGAACAAGTAGTGGGCGACACGGTGCGGCTGAGCCAAATTTTGACCAACCTGGTGAGCAACGCCGTCAAATTTACGGAAACCGGCAGCGTGGTGCTCGATGTAATGCAGGAAGCCCAGGCCAACGGTCGCCTCAAAATCAATTTTGTCATCGCCGATACCGGCATTGGCATCGCCCCGGATAAGTTGAGCAACATTTTTGACCAATTTACCCAAGCCTCGGCCGATACCACCCGCAAGTACGGTGGCACCGGGCTGGGCCTGGCCATTGTAAAACGCTTACTGGAGATGCAAGGCAGCCAAATAGAGGTAGAAAGCCAGGTGGGGCAAGGCTCCAAGTTTTCGTTTTCGCTGTGGTTTAAGCCCAGCCAAGTGCCACCCGCTAGCCACTTACCGGCCAGCGGCCAGGCCAGTTACGCCTTTGCCCCATTAGAAGGGGTGCAGGTGCTGCTGGTGGAAGACAACGAGATCAACCAAATGGTGGCCTCCAAGTTTTTGAGTAAGTGGGGCGTGGCCGTCGACTGTGCCGCTGACGGTTTTGCCGCCTTGGAAAAGATCAAAACCCAAGCTTACCAACTGGTATTAATGGACTTGCAAATGCCCGGCAAAGACGGCTACCAAACCGCGCGGGACATCCGGGCCTTGGGGGGCGAGTACTTCCAGAAGGTGCCCATCGTGGCCCTCACCGCCTCGGCCATGGCCGACGTGAAGGCCAAGGTGCTGGGCGCGGGCATGGACGACCACGTGAGCAAACCCTTCAACCCCGGCGAATTGTACCAAAAAATCGCCCGGTATGGCCAGCGTACCAGCCAGGTAAAAATCGAGGCCCTGCCCAGCGGGTCGCCCCCGGCCTCGCCGCAGCCGGACTCCCCGGGCCAGTTGATCAACTATGCCGTAGTACACCAAATCGCGATGGGCGACGAAGGTTTCCGGCGGGAACTTACCCAGGTGTACGTGCGCACCTTCCACCAACTGGCGCACGACCACGCCACGGCGTTGCGGGGCAAAAATGCCACGGCCCTGCGGCGGCTGATCCACAAAATGGCCCCCACGCTTAAAACCCTGGCCGCCAGCGAACTGGAGCAACTATTGCAAAATAGCCTGCCTTTGCTGGCCCAGCGGGCCAAAAAAGCCGCGATTGAGGCCGAAGTAGCCCGATTTGGAGACTTATGCCAGGCCATCATTGTCCAACTAGAAGCCGAGTTGTAAAACCTTGGCGGACCGCCGCTGCCTAGACCGCCTTTTTGCTTGTTGGCCATCTGGTTTTGCGCCCGTGCGCCAGTTCATCATCCCTCAAAAATGTAAGGATCATACAAGCTGGCAACCCTAACTTTGTCGTTGCCATGCTACCCGCTTTGCTCACTTGGCTGTTGCGCCCTTTGGCCGCCATTTACGGGGCGGTGATGCGCCTACGCAACCATTTGTACGCCATTGGCCAACGGCGATCTGTTGGTTTTCAGGTGTTTACCATCAGCGTGGGTAACTTGGCCGTGGGCGGCACGGGCAAAACCCCGCACGTGGAGTACCTGCTGCGGCATCTGCTGCCCCAGCACCCGGCGGCCACGCTCAGCCGGGGCTACGGGCGGCGCACCCGGGGCGTGCGCCTGGCCCAACCTACCGATACCGCCGCCACCCTCGGCGACGAGCCGATGCAATTTTGGCGGAAATTCGGGCCTGCGGTAACGGTGGCCGTGGCCGAGGAACGCATTTTGGCCGTACCGGAAATCATGAGCCAGGCCCCGGCCACCCAGGTGCTCGTGCTGGACGATGCCTACCAGCACCAGAAAATCCAGCGGCACTTGAACCTCCTGCTTACCGATTGGGCCAGGCCCTTTTACCACGATTGGGTGCTGCCCGCTGGCCGCCTGCGCGAGCCTCGGCAAGGGGCCAACCGGGCCGATGCCGTGCTGGTAACCAAGTGCCCCCCCTCGCTTGATACACCCACGCAGGCGCGCATGGCGGCCCAGGTGCGTGCCTACGCGCCGGGCGTTCCGGTGTTTTTTACGGGACTGCGCTACCACCCGCCCCAGCCTGCTTGGCCGGGGGTGGCCCCGTGGTCAGCCGCCAGTGGGCCGGTGGTGCTGGTGTCGGGCTTGGCCAACGCCCAGCCGCTCGAGGACTACGTGCGCCAAACCTTTGGCCTGGTGCGCCACCTGGCCCTGGCCGACCATTTTGCCTACACCCCAGCCCGTTTACAGCCTTGGGTAGCCGAATGGCAACAACTGCCCGGCCCGCCCCCGGTGCTCACCACCGAAAAGGACTGGATAAAATGGCAAACTCCTGAAATACAAGCCGTTTTGCAAGGAATGGTCGTTTACTACTTGCCGGTAGAGGTTTCCTTTTTAGATCAAGAGGCCGAATTTTTGGCTTTGCTGGCCCAGAAAATGGCGGCCTGGCAAGCGAACCAGGCTACCTAACCGGCCCAGGCTTTGGCCACCTGCCGCGAGCGGCCCAGCCCCTCGATGCCCAGTTCCACCACGTCGCCGGGGTGGAGGTACTGCGGCGGGTTAAAGCCCAGGCCCACCCCGGCGGGTGTACCCGTCGAGATGATGTCGCCGGGATGTAAGCTCATGAATTGGCTCAGGTAACTCACCAAGAACTTGACCCCAAAAATCATGTTCGACGTGTTGCCGTTTTGCTTGGTTTGCCCGTTTACGGTGAGCCACATGGGCAGTTGTTGCACATCGGCCAGTTCGTTGGGGGTGGCCAAAAACGGGCCTAGTGGGGCAAAGGTGTCGCAACTTTTGCCTTTTACCCACTGGCCACCACGCTCGAGTTGAAACTCCCGCTCGCTGTAATCGTTGTGCAGCATATAGCCCGCCACGTGGTTGAGCGCATCGGCCTCGGTTACGTAGCTGGCCTTTTGGCCAATGACCACGGCCAATTCCACTTCCCAGTCGGTTTTTTGGCTGTTTTTCGGGATTACCAGGTCGTCGTTAGGCCCCACAATGGCCGAGGTGGCTTTGAAAAAGATGATCGGTTCGGCCGGGATTTTGGCCCCGGTTTCGCGGGCGTGGTCCACGTAATTAAGGCCGATGCAAATGAGTTTGCCAGGGTTTTTCACGGGCGGGCCTAGCCGCACCGCGCTTACTAAGCTCACGGGTTGGGCCGCCTGCGGGTTGGCCGCCAGCCAAGTGGCCAGCCGGGCCGGGCCGTTGTTGGCAAAAAAATCCGGGCCAAAATCTTGGCCGAAGGCACTCACATCGATCAGTTGCTCGCCTTGCACTACGGCCGGGCGTTCTTGGCCGGGGGGGCCATATCGGGCTAATTTCATAGAAAGAAAATTTACCCCCAATGTTCCGGCATGGCGGGCGGAAAGCCAAATTTTCTTGGCCAGCCCTAGCCCGCTCTCCCGCGCACGTGCTACGTCCGTTGCTGGGGCACGGGCCGGGTGGCCTCGTCCAACGACTCGAGGTACGCCAGCCGCTCAAACACCAGCGGGCCTAGTTGGGGCAGGCGGCGCACCACCGTGCCTTCCACTTCCACAAAGTCGTACCAGATAATTTGGTACGGCAGCAGCAAAATCCGGGCTTTCACTAAGTGGCTGGGCACTGGCTCGGTACCGGTGCGCACCATCAGGGCCGTGCGCCCGTCTTCGTCGCCCCGGTAGGTGAGCAGCGGGCCGCCTAAAAAGTGCCGCGAAGGGTACAACACATCGGCCAGCGGCAAATATTGGAGGCCGGAGCGCAAAGGCGCGCGCTGCATTTGGCCTAGCCACTGGGCCAGCGGCAAACCGTTGAGGTGGATGTGCAGTTGGGCGGCCGGGCCAGGGCTGGCCGCAAACCCCACTTGGTCGCGGGTGGGGCGGGCCAGGGCTTTGCGCAGCGCGGGGTCAGCGGGCAGGCCCGGCCCGTTGCCGAGTAGCGCGTTGCTGATCTTCAGGGCTTCCACTTCGGCGGCGAGCGGCTCGGCTTTGTCGGGCAATAGCAACAGCACCAATTGCGCCACCACGGGCAGCAACGTAGCCGCAATGAGCCAAAACCAGAACGACCGGCCGTGGTTGGCGGCGTAGTAGCCACAAATCAAGGCGGGCGAACAGAAGATGAGCAACCCAAAGAAGGCAAGGTCGAAGATCATACAAACCGACTACGGTTGGCCCAAAGGCCCTTATAAAATTACCTAACCGTTCGTAAATGGCCAATGTTGCGGGTTATTTTGGGAATTTTTGAGGCCAGTTTACGCCCACTGGTAAGGTGGCCGCCGGGGCAAGGAGGTGGCTCCGGGGCACCCCTAGCTGCCCCGCCCGGTGGCCGGAGGGCGGTGAGGCACGAACCGGTATTTTGGCGGGGGGGCGGGCCGCCAGAGCGTCGGATCGGGCGCGTTAGAGGGCAGGCCCGCCGCCCCCGCCAAAATACGGGAACTAGCGTGTACCCTGGAGGACACCGCACCGCAGAAAGCTATGAAAACCTTCCGGCTCCGGCGCCCCAAGTCTTTTTAAAAGCAAAAACCGGGCGATTGGCCCGGCTCTGGTTTAGTTCTGGTATTTTTTCCGAAGCTCCTCTACCTGCTTCATTTTCATGGCGCGGAGTTCGCTTTCTTTATCCTCGATCCACTTTAAAAGCGGGTAGCGTTTGGCGGGATGTTTCTGATTATAAAACACGTATTCGGTATTGAACTCGGCAAAAACCTCCGCATAAATCTGCTCGATCATCTCAAAATTGGCGCGGGGGTTGGCCTTGAGGCGTTTTAGTTCGTCGTTCTCGGCCAGGATGATGGCCTCCATGCCCGCAATTTGGGCACGCACCACGGCGGGCTTTTTGCCGTTTTTGCCCTTGAGGGCCTCTTTGGCTTTTTTGATTTCATCCCGGAACTCGACAAAAGCCATTTCGTCGATGAAGAAATCGGCGGAGCGGAACTCGGGGCGGATCACGAAGCCGATGATCTCTTCGTTGGCCAGCAACTGGCGGAGCATCAACTGTTGTTTCCAGTGATTGAGTTTCTCCAGGTCTTTCATGGTCATTTTGTCCCAGTTTTTGCGGTAGTACTCCACCCACAACGAGGAGTCGATGGGGTTTTTCATGAGTTCTTTCCACACATCGGGCATTTTAAGCGGGTCGTGGATCCAGTCGTTGGCGGTGTTGCCGCTGTTAGCCGTTTTATTTTGGGCCAGGGCCAGGTGGCCGCAGAGCACGGCCAGCCCGGTAAGACAGGCGAGGATATACTTTTTGCTCGCAGTAACGATTAACATGTTGTACAGAAAGTCAATTGCCAAACAATTTACAATTATTGTGCCTACTGCAACAAGCTACGCCCGGCCCAGCCACTGGCCCAGGCCAAAGGTGAGCACGAACAGCAAGGTGGCCAGGGCCATTTGTTTGAGGTGGGCATCGATAAGGGGCGAGGCCCGCAGGCGGCTCACCGCCAGGCCGTTGCGCAGCAGCAGCGGCCAACTGAGCACAAACAGCCAGGGCCAGGCGGCCATTGGTTGGCCCAGCACGTAGCCCACCGCGCACAGTTGGCTGCCCAACAGCAAGGCCCAGTGGTAAGTAACGGCGCGGTCGCGGCCCAGCCGCACGGGCACCGAGCGTTTGCCCGCCACCCGGTCGGAGTCGATGTCGCGGATGTTGTTGATATTGAGCACGCCCACGGCCAGCAGCCCGCAAGCGGCGGCCGGTAGCCCCAAGGGCCAGGCCAAAGTGCCGCCGTGCAGGAAAAACGTGCCCAGCACGCCCACCAGGCCAAAAAAGAGGAGCACCGAAATGTCGCCCAAGCCCGCGTAACCGTAGGGCCTGGCCCCGGCGGTGTAGGTAACCGCCGCCGCAATGGCCACCAGGCCCAGGGCCAGAAAAAACCAAAACACCTGCGGTTGGTGCCGGGCGGCTACCCACAGCAAGGCCACCCCGGCGGCCAGGGCCAAAAAACCCACCAGCCACATGGCCCGCAGCATGGCCCCGGGGCTAATGGTCCCCGACTGCACGGCCCGGCGCGGGCCTTGCCGTTCTTTCACCAGGTCGGCCCCGTGTACGGAGTCGCCGTAGTCGTTGGCCAGGTTCGACAAAATTTGCAGCAAGCCCGTGGTGAGGGCGGCCAAGCCCAACACTGCCCATTGAAACTGGCCACTGGCCGCCGCCAAAAAACTGCCCAACAAAATGCTGGCCAGGGCCAAAGGCAAGGTGCGCAACCGCAGGGCACTTAGCCACGCGGAGGCCGGAGAAGAAGCCGCCAAATTTTCCATGAACCAAAATTAAAGCAGAAATGCGCAAATTGCGGGCGTGGGTTCTGGCCTGGGCAAAGGATTACTTCTGCTGATAAGGAAAGCATCAATTAATCTATTGAAAAACAACATATTAATACTGAAATTCATTGTTAATCCCCCTCATGAAAAACCTCGAGATTTGCCTTAGCCCCACCCTGCTGCCCCACTACCAACTGGAAGGCAAAATCGTGGTGGTGGTCGATATTTTCCGGGCCACCTCGTGCATGGTGGCGGGCTTGGCCAGCGGGGTGCGCCGCATCCGTCCGGTGGCGGCCCTGGACGAGGCCCGCGCGCTCATGGCCCAAGGCTACATCGGGGCGGGCGAGCGCGACGGCCATCACGTGGAGGGGTTTCACATCGGCAATTCGCCGCTGAGTTACATGGACCCGGCTTACCGGGGCTGCTCCATTGCCACCACTACCACCAACGGCACCCAGGCGATTGAACACTCGCGGGCGGCCCGCCAAATTGTGGTGGGGGCCTTTTTGAACCTGAGCGCGGTGGCCCAGCACCTGGCCGCCCAGCCCCACTCTGCCGTGGTGGTGTGCGCCGGGTGGAAGGGCCGCGTCAACCTGGAAGACACCCTGTTTGCCGGGGCATTGGCCCGCAAGCTCGACGGCACCTTCGGCACCGACGACGACTCGGTGCTGGCCGCCCAAGAACTGTACGCCAATATGCAGGAAGACCTGTTCGTTCACCTGCAAAAATCTTCTCATTATCAACGACTTACCCGACTGGGCATTAAAGACGACATCCATTTTTGTCTCGAGATAGACCGGTTTGCCGTAGTGCCCCACCTCGCCGCCGACGGGCATTTGGTGATCTAACGCTCACCCAAAACTCGTCCGGCCAAACCTTGCTGTTGCCAAAACGGTTAATTTTGCGCCCCAGACGAGGGGCGGTAAGTCCTTCACCACCTTTTTGCCAATTAACCACATGAATTTCGAACTCACCGAAGAACAACTGGCCGTGCAAAAAGCGGCCCGCGAATTTGCCCAAACCGAACTGCTACCGGGCGTGATCGAGCGCGACGAGCACCAAACCTTCCCCGCCGAACAAATCAAGAAAATGGGCGAACTGGGCCTCATGGGCATGATGGTGGACCCGCAATACGGCGGCAGCGGCATGGACACCGTGAGCTATGTGCTGGCCATGGAAGAAATCTCCAAAATCGATGCCTCGGCCTCGGTGTGCATGTCAGTGAACAACTCGCTGGTTTGCTGGGGGTTGGAAAAATACGGCACCGAAGCGCAGAAGCAAAAATACCTCACCCCGCTGGCCAAGGGCGAAGCGATCGGGGCGTTTTGCCTCTCCGAGCCGGAGGCGGGCAGCGATGCCACCAGCCAGCGCACCACCGCCGTGGACATGGGCGACCACTACCTGCTCAACGGCACCAAAAACTGGATCACCAACGGCAGCTCGGCCTCGATATATCTGGTCATCGCCCAAACCGACGTGGAGAAAAAGCACAAAGGCATCAACGCCCTCATTGTGGAGCGGGGCATGCCCGGTTTTGTGGTGGGCAAAAAAGAGAACAAGCTGGGCATCCGGGGGTCCGACACCCACTCGCTCATGTTCACCGACGTGAAGGTGCCCAAGGCCAACCGCATCGGCGACGACGGGTTTGGGTTTACCTTCGCCATGAACACCCTCAACGGCGGGCGCATCGGCATTGCGGCCCAGGCCCTGGGCATTGCCTCGGGCGCGTATGAACTGTCCCTGGCCTATGCCAAAGAGCGCAAGGCTTTTGGCAAGGAGATCAGCCAGCACCAGGCCATCGCGTTCAAACTGGCCGACATGGCCACCCAGATCGAGGCCGCCCGGCTGCTGTGCCTCCAGGCCGCTTACCTCAAGGACAAAGGAGTTCCATGTGGAGCGGCTACTGCGCGATGCGAAGATTACCCAGATATATGAAGGCACCAGCGAAATTCAGAAAATCGTGATCTCTCGTAATTTGTTGAAATAAAACTATTTAACTGGGTTTTTGCTAAACGCCGCCGGATCGGGCGGCGTTTTTTTGTTGACCTAACTGGCTGGTTCCCGTGGCTTTTCTGAGTTTGGCCAGCGCGGATTGTGCGCGGATTCAGGCCCCACCGCGCCCCGTTGACACCACCCGCCCGATTTTTGCGTTAATTTTGATAGGCGTAATCTCATGGGTGCGCCCGTCCACTAACGCCAGCTTGTTATGCTCGGTTTCCTCAAACGACTTCACTTTGTGCGCGAGCGCGGCCAGGCCCGTTTTCTGCGCCGTTGGGTGGCCGTGTGGCTGGTGTTGGGGCTGGCGGCAGTTTTCGTCATCTATAAACTTTTTGATACCTATACTGACCGGCAAGTGGGCCGCCTGCTGGCCCAACTGGTGCAAACCGAAACCGAGGGCCGCTACGCCGTAACCTACCACGATGTGCGCCTGCAACTGATGCGCCGCCAACTGGTGATTTTGAACCTGGAAGTGCGGCCCGTGGCCGACAGCACCGCCACCCGCAACCGCTACCAAGCCCAAGTGCCCCGCCTCCAAATTGGCCTGGAAAGTGTTTGGGACTTGCTGGTTAACAACGAATTGCAAATCAATAACTTGGAAGTTCACCAGCCCAATTTGGTCATGGACAACTTCCCCCGGGGCGACCAGCCCCTCACCCTGGCCCGCGAGAGTGGTAACTTGTACAGCCTGGTGGCGGGTTATCTCAAGCGGTTCGAGGTAAAGCACTTTGCGGTTCGCAACGCTAGCTTTCACCTCAATAACCATTACGCGGCCGGGCTTTCGTCGCAAACGTTTCGTCGAGTGTCGCTTTCTTTAAAAAACTTTTTGCTGGACGAAAAAGCCGAACAAAACCAGCGTAAGATTTTTTACACCGACGCCCTCGCCCTGGAAATCAATCACCAGGAAATTCCCCTGGCCGATAGTGTGCATGTGGTCAAGTTCGACCGGTTGGAAGTCAATACCGACTCGGCGGCCATCCGCTTCCGCAACTTTCAACTGCTGCCCCGGGCCAAACCCAAGGGCCGCCGGTTTTACCAGCTCAAGGTGCCGGAGCTAGCCCTCCGGGGTATCGACTTTGCCGGGGCTTATAACACCAACCAACTGGCCATTCGGCAAATTGTGATGCAAAACCCGGTGGTTGCGGCTAATTCGCTGCCCTCGGCCGGGGGGACATCGCGCCCGCCGCCAACCCGGCAAATGGTGCCGGTAGCAGTGAGCAACCAGGCCGATTTAGGCACTGCTTTAGCCCAACTGTTTGCCAGCATTCATATCCACGATTGCCAACTACAAAACGCCCGCTTCGATTTCAAAAAAAATGGCCACAGCCAGGTGCAATTGGCCCAGGTTGATATTGAAGTAAAGCAACTGGAGATCGACTCGGCCATTTTGGCCAGTGCTAACCTGCTGCCCCGTTACGGTAGCCTGGCCCTGGCCCTCCGCGACCAAGTGTTCCACCTCGCCGACAGTGCTTATACGCTGCGCATCGGGCGGGTTACTTTGGCCACCGAGCGCAATCACCTGGGCATTGGCCAGGTGCGTTTTCAAGCCAACCGGCCCGAAAGCCCGTTGCCCATCCGCTTGCTGGAAGCCGACTCTCTGTCCGTCGCGTTTGCCGATTTTGGCCAAGCCCTGGCCACCGGGTATTGGAAACTCAACGAAGTAGGGCTGGCCGGTTTGCAAGCCCGATTAATGCCCGCCAGCCAACGCACCGCCCCGGCCCAAGTGAACCAGTTGCTGGCCCGCCTCACCATCCAGGCGGCGGGTGGCCAAACCCGTTGGGAGCTTGGTGAACTTGTTACTGGCTTAGAAACCAACATTTTGCGCATTAGCCAAGCCCAAATCCGCTATCACGACCCCACCCTGGGCGACAGCCTGGTGGCCCAAAACCTGCACGGCCAGCTTCACCAACTCACCTGGCGGCCCGGCCAGCCATTGCTCACGGTGGCCCAGTTGTTTGCCCCCAACCGCACCGATTTTAAAGCCGACCAGCTGCTGTGGCACTCCCGCTCGCGCCGTCAACGGCTCAGCGTAGGGCCGCTGGCTTGGGCGGGCAGCAGCAGCACGGCGCAATTATGGGCCGTCCACTGGCAAAACTTTGCGCCAGGCTCTGGCCAAACGGCCCGGCGGGCTTTGGCCCAAGTAGATTGCCCGCACTTGGTGGCCAGTAACTTAGACCTTCCCCGGTTGCTCAACCAAGGCCACTGGCAAATAGGCCAGCTACTAGCCGAGGCTCCACTCGTGCAGGTACGCGCGGAGGCACCCGCCGCCGCCCCCTCGTCGATGCCGGGGGAATTGTCAAAACTATTTAAATCACTAACAATCAATAAATTAAATATTGACAATGGAGCATTGCTGTGGCAAAACGCTACGGATACCCTGGTAACCTTGCGTCAATTGCGCCTAGCGGGCGGCCCGGTTCAAGTAAGCGATGTAAACCGCGACTTAGCCCGGCAATTGGCCGCTAATCAAGATGTTACTGCGCAAATTGGCCCGTTTGTTTTCGCTTTGCCGGGGGGGAAAGTCAGGTTAAGGGGCACGGCCGGGGGCTGGGAGGCCCGGCCCCAGCGGCTCTGGATCGCCAACGGCCAAGTGGAAGGCGCCGCCCAACTCCGGTTTACCCAAGCCCAAGCTCAAGGTCTAGATTGGGCCGCCTTGCAAGCCGGTCGACCTTTTGTGTTGGATCGGCTGCAAGTAAAGCAGGCTAGCGTGGCCTATGCCCAACCCGGCCGCACCCTGGGCATCGACAGCCTTACCGTGGACGTGGCCCAGTTGCCCGTAACCGGGCAAAATCCCGCCGCCCTGCTGAAGGCTTGGCTGGCTGGGCGGGGCCAAGTGGTGGGCAAACAACTGGTGTATCAAGATGCAAGGCATCAACTGGCCATTGCCACCCTGCATTGGCAAAAAGTGCTCCCCCAACCCGCTGTACTTAGGCTCGATAACGTTCAGTTGAGCAGTACTGACCACGAGTTGGCCCGGCCTTCGGCTGCCGACTCGCTCCGGTGGCGGGTACATCTGCCCCAGGTGGCCTGCCACGGCCTGGGCATCGACTCGGCGCAGGCCCGGCTGGTGGCCGACAGCCTGTGCTTGCCCCAGCCCTGGGTGGAGGGGTACTTGCCGCCCCGCTGGTGGAACGCGCTGGCCATCAAGCCCAACCAAACCGCCGCTGATAGTAGCCAGCAAGTGGCCCAACGCCTGCGCGAGCTTCGGCGCAAGCAACGCTTAATGCGGCGCGATAGCCTATTGCAAATCAAACAGACCGGGCAAACCGACAGTGTGGCCCAGGTTCGTTTGCAAAAGAAACGCCAGAAGAACCAGCAGAAAATCAGTTCGTTGGCCAACCGTCGCCCTGGTGAGCCACCGCGCCAGGCCCGCAAGCAAACCCGGCCGGGGCCAGGGCGCAACCCAGCCGGGGCGAACCGCCCCCCCGTATTAGCCGACCCGCTGGTGCTACCGTCGTTGGCCAAAGAGACAACCAGTTGGTTTAAACAACTGGGATTCAACGGATTGCAGGTAGGCGTGGTCAAAATATCGGCAGCTCGGCTGCTCCTTTACCCCGAAGAAAATTTTGGTGACTTTTTAGGCCCGCCCCAACTGGCAGAACCGATTGTTTTACAGGCCGATGCGCAAACGGGCCTGGGCTTACCTTTGCTTTGGCTGGAAGCCACCCAAGTGAACTGGCCGCCTACCCAGCCCGACTGGCTCAAGCGGGGGCCTAGCCATTGGCCCCTCGCCAATTTGCGTGGC
>JALONO010000060.1 GCA_025454895.1 Bernardetiaceae bacterium
CGGGGAGGGGACGCAACTTTGAAGCGAATAGGAGGTGGTGGACAAGAGGCCGATTTAAGTCAACTATTTGATTTTCAAGATGCAAAAACTCTAATTATTTAAAAGATGTAACATCTACAATTTCTATTTTATTTGGGTAGATTATACCTCTTGCAAATTACCCATATTCGCTTCAAAACTGCGTCCCCTGCCCTCGCCGTTCTATTTTTGGCGGCTCGGCATAGGGCCATTTACAGCAAGCTTGGCACGGTCAAAAGCTAAAAACTAGCTTAGCGTCTTAGCGGCTCTGCGAGAAATATTTTTGAACGGATCAGCCCTGCCCGTCGGGGAGCGGCTCCCTCTGAATTCAGTTAAGATGCTCATTATCAGCACGCAAAAACTCTATTAATTATCAATTCTTTACAAAATAAATAACTAGTAATCTCAATTTTATCTCGATATAAAAACATCTCCCGAACCCCTAAAACGGGGAGATTTTTGGGAAGATAGAAAGGCTCTTTCCACTTGGCGGAAAACCAGGCTTTGCGAAAAAAAGGACCTCAAATTTTGCGGCCAGCCACAAACGCCGTGCCCACCAGGGCCACGAGCAGCAGCAGGCCCACGGTTTCAAAAGGCAGCACATAATGGGTGCTCAGGCCCTGGCCGGTAGCTTCCACGCCCGCCTGGGTGATCACCTGCCCTTTGGCCAAGGCTTTTTGAAGCCACGGCAGCCGGGTAAACTCCGCCGTGTAGATGACGTAGAGCAGCAGGCCCGCCACGCCCAGGCCCGTTACGGTGGCCAGACCGCGGTAGTGATGCCCCGTGCGCACGGGTTCGCCCTTGAGCTCGGAAGTAAACATGACCCCGAAAATAATGAGGATGAGCACCCCGCCCACGTACACCATCAGTTGGGCCACGGCCAGTAGTTCGGCGGCGGCCAGCACGTACAACGCCGCTACGGATAACAGCGTGAGCATCAGGGCAAAAGCGGCCCGCATCACGTTGCGGGTGAACAAGATGAACGCCGCCCCGGCCAGGGCCAATGTCGCAAACAAATAGAAAAAAACGGGAACCAAGGGCGCGTGATCGGCGGGGATAAAGTGGAAAAATCAATCTAAAACGCAGTAATACCAAAATCAAACAGCTATTATGTACTCCCGATTTTACCAATGATTGATCACCAAGCGAAACAATTATTTAATCAAGGAATTATTAATCAATTTAGCATAACTACCTTTTTATCAAGTAGTTGGCGGCTCACTGGGCGGAGTGGGCCGCTTAAACACCGCTCGTGGTTTGGGCTTGGGCGGGGCAAGCGTTTCGTCCGGCGGCTCGGGGCTGGGCGGTTGGTTGGCCAGGTCTGCCCCAGGCGGCTCCATCGGCGCGTCGGTCGCGGGCGGTAACGGCCGCTTGAACACGGGCCGGGGCTTGGCCGGGGGCGGCATTTCTTCCCCACTTTTTACTTGGCTCCCGGTTGCATCTCCGAGGGGGGGTAGTAGTTCGCCAAGGGGCTTGGGTGCCGCTTTTTTGGCCTCGGCGGCCTGCTTTTTCGCGTCCGCTTCTTCGGGCGTGAGGTTACCGAAGTGGTACACCATATTAATCAGGTCAAACTCGCTGTAATCGTACACCTTGGTCATGGTGAGGCACTCGGTGGGGCATACGGTGGTGCAAAGGCCGCAATAACAGCACTTGGCCATGTCGATGTCAAACTTGGCCGCGTACAGGCGCACGGGGGTACCATCGGAGGTTACGCCCACTTGCTCAGTGGCTTTAATCGGTTCAATATCAATACAATCCACCGGGCAAACCTTGGCGCACTTGTCGCACACGATGCAGTCGTCCATCTCGTTGTGCAAGCGATAGCGGCCATTGTCGGGTACGGGCAGGCTCTCATAAGGATAGTTGAGGGTCGCAATCCCGGTCGGTTCGGTAAAGTAGTCGGGCTGGGTCACGGGCTTTGCCACCAGCCGGGGGCGGCCCAGGGCGGCCCGCAAGTGCCGGGCGGTGAGCCGCAGGCCCTGCCAAAGCGCGCCCACTGCTTGGGCCATATCGCCAAAGTAGCTCATTGAAGGATGCTATCTATAACCAGTTAAACACTAGCAAAGGTAACAAACTTAGGGTTTGGGTGAAGGCAAAGCCTAAACTTGCGCGAGGAAAAACCCAACTTGTATAGACCTTTTGTTTGAACAGACCGTTCATCGTTATAATTTACGGGGAAAAATGAAAATGACTTCCATATGATCCGCTCGTTGCTCTTTTTGGGTTTATTGGGTCTGGCTTTGGCCTGCCAGCCTCAACTGGCCACCACGCCCCCACCCACTCCGTTCCAGATGCCGGAAGTGTACTTCGACGGGCGTTTTTACCTGCCCGAAGATTTAGAAAGTACGCTATGGGCCGAAGCTCCGATGTTTTATAACCCCACCAATTTGGACGTGGACGCGCGGGGGCGGGTGTGGGTAACCGAGGCCATCAACTACCGCGATTTTAACAACCCCAAAAGCCCGCTGGACGGCCCACCCGGCGACCGGGTGATGATTTTGGAAGACACCGACCAAGACGGCCGGGCCGACACCGCCAGGGTCTTTGTCGAAGACCCGGACCTGGTGGCTCCGCTGGGCATTGCCGTTATTGGCAACCAAGTGATCGTGTCATGCTCGCCCAACTTGCTGATTTATACTGACCTGGACGGCGACGACCGCCCGGACAAGAAGGAAAAACTGCTCACTGGTTTTGGTGGGTTAGACCATGACCACGCCCTGCACTCGGTGGTGGCCGGGCCGGATGGTCGCTGGTACTTCAACACGGGTAACGCCGGGCCGCACGTGGTAACCGACAAATCGGGCTGGACGCTGCGGTCGGGCAGCACTTACACCGGCGGCACCCCGTACAACCAGGAAAACGCGGGTAACCAGAAAAGTGATGACGGGCGCGTGTGGGTGGGCGGCCTGGCCCTGCGCGTAAACCCCGACGGCACCGGGCTGAAGGTGCTGGGCCACAACTTCCGCAACAGTTACGAAGTGGTGCCCGACAGCCACGGCGACCTTTGGCAAAACGACAACGACGACCAGGTGCTCACCTGCCGCACTTCGTGGGTGATGGAGGGGGGCAACATGGGCTATTTCAGTGCCGATGGCACCCGCTACTGGCAGGCCGACCACCGGGCCGAGCAAGATACTTTTGCCGCCCACTGGCACCAGCACGACCCCGGCGTGGTGCCCGCCGGTGACCGCACCTACGCCGGCTCGCCCACGGGCGTGCTCGTGTACGAGGGCGACGAGCTAGGCCCCCGCTACCGGGGGATGCTGCTCAGCGCCGAGGCAGGCCGCAACGTCATTTTCGCCTACCGCCCCCAGTGGAAAGGGGCCGGTTTCGCGTTTAAACGCCACAACCTGATCAGCACCGTAGCCGATGACGACTACAATTACAAGTGGAACCAACTCAAGCAAGACACCCGCCAGTGGTTCCGGCCCAGCGACGTGGCCGCGGGCACCGACGGCGCGCTGTACATCACCGACTGGTACGACCCCGTGGTGGGCGGCCACCAGCGTAAAGACAGCCTCAGCTACGGCCGCATTTACCGCGTTGCGCCCAAGGGCAAAAAATTGGCCCGGCCTCAAATTGACCTGGCCACGCCCGCCGGGCAAGTGGCGGCCTTGCTCAGCCCCGCCCCCAACGTGCGGGTGTTGGGTTTCCAAAAACTGAAAGTGCAGGGGGAAAAAGTGATCCCCGAAGTAGAAAAACTACTGAACGCGCCCAACCCTTACCACCGCTCGCGGGCCATTTGGCTACTGGCCACCCTGGGGCAGGCCGGGCTGGCCCGCACCGAGCAACTACTCGCCAACCCCGATCCACAGGTGCGGCTCACCGCCTTCCGGGCGCTGCGCAGCGTCAAACCCGACGTGCTGCCCTACGCCCGCCAACTGGCCAGTGACCCCGCCCCGGCCGTGCGCCGCGAGGTGGCCCTGGCCCTCCGCGACGTGCCTTATGCCCAAATGAAAGACCTGGCCCTCACCCTGGCCCAAGGCTACGACGGCCAAGACCGCTACTACCTGGAAGCCCTGGGCCTGGCCTTGAGCGGCAAGGAGGCCGCCGCTTACACCGACTTCGCCGCCGCCATGCAACCACCCGCCGATGCCACCCGGTGGCCCGCCCGGTTTGCGGGCCTCGCTTGGCGGCTGCACCCCCCGGCCGCTGTGCCCGGCCTGGCCGCCCGCGCCCAAAGTTTTGAGTTGGGTAGAGCCGAACGGCTGAAAGCCCTCACCGCCCTGGCCTTCGTGAACGACAAGGCCGCCGCCCAGGCGATGGTGAACGTGGCCAACACTTGGGTGCGCGATGCCGCCGACCAGGCCCACTACTGGCTCAAATTCCGCAAAAGCAACGACTGGTACAGCTTGCTGGACTGGAACGACCCGAACTCTACCCTGCCCACCCAAGTGCCGCCGGAGATTTTGGCCGCTCAGCGGCAAGTGGCCGATAGCGAACTGAGCCTAGCCGATAAAACCGCCGCCGCCAAACGCCTGGCCGCCGACCGCCTAGGTGCCCAATGGCTCATTGGGCAGGCCGCCAACGGCAAGTTGGAGCAAGGGCTGTACCCCATTATCGCCCCCGAGATTTTAGCCAACGCCGACCAGGGCGTGCGGGTGGGGGCCAGCGCGTACTTTACGCTCCCCGGTAGTGCCAGCGTGTCCATTGCCAAGGCGGCCCAACTGGCCGGGCAAGTTGGCCCCGGCAAGCAGGTGTACACCCAAAAGTGCGCCACCTGCCACCGCATCGGTGACCAGGGCAAAGACGTTGGCCCCCAATTGACCCAGATCGGGAAAAAGTTCGATAAATCGGGGCTGATGGATGCCATTGTGAACCCCAACGCGGCCATCACCTTCGGTTACGAACCATGGCTGGTGCGCACTCACAGCAACCAAACGGTATACGGTTTTTTAGTCTCGCAAGGCAAAACTTTGGTAATCAAAGACTTGGCCGGAAAAGAAACCGTAATTGATGCCAAAGACGTGGCGGAGAAAGCCCAACAAAACCGCAGCCCCATGCCCAACGCCACGGGCCTGGGCCTCAACGAGCAGCAACTCGCCGACCTATCGGCTTACCTGCTTACCTTGCGATGAGGCGGGGCGGCATTTTCTTCTGTTTGTGATCCTTCCGTACCCGCAAACCCAACCTACCCCAGCCCCACCGCATCACCCACATGAATGATTTTGCCCTGCTCGCTGGCCGGGATGCGGGTGTTTACCGACAAATGGTAGTAATGCGGGTACTGAGCCGGGTGGGCGTAAGCGGGCAGGTGCTGCTGCCGCTGGGCCATAAACAGGGTTTGAAACTGTGGCCGGGCCTCGGCCGTGTCGGGGTCGCGGGTGGGCACGGGGCAGCGGGCGCAGGCTTTGAGGCCCATTACCTGCACCGCGCCCAAGGTAAACGGGCGGTCTTGGTCGGGGGCGGCCAGTAGGTGCTCCTCCCAAAATGGCTCGGCGGGGCCTAGCTCCACGTTGGCCCGGAACCGGCGGCGCACATTGGCCACCTCCAGCCCAAACCAGGCGGCCACGGCGGCCAGGCTGGCCTCGGTAATCACGGTGGGGCCGGGCCGGGCCACGTCGTCCGGGAAACCGGTGTCGGTGTTTTGCCGAAGCTCCACCCGTTGGCCCAAGTAATCGCTGAACCACTCGGCAATGCGGTCCGAGTCGGTGTAGAGCATGAACGTGTCAGCACGGCCGCCCGCCGCCAAGGTTACCAGGTGGTAATTGAGGTTGAAGTCGGCCCGCACGGCCTGGATGGTGGGGAATTTCTTGGCGTTTACGGTGCGGCCCTCAGCGGTAAAAAGGGCAAACTCCCGGTCGTAGTTGAGCGAGCCGCCGGGGCGCACCTGGGCTTGGGCCACGGCCACCCCGTCGAGCGATTTGATGGGGTACACCGTGAGGCGGCTGACGAAGGGGTGGCTAATTGATTGCATTGTTGACTTAATTTGTTGATTTTTAATGGGTTATTTTTTATCCTGATCAACAGGATGCTTACTGATTGGATGACGGCGTGGTAGTTGCTCTGAGGCCGCGTGGCAACCGGGCGGGCACAAGGCCCGCCCCTATCTGGTTAGGCGAAATGCCGGAACTGCGCCTTCGTAAACCATACAAAAATCCGGTCACCAAAACCAAATAAAAAAGCCGCTCCGGGGCGGCTCAAGAAGGGCATTTATTCTTTTATGAACGGATAATCGCTTTCAACATAAACGTCGCGGTAAATTTCGGAGGGGTCTGGCCACGGCGACTCTTCGGCAAACTTGACCGACTCTTCCACCTGGGCTTTGATCTTCGCATCAATGGCGGCCAGGTCATCTTCGGTGGCAAGGCCCTTGGCCAAAATGGCTTGGCGCACCTGTTCGATAGGGTCTTGGGCTTTATAACTTTCTACCTCTTCCTTGGTGCGATACTTTTGCGGGTCCGACATGGAGTGGCCCCGGAAACGATAGGTGCGAAACTCCAACAAGGTAGGCCCCTCGCCCGCGCGGGCCCGGTCAGCAGCCTTGGCCACGGCGTGGTGGATGGCCTCTACGTCCATACCATCCACTGGCATCGAGGGCATATCGTACGCCTCGCCCAGAGTATAAAGGTCAGTTACGTTGGAACTACGGGCCACTGAGGTGCCCATGGCGTAACCGTTGTTCTCGATCACGAAGATGACGGGCAGTTTCCAGGTCATGGCCATGTTGAGGGCCTCGTGGAAAGCCCCTTGCCGCACGGCCCCATCGCCCATGTGGCAAATGCAAAGGTTACCGGTTTTATTGTATTTCTCCGCAAAACCGATGCCCGCGCCCAGGGGCACCTGCGCGCCCACAATGCCGTGGCCGCCCATGAAGCCCACGTTTTTATCGAACATGTGCATAGAGCCGCCCTTGCCCTTAGAGCAACCGGTGGCCTTGCCATAAAGCTCGGCCATGACGGCGTTAGGGCTGGTACCCAGGGCCAGCGGGTGGGCGTGGTCGCGGTAGGCGGTAATCCACTTATCACCTTTGCGCAGGGCGGTTACGGCCCCGGCGGCGCAAGCTTCTTGGCCAATGTAAAGGTGGCAAAAGCCCCGGATTTTTTGCTGGCCGTACAACTGCCCGGCCTTCTCCTCAAACTTGCGCATGAGCACCATGCTCTCGTACCAAAACAGGTAGGTTTCTTTGGAGAACTCCGTTTCGGCGGCGGCCACCGCCCCATTTTCAAGCACCAAGGATTGATCCATCTTCAATAATATATGGAGGGGATTTGTGAATGTTCTTAGGTAGAAAACAACGATTTGGAGATTTTGTTGGTCAATTTTTGACCGCCCCAAGCCGGGCAAAAGTAACAAAAAAACCAATAGGCTCAACTTCTGAACCGGAAACGCGCCCACAGCGGCCAATGGTCGGAAGCCTGGCCCGTGGCTGGTAAAACCTGACTGGCCAAGCATTCCAGGTGCTGGGCGTGGTAGAAAATAAAATCGATTTGCTCGAAGGGCCGCTGGGTGGAGAAGGTGAAGTGCTGGGGCTGGCCCCACTGGCCGGGCGGCACCACGCACTGCAAATGCGGCCAGGTGAGCATGGTTTCGTACAACCGCTCGTGGGCCAGGGCGGCTTGGCCCGGCGGTTTGGCGGGCTGGTTAAAATCGCCTGCTACGATCACCGGGCCTTCGGCGGCGTAACGGCGGTACAATTGCTCCAGCAAGGCCAACTGGGGCCACCGGGCCTGGGGCACAAAAGCTTCTAAATGGACATTAATGACTACCACGGCCCGTTTGCCCAGGCTCACCCGGCACACCTGGGCCAGCCGGTCGGTATAAAACGCCTGGTAGAAAAATGGCCGCTGGGCGGGTTTAGGAAACACCACCCGCTCCACCAAGGCCAAGGGCCAGCGGCTATGTATCGCCTGGGCCGAAACCACCCGGCCAAAGTGGGCCGTGGGCGGCCAGTAGGGGAAAGGCACGTAGTTTTTGTCCCAATTGACGGCCTCGGCGCGGTAGGCGTAGTCGCTGGCCCGGGCCAGTTCCGCCGACTGCTGCACCCCCCACGAACGGCGGGCGGCCAGGTCAATTTCTTGGTAGCAGATGATATCGGTGGGGTGGGCCGCCCAGGCCGCTGCCACCTGCGCCAAATGCGCCCGGTAAGTAGCGGCCGGCAACCGGTGGCCCAGGTTATTGGCCAAGCCCGACAAATAGCCCACGTTGAAGGTGGCCAGGGCAAACTCCTCGCCCGCGGGCGGAGGCGCGAGGGGCGGGCCATGCAACTGATGCAGCTTGACGGCGGGCCACTGCCCGGCACTGCCCCAAAGATAAAACGCGGCCCCCAGGCCCAGCACGATCAATGTGGCAATAAGCATAGCGGCAGGCGCGGCGCATAAAAAAACCGCCGACCGCACAAAATTAGGCCCCTTGCCAGCGTTTATGAGGATAACGGCATTTTCTTTGCCGCCGAGTGGCCCGTAACCCGGCCGAGGCGTAACTTGGCGGCCCGGCCACCGTTACTGGTCGGCCGCCGGACTTACCCAACCCTTTGCCACGCTTTACCCATGACCTGGTCCCACCAATTTGGCATTATCGAAATCGCCCTCATCGGCGGCTTTGTGCTGCTCTATATTCTCTACATTGGAAAAATTCACCGCATTGCCCGCGCGTTCCACGCCCATGCGCGCCGGGTGTGGTTCAAATTTGCCATTAGATGCCTGTATTTCAGCCTGTTGGTGATTGCCCTGCTCGGCCCCTCGTTTGGCGAGGTGTTGCGCAAAGAAGTCAAATCGGTCGGCAAAGACATTTACCTGGCCATTGACCTTTCGCAGTCGATGAACGCCATTGACATCCAGCCTTCCCGGTTGGAAAAACTCAAATTCGAGCTCAAAAAAATCGTGGAAGAATTCAGCAGCGACCGCATCGGGCTGATCGTGTTCTCCTCGGAAGCGTTTTTGCAATGCCCCCTCACCTACGACCACAGCCAGATCAACCTCTGGGTCGAGACCCTCAAAACCACCCTAGTGCCTAGCGGCGGCACCGATTTTGGCCCGCCGTTGCAAATGGCCCTCGATAAATTTAAGGACGAGACCAACCAGAAAAAAGACGCGCAAGGCAACCTACAAACCCAACTGGTGATTTTGGTGAGCGATGGCGAAGACTTTGGCGACAATACCAGTTCGGTTGTCAACGACTTGGAAGAAGCCAAGATCAAAGTATTTACCCTAGGCGTGGGCACGGCCGAGGGCGGCAAAATCCCCTACCGCGACCGGGTGTTCAAAAAAGGCGACGATGGCCGCGAAGTGATCACCACCCTCAAACCCGACGCCCTCAAGAGCCTCGCTGACCAAACAGGGGCCAAATATTACGAAATCAGCAACGAACAAAACGAGGTAACCAAGCTCATCAAAGCCGTGCGCGAAATCAAGGGCCAACTGCGCGATACCAAAACCACCGACGTGGCGGCCAACGATTACTTTTATTTCCTCATTGCCGCCTTTGCCCTTATTTTGTTCGATGTTTTGCTCACCGTGCGCACCGTGCGGATTTGATTTGCGCGAAGCAGAAAACGAGCTGCAAAAACCCAAAAATCCTCAAAATCAATCATTTGGGGAATTGCCTATCTTTAGGTAAATTTGCCAAAAGCCTTACAATCATGACTTTGCAAATAGATGTCTGGTACGACTTGGTGGAGAAGCTAGGCCAAGAAGCCTTGCGCCAAAAAGTGCAGCAATACTTGGAATGGGAAAAACTCCGTTTAGCGGCCCAGGAAATTCAAGAATCAGCCCAGGCCAATGGGACTGATTTAAGCGAGACTTGGCGGCAGGCTCGTTCTCTTGCCTGGGACGAGTATAAAAAACAGCATTTGCCTTTCTTGCCTACTTCGTGAGAGAATTCGTTGGTGATGCCAATGTACCATTTAGCAGCCTCATTGCTGCCATGAACGTTTATGGCAGTTATTTTCGGAGCACCAAATTTATACGCCTGATTTTGCCTTGGCTGAGATACAGAAGTACCAGGAATTGATTATTGCAAAAACCAAGCTTTCCCCAGAAAAATTGCGAGCCTACACCTGGTTACTTTTCAAACGGGTAACCGTTGTGCCCAACCTCGTTATTTCTACCCAGAGTACTTAGAGGCATTCAATCTCTGCAAAGGAGTGGACGAAAAAGACACTCCTTACCTTGCTTTGGCCATTGAATTGAAAATCCCTCTATTAACCAGGGATATCGCCCTAGTCAATCATTGAAAAGCCCTGGGCTATAAGCAGGCCGTTGCCCTGTCCGTCTTATTGGCTGGCTAATTGGGACATGGTACTAAAGTCAAGTAGCGGTTGCGTATTCCAAATACTATAAATGGTTGATAAACAGGTAGAACGAGCACTTAATCACGCCGTTATTCCATCAATTTAGCATGAGGCTATTCGCTAGGAAGGACGCCGCAGCGACTACTTGCGCCAAACACCTTACCAACTCATTACTGGCAGACCCAACAAGCTCCTCCTGAAGCTGAGGCCGATTTGGTTATTCTCCCCAAAAATGGGATAAATTGCTGCGCAAACTTTCCTCATCCATCCAATCCTTATCTGCCCATGGCTGCCCAAACCATTTATGCCCTCTTGGTAGGCATTGACCATTACCCGATTGCGGCCCACTGCCTGCGCGGGTGCGTAAACGACACCCAAGCTTTTGAAGATTTTTTGCGCCAGCGTTGCGCCAGTGAGCAAACCACGCTGGAAATCAAAAAGTTGACCGACGGACAGGCTACCCGCCAGGCCATTGTGGATGGTTTTTTGAACCACCTGGCCCAGGCTGGCCCCGCCGATACCGTGCTGTTTTATTATAGCGGCCACGGGGCCCAAGAGCCAGCCCCGACCGAGTTTTGGTATGCCGAACCGGACCGCCTGTGCGAAACCCTGGTGTGCGCCGACAGCCGGTTGCCCGGCGGCGGCGGGGCGGGCGACCTCACCGACAAAGAACTGGGCTTTTTGCTGTGGCAAGCGGGCCAGCGCAACCCTCACGTGGTGGCCATTTTGGACTGCTGCCATTCCGGCTCCGGCACCCGGGGCGAAAGCGAAGGCGTGCGCGTGCGGCAGATCCCCCAGGTGGGCCAGGCCCGGCCCATCGAGAGCTACTTGGGCTTTGCCCACTACCGCCGCCTGGGCAACGAACTGCACCCGCCCACGGGCAGCCACGTGCTATTGGCCGCCGCCGAAAGCCGCCAACTGGCCAAAGAGGCCCGGTTTGGCGACCAAGACCGGGGCGCGTTCAACTACGCCCTCATCGATACGCTGGCCAACGCCAAGCGCGCCCTTAGCTACGCCGAACTAATGAGCCAAGTGCGCGGCCGGGTGATTAGCCTGGTGGCCGACCAGGCGCCCCAGCTAGAATTAATCAAAAGCAGCGACCCTGGCCGAGGTTCGGCCACTTCGTTGGACCACTCGTTTTTGGGCGGCACGGTGCTGCCCAAGCCCGACTACCTGAGCGTGCAACACGTCAAAGGTGAGTGGCAACTCAACGCCGGGCGGGTCCACGGCATCCCGCCGGTGGTGGTGGGCAACCCCACCGTACTGGCCATCTACCCACCCGAGGCCAGTGCCGCCGATTTGCTGGACCTGGGACGGGCCGTGGGCCAGGTAGAAGTGCTGGACGTTTTTGCCGACCACGCCAAGGTGATGCTCCGCAACGGCGACCCCACGCTCGTTTACAAGGCCAAGATCAAACAAATCGGCCGGGAGCCGATCAAATTTTATGTGGAAGGCGACGCCCAACTGGTGGCCCAACTGCGCCAGGCCTACGACCAGCAGCACACCCGGTCGGTGTACTATAAACTCACCGACGAACGGGCGGCCGCCAAGTACCGGGTGCTGGCCCGGGGCGGGCAGTATGCCATTTGCGGCCTGGCCGACGAACGACCGCTGGCCCAACCGCTCCCCGCCGACCGCATCGGGGCGGGCCACCTGCTTGGCGACCTGGAAACGGTGGCCAAGTGGGAACTCACCCTGGCCGTGCAAAACCCGGACACGTCTTTCCAACCTAGCGACGTAAAGCTGGAAATGTTCGAAGTGTTCGCCGTTGATGGCTACGGCAACTTTGATGCCGCTGACCAGGCCCCCGAACCGTTGGACGCCGCCAATGGCGTCCGCATTTATTACCAACAGAACCACCGGAGCGAATGGGAACCGCGCAACTTTGTGCTGCGCGTGACCAACCGCAGCCACCGCGACCTTTACTGCGCCATGCTCTATATGGACAGTGCCTTCGGGATCGACGACAGCTTTTTCCCCACCCAGCTCATCCCCGCCGGGGGCGAAGGGTTCATCGATCAAAAGCGGGCCGTTACCTTGGCCGTGGACGAGCGGCTAGCCGCCAACGGGGTGCTGGAAGAAACGTTCTTCTATAAGCTGGTTTTCAGCACGGTTGAGTTCAAATCGGACGTGTACCGGCAAGACCCGCTGCCGCTGCCCCAAGAAAAAAGCCAGGCTACCCGGGGCATGCGCCGCATTGAGCCGCCCAAAGACCAAAGCGACTGGGCCACTTACGAACTGGCCGTTACCGTGGTGCGCCCGCCCAGTAACCAACCCATTTCCAACCAAGAAACGGTGGAATTGTTAGGGCTGAAAATCCACCCGCACGGGGCCTTGCAGGCGCGCGCGGGCCTGCTTAGCCTGGGCCAAGCCACCCGCGACCTCAACGGAACCGTGCCCGTGGCCCCCGCCGTGCTGGCCGAACTGCCCGCCGGTAGCACCGCCCCGGTGCAACTTACGCCCGGCCACCGGCAAGACCCCGGCCTCAGCCTACTGGAACTCAGCGGCGTGGCCGATAAAACCGCCGTTACCCACGCCAATCCGCTGATTTTGGAACTGCCCACCCAACTGGCCGAGGACGAGATCATTATGCCCCTGGCCACCGACGGCGAGTTTTTTTACCCGGTGGGCGGTACCGTGCGCCTGGCCGACGGCCGTTTTGAGGTCCACATCGAGGAACTGCCCGACGAAACCCCTACCGAGCACAACGGCCAAGGCCAAACCCGCAGCTTGGGCGGCTCGATCAAGATTTTGTTCCAAAAATTTGTTTATCAGCGAGTTGGGCTGCCGTTCGAGTACCCCATTTTGGCCCAGGCCACTTTTGCCGACGAGGGCGACCAACTCACGGTGGTCTATCAAAAAGCCCCCGGCGAGGTAAAACTGGCGGTGGGCCAGGCCCGGAGCATCCTGGTGTACGTCCACGGCATCATCGGCGATACCAAGGACATGGCCAAGAGCATCCGCCTCCTCGGCCCGGAATGGGAACAGAAGTACGATTTAGTGCTCACCTTCGACTACGAAAACCTCAACACCACCATCGACCAAAATGCCAAGCTACTGGCCCAACGCCTGGCCGACGTGGGCCTGGGGCCGGGGCACGGCAAAACCCTGCACGTGCTGGCCCACTCGATGGGCGGGCTAGTCAGCCGCTTTTTTATTGAGAAACTGGGCGGCCACCAAGTAGTAAGCCATTTGGTAATGCTGGGCACGCCCAACGCCGGTTCGCCCATTGCCAACGTGAAGGAGTGGGCCAGTTTGGCCGTTTCGGCCCTGCTGAGCAAGGTATCGCTGGGGGCTTGGGGCCTGGCCCCGGCGGTGTGGCTGTGGAACAAGGCCATGCAAGAAGCCGGCGTGGCGTTGGCCCAGCTCAAGCCCGGCTCCGATTTCCTGACCGGGCTAAACACCGGCGCGCCCGATCCGGGCATCCCCTACACGGTGGTGGCGGGCAATACCCGCAAAATCCCCCAGGCCACGCTCAACGCGCTGTACGCCAAGCTCAAAAACGTAACCGACGAAGGCCTCCGTTGGCTCTTTGCCGGGGATAACGACCTAGCCGTGAGCGTGGTAAGCATCAAGCAAGTGCTCAACCCCGCCAACCTGGCCTTTATCGATGCCGACTGCGACCATTGCAGTTACTTCACCAGCCCCGAGGGCCTGGCCGCGCTGCGCCAAGCCCTGCAAGAGCGGGTGTGGGCGTAAACTAGTTACGGCGGAGTTGGCGAGGCCACTCCGCTTTTTTCTTTTTTGATTGGGCGATGGATTAGACTCCGGGGCACCGCCGGTCCAACGCCCGGCGACTGGCGGGCGATGAGGCCCGAACCGGTGCGCGGGCGGGGCCAACTTGGCCGCGCAAGCTGGCCAGGCGCGCCCCCGCCGAAGCGTCGGACCGCCCGCGCACCGGAGCGATGGTGTACCGAAACGTCGGCCCGGCCCAGAAGGCGCCGCACCGCCGTCGGCTATGGAAAACCTACTGGCCCTGGCTCCCAAAAACCATCGCAAACACCCCTACCCCGCCACAAAAACGTACTTTTGCCCTGTGATGGACACCACTTCGCCCGAATATCAACTCCAGTTGCGGGAACTGCAACTGAACTCGCTGTTTGAACTCATCAAGGCGATCAACGAAAACGCGCCCGAGGCCGATTTGTACCGGATCTATGAATTTGTGCTGCGGGCCATCCAAAAGGTGGCCAAGCTGGCCCTGTACGTGCGCGAGCCGGACCGCTGGGTGTGCCAAGCCACCTATGGCACCACCGCCGATTTCTGTGAGCTAACCCCGCCCGCCGGGCTACTCAAACTCCACGAAATCAGCCCGTTGGAAACCTGGCCCAACCTAGGCCCGTTTGCCGAGTTTGACACCCTGCTGCCCGTGTGGCACAACGAGGCGGCCTTGGCCCTGGTGTTCATCGGCCGGCCGGGCCACCGCCCCAGCCCCGACGACGACGGGTTTATCGCCACCCTGAGCCACCTGATGCTGGTGGCCATCGAGAACAAAAAAATGGCCCGCCAGCAACTGTTGCAACAAATGGCCGATGCGCAGATGCACCTGGCCCGCGACGTGCAGGCCCTGCTGTTCCCCAAGCGGCTGCCCTACACCGACCGGCTGCGGGTGGTGGCCAGCTACCTGCCCCACCACACCGTGGGCGGCGACTACTACGATTTTTTGTGGATCAGCCCCGATAAATTCTTGGTTTGCGTGGCCGATGTATCGGGCAAGGGGGTGCCAGCGGCCATCCTGATGTCGAATTTCCAGGCCGCGTTGCGGATCCTGGTGCGCCGCAGCACCTCGCTCGTGTACGTGGTGGAAGAGCTTAACCACCTGATTATGAGCAATGCCCAGGGCGAAAACTTCATCACGGCCTTTTTTGCCGAGTACGACCTGCGCTACAAGACCCTTACTTATGTGAACGCGGGGCACAATCCCCCGTTTTTACTGCGGCCGGGCAGCCCGCCCCAACTGCTCACCGAGGGCACCACAGTGCTGGGCGGCTTTGACCCGCTGCCGTTTTTAACGCCTACCACCCTGGCCAACTTGAGCGACTTTCTGTTGTTCTGCTTCACCGATGGGTTTATCGAAACCTACAACGACGCAGGCGAGCCGTTCGGCACCGAGCAAATCATCGCTTTTGTGGAACAAAACCTGCACCTGGGCCAAAAAAGCCTGCACGAACGGCTGATCCAGCATTTGAACCAGTTCAAGGGCCACCAGGCCTATGTTGATGATATTACCCTGCTCTCGTGCCGGGTACAGCACGTTTAAAAGGCATTTTTTGGCAAAACCGTTTTTCCCGTTAATTTTGTGGCCTGTTAGAGGGATGGCAGAGCGGTCGAATGCGGCGGTCTTGAAAACCGTTGACTGTCAAAGGTCCGGGGGTTCGAATCCCTCTCCCTCTACTAAAAGCCTACAAGTCAATGATTTGTAGGCTTTTTTTCCGGCTTGCAAAAATCAGCCAAGTGCCATAAGTTTGCTTATTGAGCACGGCCGTAGGGCATCCGAGATAACGCTGGAGCCTTAGGCTAAGATCAGGCCGCAAATGGCACGGGGCTTGCGGGTTAAATGATACGATTAATTGGGAAAGTTTTATTTTTGCTTAAACATGGATAAAGAAGCCGTGCTAAATTTACTTAAAGAGGTTTATTGGGACCGCAAGGTGGACAAAGAATGTCTTTACAATGTCCT
>JALONO010000302.1 GCA_025454895.1 Bernardetiaceae bacterium
AAACCAGCCGTATTAGTGGCTTCTACTACGGCTTCAGCCGCGCTGGCCTCCAGCGAACCGGCGGCGAGGGTGAAAGTGCCCGCGCCGACTGCGCTTACTACGCCCAGATAACCGCCGTCACTGGCTTTGACCAGCCGCCGACCTACCGTGGGGGCCGTACCGGTGTAAGTGCCCGCCGTGCCGCCTTGGGCAATGGTGATAGTGGCTGCCAAGGGAGTAGCGGAGGCCCAGGTGGTGCCAGCGAAACCCCAGCTGTTACTAGTTACGCTCACTAAGTGGGTTTGGGCCTGGGTGATGCTTGGCAACATGGCCCCGGCTGCCCACAGGGTGAGCACAGCCCAAAGGCGTTTGCTAAAAGTAAACATGGTGTGTCCGTTGTAAATATCTAATCAAACCTCTTCAAATTTCGGGCTTGTGTTAGCGTTACAACGCACGGGGGGCACTAGGTTGTATCAGAGGTAAAATCACTTGGATTATAGCCGCTCCAGGCGGCTGCAAAACGTAGTTTGCCCGTAGTAGTGGGCTACTTTAGGTTGATTTTGCCATTGATTATTACAAGTGGCGTTTGTGTTTCGTTTCTGCAACCAGTTCGGCCAATCCTAGTAAAGTGTATCCGCAGCGGTTTTAATAAAATAGCTCGGCAAGGGTTACTCGCTCAAGCGACTTGACCCAAAAAAACCGGTTGGAGCAAGCCCCAACCGGTCAGGATTTACCGAAGCGAAAATATTACTTTTCAAATACGGCGTTGAGCGATAACTCAATGTCGTCGTAGATCATTTTGTCGCCCAAGCCCTCGAAAAACGACCCCGAGCCATACTTGATGTCCCAGTGGGTACGGTTGATTTTGAAGGCAGCGGTGGCTGTCATTTTCTTGCCGTCGGGGGTAACCAGGGCCTCAAAGCTCACCGGCTTGGCAATGCCTTTCAGGGTCAAGTCGCCCTCGATGTTGTACTTGTCGGCTTTGCCCGACTTACCAGCCGCTGTGGCCTTTTTGATCACGAAGGTGCCCGTGGGGTTTTTGGCTACGCTGAAAAAATCGTCAGACTTTAGGTGGCCCAGTAACTTGGCGTTCGAGCCAGCATCGGTAATGTCTTCGCAGGTGATGCTGTTCATGTCGAGCACGAAGCTACCGCCAGTGATTTTTCCCTTGCTCACTTCCAAAGTGCCTTCTTTTACCATAATGGCCCCGTTGTGTTGGCCAGTTACTTTTTTGCCCAGCCAGCCGATTTTACTGCTTGCAGGGTTGATTTTGAAGGTTTCTACCGGGGCTTTGCTGGTAAAAGCCACCAGCAGAACTGCGGCGGCCAGGCCCGCCAGAAAGGTGTTTTTCATGACTATTTTCTTTGATTTGGGATATAAAGTTATAACATTAAATGTTACAACATCAAAATTAGGCTTCCTAAGGCAAAAAGCCTAACGTTTAACATCTTTTAAAACCACTGGGATGTGAAAAGGTTTTCGTAGTATTGCGTATCAGTCTCAAAACCAAACAATTAATTGATGAATAATCGCTTTTACTATGCTTGTGGCCTGATGGCCCTGGCCTTTTTGGCCGCTTGCAAAACCACAGCCCCGCGCGTACGCATGGACACCGACGCGGGCACGATTGTGGTGGAGGTGTACCCTGACAAAGCCCCGATCACGGCCCAGAATTTCTTGCGCTACGTGGACGAGCGGCGGTTTGACGGGGCCGCGTTTTACCGGGTAGTCCGGTTGGACAACCAGCCCACCAGCCCGGTTAAAATCGAGGTGATCCAGGGCGGGCTCGACTCCACCCACCGCGACCGCCGCTTGCCCGCCATCGAGCAGGAAACCACCAACCGGACGGGCCTGCGCCATGTGGACGGGGCCATCTCGATGGCCCGTCGCGAGCCTAACAGCGGGGCCTCGGAGTTTTTTATTTGCATCAACAACCAGCCCGAGCTCGACTTTGGCGGCAAGCGCAACCCGGACGGCAACGGGTTTGCCGCCTTTGGCCGGGTGGTAAAAGGCATGGACGTGGTGCGGCGCATCCAGCAGGGCCAAACCGGCCAGGGCGAGCGCGGGCAAGCGTTGGTCAAAATCGTGCTGATCAATAAAATGGAACGGGCCCGCCGCTAAACGGGAATTTTAGGGGTTTTGCCCACCAGGGCCAGCACTTCTTCGCAGTGGTGGTTGTAGTCGGCCGCCCCGCGCGACTCGGGCGCGTAGTCGAAAATGCTTTGGCCAAACACGGTGCATTCCATTAGGGCAATGTCTTGCCGGATGTTGCCCGTGAACACCTTGAGCCGCTGGTCTTGCACCAGCTTTTGGTACACCATTTGGCCAAATTTGGTGCGGAGGTCAAACATCGAGAGCAGGATGCCCGCCAGCTCGAGGTCCGGGTTCATCCGCTTTTTGATCTTGAGTACCAGTTTCTGGATCTCGTCCAGCCCGATATAGGCAAAGTTTTCGCCTTGCATGGGTACAATGTAGTAGTTGCTGGCCACCAAGGCGTTTACCGTGAGGGCCCCCAGGCTCGGCGGACAGTCGATAAGCACAAAGTCGTAATCCTTGTCCTTGATCACGTCGGCGAGCAGGTGGCCGCTGTCGGGTTCGTTATTGACCCGGTACTCGTAGCTGAGCAGCACGCGCTGGGCGGGCAGCAGGTGGTACTGCGGTTTTTTCACCAGGGTTTGTTCAAAGGTGGCTTCGCCCAGCACCAGTTCGCCTACGTGGTGGGCGGGCTGGCTCACCCCGGCGGCAATGCTGAGGTTGCATTGGGCGTCTAGGTCGATGAGCAGCACCGAAAAACCCCGCCGGGCCAGGGCGGCCCCCAGGTTGAACACCGTGGTGGTTTTGCCTGTTCCGCCTTTGTTATTGGTTACCGAGATGATAGTTGGCATATGGAAACGCGGTGGCACGGCTTGAAAAATGGCCTACCGGCGGTGAAATTAAACCGCGAGGGCTATAAAAAAAAGTAGGTTCCGCCAAAGGCAGAACCAACTAAAAAGATAACCCTATGGTATTAAAGCAAGATTTTGATTAATGTGTATATAGAAACATTAAAGTCGGTCTCAAAACTCGTTGAACTTGCGCTCTTCATATCTAAAACAACAACCGTGCTAAAAATAAAAAAAACTTAGCTATGTAGGTTATATTGGCTTAGACGCTTCAAAATTAGGCCAAAAATCAACAAACCAAAATGGTCAAATCCTTTTTTTATCTAAACATCAAAAAATCAAAGAGATTCTTTAAAAAAGTCAAGTAAACCATTTTATTGCTGACTATCAATGATTTAAGGTGTATTTTAGGATCTTTTTCCCACAAAGAACGTCCAAAATAGCATTGGTAAAGTACTAAACAAATTTTTTTCCCCGACTGCGTGGCTTAGCTAATTCCTGACTAAATAAGCCGCAAGGCGTGTAATTTTTAATGATAAAAGTCACTTTGGCCAACAATTTAGCCAGCAACTATGGGCAGTTGCTTACCCAACGGGTACCAAAAAGCCCCGAAGCAAACGCTCCGAGGCCACCAACGCAGCGAGACAAGCCGCCTACCGGCGGAAACTCACCCCAATAAACTTAAGCGCATCGGTAATGCCGGTGCGCCAGTAAGTCCAGTCGTGTACGCCATCGCGCACGCGGAACTCGAACGGCACTTGTTTGTCGGTCATCAGGGCAGCCAGTTCCAGGTTGCCCTTGATCAAAAAGTCGCCGTCGCCGCAGTCGACCCACCAGCGCACTTTTTTCAGGTTATCGGGTTGGGCCTCAGCGACGAGCTTGAGTACCGAGTTTTTGTACCAATGCTCGGTGAGGCGGGCCTTGCCTTTGAGGTTGCCCGGGGCGTAAAGTTTGGCAAAAATGGCGTTGAACCGGTCGTCGGGCATCTTTTCTATCTCCCCGTCGGGGATCACGGCCGCGCTCAGGGGCGCGCAAGCCACAAACAGGTCCGGGTGTTTGAGGGCGTAAATAAACGAGCCATAACCACCCATGCTCAATCCGGCCACCGCCCTAAACTCTTTTTTGGCCTTGGCCCGGTAGGTGGCCTCCACGTGGGGGATAAACTCCTTGATAAAGAAATCCTCGTAGCGTTCCTTGCCCCCGGCATCGTTGATGTACCAGGCCACGCCGCCGTCGGGCATGGCGATGATCATGGGCGGGATTTCGCCGCTGGCCATGGCCGCATCGGCGTAGCGGTTTACCTCGCCAAACTGGAGCCAGCCCGTGTCGTCGTCGGTGTAGCCGTGCAGCAGGTAGGTAACCGGGTAGCGGCGTTCGCTAGTGGCATAGTCGGCGGGCAGGTACATGGTGTAGCGCACCTCGCGCCCCAGAATTTGGCTTTTGAGGGTGCGCCCCTCCAGCACTTGGCCTTTTTGGGCCAGCAGGCTCAGCGGCAAGCCAAGCAAGGCCATGAGTACAATCGTTTTCATAAGTTGTTCATATTGATGGGCATAGTTATTAAAAAAACGGAGAAAACCGGCTCAAGTCCGCCAAGGGCTGGTTGCGGAGCCGCCCTTGCTATATGAAGGTTCGCGATCTTGATTGAATTTTTATCGCCCGGGCCTTTAGGGTTAGCGACGATCGCTTAAACTTGCCACTGCGGGGCGGCTTGGCCCCGGCTGAACCCAATTTTTACCTAAAATGAGCTTTCCTGAACGAAAATTCACTGATTACCAGTACGTAAGCTACCTGTGGGACCACGCCAAGGC
>JALONO010000303.1 GCA_025454895.1 Bernardetiaceae bacterium
GTTGCCGTAGCCCTGCTTGTTGCCATTGAGGGTTACGGCCCCGTAAGAGCCTACCTCGAAGTTGCCCAGCGAGTAGCTGAGCAGGCCCTGGATCGAGGGCGCGTTGCCAAACGATACCCCGCGCCACACGTAGCGGCTGTAGAGGCCCAGTTCGGCATACAGCGGCGAGGGTTTTTCTTCATCCGCTTTGGGCAAGCTGGCCACCGAGTCGGGCGAGGCATTGGCTAGGGCAAAAAAAGGCAAGCAGACCAGCAGGCAAGCAATCTTTTTCATCGGAATGGGGTGTATATGAAATTGTTGCTTGGTGCAGCACCAGCAACGAAAACGTAAATAAGAACGAGTGTTTGACTAAAGTGGAAGTGAAGTGTCCAGGGCACTAAGGGGCCAAATGGCACTGGATTAAGGAACTAAGTGGGGCAATTATTAAAAAAACCACATTTTAACCCATACTTAACAACAACCATACCCTAAGCCCGTTTACCTGGCTAGATTGTTGGGGCGGGTGAGGGCAATCAAATTATAGTTGACGTACCTTTTTGGCTGATTTCGCTTTTTTTGGTGGGCCGCAGATGTATCTATGGCCTTGCTCATCCATTGCGCTAGCCTTCGCTGGTTAAATTTTGACCAATAAAGGGGGAAAATTGACCAAAAGCCAGGTGATCAGACAAATCGCCCGAGTGGGTACAAATGACGGTAAAGCCGTAAAACGCTAAGAATGTACAAAGCGAGCGATCAACGAAGATTGTAAGTGAAATATTAACAATCAAGGATATAAATGGGAGATTTTTATGTAGAGTTGCTGAGCCTACCCCGAGTTTTTGTGAGTAGGCCCAAACTCCGTCCGCAGTTATTGGTATTATAACCTCTGGACAAGTTTGTTTATTTGGCTATTGCTAAGTCGTTATTATTTACACTAATAGCTTTTTGCTAACTTTGTCATCATTAACCATTTTATTTAATTTTAAACACAAACTCATCACATTGGTTAAACAATTGACCAATCCAAATAATCGCGCAATCGTAAATTTTATTAACGAAAGTTCCTTGCTTTAGGAAAGTAAGGTGTCTGGACAATGAGCCATCCGGCATTTAAGTGTTTGATTTTGTTACTGGTGGGGGGCTGGGCCAACGGGGTTTGGGGCCAGTTGAGCAAAATCGACAGTCTGCACCGGTTACTGCACCAGGAGCCAGCGGCTGATACCAACCGGGTCAACCGTTTGGTGCTCTTGGCTTACCGCCATTACCAGTCGTACCCCGACTCAACCTTGTTGTATGCCCAACAAGCCCTCAACTTAGCCCGCAAGTTGGACTTCCGGGCCGGCGAAGGACGGGCCGTTAACCGGCTGGCGGTGGGCCATTCGGTAAAAGGTGATTTCAGCCAGGCCGTTAAACTCTACCTAGAGTCTCTAAAAATTGCCGAGGAACTGGGCGACCTCGAGGGGGTAGCCCGCGTGCTCAACAACGTGGGGTACATTTATCGGTTACTGAAACAATACGATCGTTCGTTTGAGTACACCTACCGGGCCACGGCCTACGGTCGGAGACTTAATAACCCGGCAGCCTTGGCCGTCAACTTCACCAACTTAGGCTGGCTGCACTCAATTAGTGGCAATGTCGACTCCTCGCTTTACTACGGCCTGCAGGGGGTCAGGGTCGCGGATGCGGTGGGCGACTTGTACCACGCGTCGATCAGCCGCCACATCGCGGGCAAGGCCTACGCCAAGCAAGGGCGCGACAGCCTAGCCATGCAGTACTACCAAGCGGCCTTGGGCAACGCCAAAGCGGCGGCGATCAAACAGCAAATCGCGTTCAACCTGGTGGGGATTGGCGAGGTGCTCAACCAGCAGGGCAAACCCAACCAAGCCCTTGAGCCGCTTGCGCAAGCCGTGGTTTTGGCCAAGGAAGCCAAAGCGGCCGAACCTTTGCAAGATGCCCTCAAAGCCCTGCAAAATGCCCAAGAAAGGCTAGGGAATTATCAACAGGCCCTTGCCCACCATAAACAATACGACCTGATCAAGGACAGCCTGTTTGTGCTAGAGCGGGCCAACTATATCAGCCTCTTGCAGGTCGAGTACGATACTGAGAAACAGCAACAGCTAATTGCCCTCCGCGAAAAAGACCTGCGCAACCAACGGCTGGTTACCTACGCCTTGGCGGGCGTGGGCGTGGCCGTGGCTCTGCTGGCGATGGTCATGTTCTGGGGGCGCCGCGCCGCCCGGCGGGCCAACCAATTACAGTTGCAAAAAAATGCCGAGATCAATCAGCAGAAAGAAGAAATCCAGGCGCAGGCCGAGCAGTTGAACCAGAGTAATTTATTTAAGGATCAGCTATTTACCATCATTGCCCACGACCTGCGCTCGCCACTGGCGATGCTCAAAAACACCTTGGAACTACTGGATGGCGAGCGCCTCACCGACCAGGAAATGGCGGTGTTCAAAACCCACCTTACCGAGCAATACCAACATGTGGACGGGGTGCTCACCAAACTATTGGAGTGGGCCCAGTACCAAATGGACAACCGTTTGCACCGGGCGCATCCGGTATCGTTTGCCTTGCACCAAGTAGCCGAAGAGGCCCTAGGGCTGTTGCGCGCTTTAGCGAAAATCAAAAACATTAGCCTGCACAACCATTTGGACGGTCAAATAAAGGTGCTGGCCGACCAGGACCAAACTGCCGCCATTGTACGTAACCTAGTGGCCAACGCCATCCGGTTTACCCCGGCGGGCGGCCAGGTACACCTAGAGGCTGCCCCGCACAATGGTTCCTGGCGGGTGGCCGTGCGCGACACCGGGGTGGGTATCGCCTCCGAGCAAATGAAGAGGTTGTTTACGCTCGATGGCCACTTTAGCACCAAGGACACCAATGGCAACAAAGGCACCGGCCTGGGCCTGCTGCTTTGCAAAGACCTGGTTACCCAAAACGGGGGAGAAATCTGGGCCGAAAGCCAGCCCAACCAAGGCAGCACTTTCTACTTTACCCTGCCCAAGTCGGCGGTTGCCTAAAATTTGCCTGGCAAGTGCGCTCACTGAAAACTCTGCGGCGGTTGCTGATTTTCTATCTTATAAATGATTAACGACCAAAAGGGACAATCATTTAATCGTGCCATCATTTAGTCATTTAAAGTGAAGTCATATTTGGTTGCGCCAAGCTTGGAACCATAGGTAAAACCTTCCCAAGGGCAACTGAGCACTGGCCAAGGCTCGCACCAGTTGGTCGGGCCAGGTGGGCCGTTGCAACTGTTGAAGTAGCTCATAAAACTGCTGGGCCAGCGCAAAGTTCTCCGTGAAAACCGCCTGGCGAAAGTGGTACCGCACCGACCCCGCCAGGCTGGTGCCCTCAGCGGGGGTGCGGTTCAGGGCCGCCGCTTGCCGGCAAACTTGCAACGTTGAGGCAAGGTGGGGGTTGTGGCGCAACCGGTAAAACCCGCCCCGGTGCGAATGCGGCTGGGTGCGCTTGTAGGTAAGCACTTGATCCTGAAAATGATAACGCCAATGCCGGGCAGAGCGTACCCAAAAATCGTAGTCCTCGTAGCTGAGGGCCTCGTTGTAGCCGCCTAGTTGGGCCAGCACCTCCCGGCGGACCATCATGGTGGGGGCACTGAGGCAGGCCCGGCCCACCACCGCCTCGTAAACCCACCCGGTGGGCACGGGCTTGCGCAGGCGGCCCTGCGCATCGCGCGGGTAGTAGGTGCGCAGGGGCTGGCCTTGGGCATTGGTGAGCCAGGCATCGTGGAAAACCACTCCGTAGTCAGTGGGGAGCTGGGCAAAGGCGGCCACTTGGGTGGCTACCCGGTCCGGGTGCAGCCAGTCGTCGGCGGCCAGGTCGATCACGAACTGCCCTTGAGCCTGGGCCAGGGCCAGGTTGAACGCCCGGCAGTTACCGTGCGGGGAGGCCAGCGGCCAGTAAACCGGCGGGCGGGCAAACCGCCCGGCCGGGGCCTGGGCCAGCCACGCCTCGATCTCGGCCGGGCTACCGTCGGGGCTGGCGTCGTCCACGATGAGCAGCTCGATGGCCGGGTAGGTTTGGGCCGCCACCGAGGCCAGGGCTTGGCGCACGTAGGGGGCCTGCCGGTGGCACAGACAAATGATGCTAACGAGGGGCGGGTTTTGCAATATAGTTTTTGTGTGTTGATAATGAGCATCTTAGCTGATTAAGGGGAAGCCCCTCCCCGACGGGGAGGGCTGATTCGTTCAAAAACGTTCCTCGCAAAGCCGCCAAGTTGGTCGGTTCAAAAACGTTTCTCGCAAAGCCGCAAAGCCGCCAAGCCGCCAAGGTGGTCGGTTCAAAAATGTTTCTCGCAAAGCCGCCAAGTTGGTCAGTACAAAAATGTTTCTCGCCAAGCCGCCAAGGTGGTCGGTTAAAAAGTGTTTCTCCCGGAGCCTCACTCTTGGGGCATGATCTTGAGTTTGGTAAGGTAAAACACCTTGCGACTGCGGCTGGCGGGGCGGTCGTTGTCGGAGAGGGGGCGGTTTTTGGTTTCCGGGGTGCCGCCGCCCAGCACGGGCACGGGGCCGCCGCTGGCCCACAAAGCGGCGGGCGGGTTTTTGAGTTCTTGTACGCCATAAAGCAAAAAGTAGTCGCCGTACCAGTAGCTCACTTGCTCGCGCTCGCGCTCGATCACTTGTTCTTTCTCCTCATTTTTGGGGTA
>JALONO010000304.1 GCA_025454895.1 Bernardetiaceae bacterium
GCCCAAACGGGCGAGGTGGGGCGGCGGTGGTAGAGCGGGCGGATCCAGCAATTGTCCGGCCGCTCCGGTTACGCCTCCCCGGTCGGAGGTTCGGGCGGCTTAGGCTTGAGCTTCCGCTGAAACTCCTTGAGCAAGATGGCCTGGCTGTCGGTCATCCGCTTCATCATTTTGACCAAGAGGTCTCGTTCCGGGTCTTCTTTAGGCTTGGGCGGCTCCAACTCGAGCAACTGGGCCAGCAAGCTCGGCGGGTCCATGCCGATCAGCTTGCTTAGGGCGACCAACCGGTCGATCGAGAGCGGGGTTCTGCCCGTTTCCAAGTCGGCATAAGCCCGCTGGCTCATGATAAGGCTAGTGGCCACCTTTTTCTGAGTGAGCTTTAAGCTCTTGCGTAGGGCGCGTAAATTGGCGTGAATCTCGGCCATAGGACGGTTTTAGCGGTTATTCCGCTAAACTTAGCGATATAACCGCAGAATTTTATGCTGATGGTGAGATTTTTCGTAAATAATTTTGCATATCTGTTTTGTGATGTCCCCATCATTGGGCAGCCCTTTCAACCAGTTATGACAATCGCATCTTAAATCCGATTTCATTGAAAGCCCCCAACAGGGCTTTTTTTGTGCTTTTTGCGTTCCTCCGCCCTTTATAAGGTAGCACGGCCTGGCAACTTGCTGGCCACCAGCGGCTGGCCAAACCCCCGCCGCCGTGCCCACCTACTACCACCGCGAAACCGCTACGGTTTTTTCTTCTCCAATGGCTGGCTTAGTTTTCCGCACCAATTGGTTGCCGCCGTATCATGGAAAATCCGCTGCTGGTTATTGAAGACATCCACAAAGCATTTGGCCCGGTGCAAGCCCTGCGCGGGGTGAGCCTCAACGTGGGCCGGGGCGAGGTGCATGCGCTCATCGGTGAAAACGGGGCGGGCAAAAGCACCCTCATGAAAGTGCTAAGCGGGGCCCACGCGCCGGACCGCGGCCGCCTGCTGCTCAACGGCCAAGCCTACCGGCCTAGTGGCCCAGCGTCCGCCCGCCAGGCCGGGGTGGCCATGATCTACCAAGAGCTTACCCTGGCCCCTCACCTTAACGTAGAGGAAAACATGATGCTGGGGCTGGAAACCAGCCGCGCCGGGCTGGTGCAAAGTCAGGCTGCCCAGGTGCGCCAGGCCCTCGACTGGCTGGGCCAAACCCACATTATGCCCCAAACGCCCCTGCGCAAGCTCAACATTGGCCAGCAGCAGTTGGTGGAAATCGCCCGGGCCTTGGTCATGGAGGCCAAACTGGTCATCATGGACGAGCCAACCAGTTCGCTCACCGCCGAAGACACCCGCGCCTTGTTCGGGGTGATCCGCAAACTGAAGCAAAGCGGGGTTACGGTCATTTACATCAGCCATTTTTTAGAGGAAGTACGGGAAATCTGCGACCGCTACACCGTGCTGCGCGACGGCCAAACCGTGGCCACCGGTGTCATGGAGGCGGTTACCATCCCCGAAATCATCCGCCACATGGTGGGGCGGCCCGTAACCGAACTGTACCCGCAAGCGGCGCACGATCAGGGCGCAATCGTGCTGGAAGTAACCGGACTAAGCGCGGTGCCGCAACCCAAAAACGTCTCGTTCAGCCTGCGGAGGGGCGAAATCTTGGGCGTGGCCGGGCTGGTGGGCGCGGGCCGCTCCGAAGTGGTGCGCAATCTGTTTGGCTTGCAGCGTGCCCAAAACGGGCAGGTGAGCATCAAAGGCCACCCGCAAATCAAGGCCCATTACCTCACCCCGGCCCAAGCCTTGGGCCAGGGCATCAACCTACTGAGCGAAAACCGGAAAGAAGAAGGCCTGGCCCTTAACCTTTCCATTGCCGCCAACCTCACGCTCTCGCGCCTGGGCCAGTACGTGCGCAAAGGGCTGCTACACCCCGCCCTGGAGCGGCAGGCCGCCCAGGAGTGGGTTAAAAACCTGAACGTCAAGTGCCATAGCGTGGACCAGCCCATTGGCGGCCTGTCGGGCGGCAACCAGCAGAAGGTGTGCCTGGCCCGGCTGCTCCACCACGGCAGCGACATCCTGTTCCTGGACGAGCCTACCCGGGGCATCGACGTGGGCAGCAAAGCCGAGATTTACCGGCTCATCCACCAACTGGCCGCCCAGGGCACGGCCGTAGTCATGATCAGTTCCTACCTGCCCGAGCTGTTCGGGGTGTGCGATAGCCTGGTGGTGATGCACCGCGGCCAAATGTCGGCCAAGCGCGACGTGGCCGCCTGGGACGAGCAGCAGGTCATGCTCTACGCCACTTCCGGGGCCGAGCCATCGCCCTTGGGGTAACCCGCCTGTCCGTTCGCTCGCGGAGGCCGGGGTGCTCCAGGGTCCGGCCAAGCCTCCCGAACGCTCCTTACGTCGCGCCTTCCGCCCCCCTAAGCCAGCCCCGGCCCGGCCGTGCACCCTTGGGCTAGCCACTTACGCCAAACTTGGGTAAAAAGTCTAAAACACCTTTGCGTCTTAGCGGCTTTGCGAGAAGAACTTTTTAACTAATCAGCCCTGCCCATCGGGGGGAGAGCTTCCACTTCATTAGCTTAAGTGGTTCATCTTCAACCTGCAAAACAGATTGATTAGCCTAGGGAAAATCATTTAATCATGCCATCATTAAGGCATTTAAGCATCCAACTTTAGCTCCCGGCCTGCTTTACTTGGGCCACCGCGCTAGCGGGCAGCCAACCCTGGGCCGCCGCGTGCTCGGCCACCGTGAGCGAGTGCTCCACCAACAGCATGGGCACGGGCACCTCGTTGTAGCTGGCAAACACCTGCTGCACCCACGCCCGGCGGGCGGGCACCCCCACGTCCCGGATGTAGATGGCCGCCACCCGCGCCGGGAACTCCCGGGCCAGGCGGCCGTAAATGGGCGCGTCTTCCTGCCCGCTGTCGCCAATGAGCAAAAACCGCAAGTGCGGATAGGCCAACAAGATTTGCCGGATGTGCCCCAGTTTATGCTCGCTGTGGCTCCCGGCCAGTAGTTTGTTGGGGGCCAGGCCATAGTCGCGCAGCAGCAGCGGCCCGGCGGGTATTTGGTTGAGGCGGAGAAACTCCGTCAAAAAATCGTACAAATTCCACGGGCTGCTCGACACGTAGAACAGCGGGTGGCTGCCCGGCTGGCCGTGCCCCTGGGCCAAGGCTTGGTACAGGGCCGCCACCCCCGGAAAGGCCAACCGGGTGGCGGCGTTTTTCAAAAACGTGTTTTTGAGCATTTCCAGCGGGTCGGTGGCCGCCGTTACCACAATGGTGTCGTCCACGTCGCTGATCACCCCGTAGCCCGCCTGGCCGTGGGGGCTGTACAACGGCCCCTGGGTTTTAATAGGCTGGCTGGTTATGGGATCAATCATTTCATAATCAACCCATTGCACCTGGGGCAAATAAGCGGGCGGCTGGCTTAGCCTCAGCTCCAGGTGGAAATACCCCTCCTCGTCGGTGGTGGTTTGCCAGGTTTGGCCGCCCAGGCTCACCTGCACGGGCGCGCGGGGCACCTCGTCGCTTTCCATCCGTTTATACATGTTGAGCAGGTTTTCCCACAGGCTGTCGTGGGCTTGGGTGCTGCTGAGGGGTTTGGCCTGGAGCACGCGCCCGCGCACCCAGGCGTGCTGGCCGTTGGCATAACCGGCAAACGGCACAATTTGCAATTGGCCATACAGGTTGTACCGCTCGCGCACCCGGTGGGCCAGGTCGTCCACCTTGGTTTCGGTGGCTTGGAGCAGTTGGCCTAGGGCCTTTTTGAGGTCGTCGAGCATAAAAAGGGCTTTGGGGCAAAGTAACACCAAGGCGGCCAACCGGCGGGCGGTCAGTCGGCGGGGCGGATCTCCACCTTGGCCACGCCGGGGCGCACCAGGTCGATCTGCTCGGCCGCCGCCCGCGACAAGTCGATGACCCGGCCCCTAATAAACGGCCCCCGGTCGTTAATGGTTACCTCCACGGTTTTGTTGTTGGCTAGGTTGCGCACCCGTACCCGCGTGCCAAAGGGCAGGTCGCGGTGGGCGGCGGTGAACGCCCGGCGGTCGTAGGTTTGGCCACTGGCCGTAGGCCGCCCGTGGAACTTGTCGGCGTAGTAACTGGCCTGACCAGTTTGCACGAAGCCCTTTTTCAGGTTAGGCCGGGCGCGGCAAGCTTCTAACAGGCTGATCAACAGCAGTAAAAGCCAGAGATAGTTTCGCATCGGAAGGGGCATGGGTAACGCTTTCCCTAGCCACCGCAATAAAAATGCCGCAGCTTGATTGGCCCAAAACTGCTGCCGGGGCCTTTAGCCGCTGGCAGGGTCGGGGCCGCTGGCAGCGTTACACAGCCGGAGCAAAAGTGTAGAGCTGCTGGGGGTTGGCAAAAAACAACTGGTCGTAAAAA
>JALONO010000061.1 GCA_025454895.1 Bernardetiaceae bacterium
CGGGGCTACCACCAACAGTACCTGCACCAGGGCCTGCCGGTCATCCTGCTGGGGGTGGGCTGTGCCGACCGCGAGGTGAAGGAACTGCTGGTGGAGGAAGCCATTTCTTGAAAAACCAATTGGTTACGGTTGAGGCGATCCTAGGGGGCCGACGATGCGTTGTCCGGGTTTTTTCCAGCGCACGGTGTTCATCATGCGTAGCATATCCTCTTTGATATAATTAATGAGCGGGGCCAGCGAGTCGTTTAATTCCGAACTAGGGAAGTAAAGCGAGGTGCGGAGGAAGTTTTGTGTCGAGTCGGTTACGTAAAATTGAAACGCGGTGGGCACGTCGCCCTCTAGCTCGTACATGACGGCGGTGTGACCTTGGGCGGTGCGGGTTACCACCTCGTTGATGGCTTGGGCCTTGATGTTGTGTTTTTGGGCCAATCGATAGCTGTCGCCCACATAGTCGCGCAGGTCGTCCCGGTTTTTAATGCGTTTATAAGAAATATCGATGTTGGCCGTGTAAGCCGGGTAGTAAAGTTCAAACCAGTAACGCTCGGCCACCGACGAACTGTCGCGCATTAGCTTGGCCTGGGTGGAATACTCGAACCAGTAAGGCAGGCTGTCGGGGGTGGGCTGGAAGGCATGAGCCGGTAGCTCAAGGCGGTGGTAACCCTTGGGTTTGGGGGTGTAGGCAGGCTCGTTACCGGCGCAGGCGGCCAACAACCCAACCAATCCAACTATGAAAACATACCGTGGTAGCATAAACGGAGGCAGGGAAAGGCTGCAAGTTAAGCCTTTAACCGGGCCGCGCAACTGAGGCCGATCACAACTCATCGCCCTGCGTCGGGCGGGAACCCCCTCATTGAGAACTTGCGAAGCCCCTAACTGCTTGATTATCAAAAAGAAAAAAACCACTAAGAGAATATCTCCTAGTGATTTATGTTAATGAATGTTAAATTTTTTCTCCTAGTAAAACCAAAACTCAAATGGCTGCGTTATAAAGGCAGTTGTTTTCATTTTCAAATTTACTAGGGAAAGCCCTGTCGCTATGCGGTAGGGTTTTTTGTTTTTTGGTTAAGGGTGAAATACTTTAGTGTTGTCTTCAGTAAAAAAGTTGTCAGATTTTCATTTTCACAATCACCAGAGAAAAGCCTCATTTGGTTAACAAATTTAAAAACTAGCCAGGGAACCACAAAATCCCCATTTTCCAATTTCGTAACCAATGCTTGCCAATCTTTCAATTTTATTAACGAACTCGTTACAAAACCTTAAACTGGCCCCGATCCATTTGATAGATTTAATTTTTGGGGCTTTTTTTTGCCAAGTTTTAAAATCAGCCTTTTTTCCCGCGATTTTTGAATTTTGATATTCGCATTAACGCATATTTTTGACATTTGCTAATGCGAATACTTGTTGATTGAATTATATATTTGATTATCAATCCTTTATAGAGGAAAATTAGCCGATTGTGCGCCGTTGTTTATGACCCTTGTCTTGCTCATTTTTTTGCCAATTGCGGTTGCGATTTTTTTAGCCTTGCTCCCTGAAGTGGGGAACCGTCTTGGCAGACTTGTTAACCTGGGGGCGAGTACGGTGCAGTTAGGGCTAGGTTTATTGGCCGTTTGGCAGTACCAAGTGGCCGCCCCCGCTGCTGGAGCGGTGAGGTTGAGCGTGCAAGTGCCCTGGTTTAGCGTGGACCTGGGCAGGCTGGGCCAGTTCAAAGTCGATTTTTGGCTGGGATTGGATGCCCTTAGTGCCCCTTTGTTGCTCCTGAGCGTGATCGTGCTCTTTTTGGGTGCCCTGGCTTCATGGGACATTACCGCCCGGCCTCGGGCCTACCACGCTTTGTATCTGCTGCTCAGCGGTAACATCATTGGCTGTTTCTTAGCCCTGGATTTCTTCTTGTTCTTCCTGTTTTTTGAATTCATGTTACTGCCCATGTACTTCCTCATTGGCTTATGGGGCGGGGCCAGGCGGGAGTACGCAGCGGTTAAGTTCTTTATTTACACGTTTTTAGGCTCGGTAGCTATTCTGGTCGCCATGATCGGTCTGTACCTGTCGGTGGTGGGGCCCGACGGCGCGCCCACGTTTGGCCTGCCCCTCATGGCCGATCCGGCCAGCTTTAAGCCGGGGGCCTTGCTGTCGCCCGGCTCGCCGGTGGTGATCTGGGGGCTGGGTGCGCGCACCTGGGCGTTTTTGTTGCTACTGGTGGGCTTTGCCATTAAGCTGCCCGCCGTGCCCTTGCACACCTGGCTGCCCGATGCCCACGTGGAAGCACCCACCCCGGTATCGGTGGTGCTGGCCGGGGTACTGCTCAAAATTGGGGCCTATGGACTCATGCGGATCGCCTACCCTATTTTCCCGGAAGTGGCCCGGCAATTGGCCTGGTGGGTGGGCTTGGCGGGCGTGGTGTCTATTTTGTACGGGGCTTTGGTGGCCCTGGGGCAGGGCAACTTAAAGCGCATGATCGCTTATGCCTCGGTGTCGCACATGGGCTACGTGTTACTGGGCCTGGCCGCTGGCACCCCCGAGGCCATTAGCGGGGCCAGTTTCCAGTTGTTTAGCCACGGGTTGCTGTCGGCCTTGTTGTTCTTGTGCGCGGGCGTGCTGTACACCCGCACGCACGAACTGGGGCTGGACGCTTACCGGGGCTTGGCCCAGCCCATGCCGCGTTACGCCACCTTGGCCGGGGTGGCCTTTTTTGCCTCGTTAGGCTTGCCGGGCTTTTCGGCCTTCGTGGCCGAGTTGTTGGTGTACTTGGGGGCGTTTCGTTCGCCGGGGTTGCCCGGTTGGATGCCGGCCTTGGCCTTGCTGGGCCTTTTGGTGGGGGCGGGCTACTTTTTGTGGGCCTTGCAGCGGCTGTTTTTAGGCCCGTTTTCTTTAAAAGACCCGGCTTGGCGGCCCCGCCTTACCGATCTGACCCGCCGGGAATTGGTTTTGTTGGCTTTGCCCGCCGCCCTGGCCTTGTTACTGGGCATTTGGCCCGGGCCGTTGCTGGCCCTGATCGAGGGCAGTGCGCAAATTGTGGGAGCCAGGTAGCCCCTCACCGATCTTGGCGAAGGGCAAAAATTGGGACAGAATTAGTGTAAAACTTACACCTTGCCTTTTCTTGCCCTATATTTGCAGCCAGTAAGCCAAATGACCCGGCTTAACTGGTGCAAAAAATCATCGGAAAACAACAACCGACATTCAGATTATTACGTTTAAAGGTTGACAACCAACCGATTTAGTTAATATCATGCCTCCCGAGCACCCTCTCATCCACCAGGTGGACATTGAAGCCATCCACGGCGAAACCAATATTGCCATCCCCGAAAACGGCCTACCCCGCGTGGTAATCGTGGGCGGGGGCTTTGCCGGGGTTGAACTGGTAAAAGACTTGGCCGGTGCCAATGTGCAGATCGTTATGTTCGACCGGCACAACTACCATACCTTCCAACCGCTGTTGTACCAAGTGGCCACGGCTGGCTTAGAGCCGGACTCGATTGCCGGGCCTATCCGCAAACTGTTCAAGAACACCAAAAACTTCCACTTCCGGTTTGGGCTGGTTACCAAAATCCATCCTGAAACCAACATGATCGAGACCTCTATTGGTGACCTGCGGTACGATTACCTAGTGATCGCCAACGGCACCCGCACCAACTATTTCGGCAACCAAAAAATCGCCAGTTTGGTGTTCCCGCTCAAGCAGTTGCACCAAGCCCTAGACCTGCGCAGCACGATCTTGCAAAACCTTGAAAAGGCTTTGCTGGTGGTGGACAAGGCCGAGCAACATGCGTTGATGGACATTGTGATTGTGGGCGGTGGCCCCACCGGCGTGGAAGTAGCCGGGGCCTTAGGCGAGTTGAAGCTGCACGTGCTCCCGCGCGACTATCCCGAACTGGATTTTCGCCAAATGGACATCCACCTCATCGACGGTGGCGACCGCCTGCTGGGGGCCATGTCGCCCGAGGCGGGCAAAAAAGCCCAGGAGTACCTCACCAACCGTTTCAGCGTGAACGTTTGGCTCAACACTACTCTAAGCGACTATGACGGCCGCGAGGTGGTGCTTAGCAACGGCCGCACCTTGCTGTCGCACACGGTGGTGTGGGCAGCGGGCGTAACGGGCAACCTCATTGGTGGCCTGCCCGAAGAAACCATTGTGCCCCGGGCCAACCGCATTTTGGTGGACGAATTCAACCGGGTAAAAGGCAGCCAAAACATTTTTGCCATCGGCGATATTTCGTGCATGGTAACCAAGGATTTTCCCAAGGGACATCCCCAAGTGGCCCCCGTGGCCATGCAACAGGGCCGCCTACTGGCCGACAACCTGCAGGCCTTGCTCCGCAAAAAGTCGCTGAAGCCATTTAAATATTTGGACAAAGGCAGCATGGCCACCGTGGGCCGCAACCGCGCCGTGGTTGATTTGCCGGGCAAGATCAAAATGCAAGGCTGGTTGGCCTGGTTTGCTTGGTTGTTTGTCCACCTGCTGTACATCATCGGTTTCCGCAACAAACTGGTGGTGCTCATGAACTGGTTCTGGAACTACTTCACCTACGACCGCGCCACCCGCTTGATCGTGCGCCCCTACGTGAAGGAGAAATTCGAGAACCTACACCCGGACGCTATCCGCTAACCGAATTATTTGTAATCAATGCCGCTAGGTTCAAAGCCCTGGCGGCTTTTTTTTCTGCTATTCCGCTCGCCGATTGCCCCTGGTGGCCCTGGCTTGTCTGCCAACGCTCGTTGACCGATCTAGCTAGCGACATTTTGCCCGGGCAACGTAGTTTTGTCCACCAAGTTCTTTTCACCCATGACCAACCACCCGCTCGTTGCCCGCGATGCCGCCAGTATCTGGCACCCGTTTACCCCGCTTACTGGGTTACGCCCGCCGCTGCCCGTGGTGGCGGCCCAGGATTGTTGGCTCCACCTGGCCGACGGCCGCCGGATTTTAGATGCCATCTCTTCGTGGTGGGTGAATCTACACGGCCACGCCCACCCGCACTTGGCCGCTGCCCTGGCTCGCCAGGCCCAGCAATTGGAACACGTAATATTTGCCGGTTTTACCCACGAGCCAGCCGTGCAACTGGCCGAGGGCCTGCTGCGGATATTGCCGCCCAACCAGGCCAAGGTCTTTTTTTCCGACAACGGCAGCACGGCCACCGAAGTGGCTCTGAAAATGGCCTTCCAGTATTTTTATAACCGGGGCGAGCAGCGGCCCAAAGTGGTGGCCCTGGAGGGCGGTTACCACGGCGATACCTTCGGGGCGATGGCGGTGGGCGACCCCAGCCCGTTCAACGCCCCGTTCAAGCCATATTTGTTCGAGGTAGAATTTTTGCCCTTTCCCGAGGCAGACCATGAAGCGGCCGCCCTGGCCCGGTTGGATGCCCTCACGGCCCCGGGCGAGGTGGCGGCCTTTATTTTTGAGCCGCTGGTGCAAGGGGCCAGCGGGATGCGGATGTACCGCCCCGAGTGGCTAGACCAAGCCCTGGCCCTGGCCCAAAGTCGGGGCGTGCTCTGCATCGCCGACGAGGTGATGACGGGTTTTGGCCGCACTGGCCATTGGTTTGCCAGCCAGTACCTCACCCACCCGCCGGACATCATGTGCCTCTCGAAGGGCATCACGGGCGGGTTTATGCCGCTGGGCGTTACCACCTGCACCGCCGCCGTGCAGGCCGCTTACCGGCACGATGATTTGTTCAAAACCTTTTTCCACGGCCACTCGTACACGGCTAACCCGCTGGCCTGCGCCGTGGCCAACGCCAGCCTAGAACTGTTGCTGGGCGAGGCGTGCCGGGAAAGCCTGTGCTGGCTCACCGGCCAGCAGGCCGAGTTTGCCCAGCGGGTGGCCGCGCGTTACCCGCAGGCGGTGCGCCAGGCGCGCGCGTTGGGGACCATCGCCGCGTTGGAGATAGCCCAGGGCCAGGCCAGCGGCTATTTTAACGAAGCCCGCAACGCCCTTTACTATTATTTTTTGGACCGCGACGTGCTGCTGCGCCCCCTGGGTAACGTGCTGTACGTGCTGCCGCCTTACTGCATTACGGCCAGCGAGTTGGCCACGGTGTATCAGGTAATTGAGGAATTCCTGGCCGGTGTTAACGTTGGTTAACCTTAGTTCAACGCCCATTAACCCACGTTTTGCCCAGGTGAAAATAGCTTTGCCGCAAGTTTTACCCGTAAACCTTGTGTTATGAGACTTGTGTTATTGATGCCGCTGCTGCTTTGGGCGGCCGGGGCATTGGCCCCCACCGAAGGGACTGTGCAATATGACGCGACCATGAACCTGCGCCGCAACTTGCCGCCCGATATGAGCGAGGAGATGAAGGCCCGCATTCCCGAGGCCCGCACCACCAAAATGGAGTTGAAGTTCAACGCCACGGAGAGCTTGTACGCCCCGGCCGACGACCCCGAGGCCGATGCGGAGGCCGATGCCCAGAACAGCGGCCAAGGTGGCCCCGGGGGCGGCTTCCGCATGATGATGAGCCAGCCCGGTGATACTTACCTCAACTTTACCAATAAAACCCGCCTGGCCCAGCGCGATTTTTTCGGGAAGGAATATTTGGTGAGCGATAGCCTCAATGCGCCCCCGGCCTGGAAAATGACGGAAGAAACCAAGGTGATCTTGGGCCAAACCTGTCGCAAGGCCACCGTAACCATGGAAAGCCCCATGCGCATGGGCGGTGGCCCGGGCGGGCAAGGCCGTCCGCCCCGGCCCCGCAACGTGGTGGCCTGGTATGCGGAAGGAGTGCCCGTGATGGCAGGCCCCGGCGAGTTCCACTCGCTGCCCGGCCTGGTGCTGGAAGTGAACGTAAACGATGGCGAGCAGATTATCCTGGCCAAAAAACTAGACCTGGCCACCCTCAAGAAGGCGATCAAAGCCCCCACCAGCGGTAAAAAGATGACACGGGCCGAGTTTGAGGCCATGATTGTGGAGAAGATGAAAGAAATGCGCGCCAACGGCGGCTTCGGCGGTGGGCGAAATTAGCCTCGCTGGCCCCGGCAGAGCATTATAGGCAGGCCCGCTCGTAGAAATTACGGGCGGGCCTGCGTTTTTTTGCCCTAAAAATCCCAGCATGGTTCAAGTGAAGAAAAAAAACGTCGGATTTTGGCCATTTTACCTCGGCTTTGGTCTTTACGCGCTGGCGGCCTCGGCGGTGCTGCTGGCCACGGAGCACGGGCAAGAGGTGCTCTGGCTCAACCAGCGGCATGGCCCGGTGGCCGATTGGTTGTTCAAATACGCCACCCACCTGGGCGACGGATTGCTGGCCGTTGCCGTGGGCCTGGGGCTGCTCTGGTTCGGTTACGGGCGGGCGGTGCAGGTGCTGGCCAGTTACGCCCTAAGTGGCCTACTGGCCCAGGCCCTTAAACGGCTGGTGTTTGCGGACCGGCTGCGCCCGGCGGCGTTTTTTGAGGCCCAGGGCATTGCCCTGCAACCCGTGGAGGGGGTGGAGTGGGCCACCCTCCACAGTTTTCCGTCGGGCCACAGTGCCTCGGCCTTTGCTTTGGCTTTTTCGCTGGCGTGGGGGCTGCGCTCGGCGGGCCGCTGGGCCGGGGCCGGGCAAGTGGGGCTGTTGCTGCTGGCGGTGGCCGTGGCGGGGTCGCGGGTGTACCTGGCGCAGCATTTTTTGGTGGATACCCTGGCGGGGGCGGGCATCGGCGTGGCCAGTGCCGGGGCCGTGGCGGCCTGGTTGCAAACCCAGCAGCACCGGGCCTGGCCGCACAGGCGGCTGGGCGGGAGCAGGAATGATTGCATGATTGCATGATTTTTATACCTGATTATCAATTATTTATCGCATTTGGCAGATGCAACCGTTACTTGATCTTGGGAGGAGGCGGCTGGTTGGGCAAACTCATTTATAAAAAATAACTCTTGCACATTACCCGTACTCAGATCGTAATTGCGTCCCAACCCACATACTCGCCCCAAAAGCCCATGCGCTTTTGGGGCGAGCGAGTGCGGTGGCCAGGGTGGGGCCAACAAAGGGGGGATTTTAAACGAAAATTCGGGATCTCACCTGGTCAAAAATCTAATCTGCAAGAGGTTTAAAGAAGTTTTGTTGGAGATAGAAGTTTGTAAACCATTGAGAGTAAATATTTTAAATGTATTTATTTCAAGTTGGGGTTTGCTAGGGAGAAGAAAAGATAGAGGGTTGGACAGGGTGCTTCGGAGGTGCGCGGCCGGCCCCGCCCGGCGATGGGAGGGCAGTGAGGTACGAACTGGTGGGCGGGCTGGCGGGGGCAAGCGTGGCCTGGCCGCGCCAGGCCCGCGCGCCCCCGCCAGCCCGCCCACGGGAACGGACGTGTACCCCGGACAGCGCCGCACCGCCGCCCGCGATGAAAACCAACCGTTCCGGCGCCAAAAAATCAGCAATAATGTAAGGCGAATAGAAAGGGGCCGAAATGTGGGCGGTGCGGGGCCGGTCGCTTGACTTTCTCGGCTTTTTTGGCTTGCTTGCTGAGGAAGTGCCAGGCCGAGCTTCGGCCGTTATAAAATAAACCAAATTCGCGCCTATGAACCTCATTACCAAACGATTAATTTTTGGCCTGGCTTGGCTTTGGACGGGAGCGGCCCTGGCCCAGCGGCCCGGCGAGTTGAAAGACCTGGCCCAGTTGCGCTACCGGTTTATCGGGCCGGACGGCAACCGGGCCATCGCCATTGCGGGCGAGCCGGGCAACCCCCAAGTAAATTACGTGGGCGCGGCCAGCGGCGGCCTCTGGAAAACCGAGGATGGCGGCCTCAACTGGCGGCCGGTGATGGACGAACTGGACGTGTCGTCGGTGAGCGCGTTGGCCTTGGCCCCTTCGGCCCCGCAGCAGGTGTGGGCGGGCACGGGCGAGACGTTCCTGATCCGCCCGGCCCATTCGGTGGGCAACGGTATTTATTTTAGCCCCGATGCGGGCAAAACCTGGCAGGCCCGGGGCTTGGAAAAAACCGGGCGCATTGGCCGGGTGGCGGTGCACCCGCGCAACCCCGAGGTGGTGTGGGCCGCCGCCCTGGGCCACACCTATGCCCCCCAGCCGGACCGGGGCGTGTACCGCACCCGCGACGCGGGCAAAACCTGGGAACGCACCCTATTTGTGAACGAAAACACGGGCTGTGCCGATTTGGCCGTCAACCCCCAAAACCCGGAGGTGGTGTACGCCGCCATGTGGCAGGTGGCCATCAACACCTGGGGGCTGAACAGCGGTGGCCCGGGCGGCGGCTTGTACCGCAGCCGCGACGGGGGCAGCACCTGGGAACCGCTGCACCCCAAAGGTTTGCCCGGCGGGCCTAAAAACCCCACGGGCAAGGTGGCCGTGGCCCTCTGCCATAGCCAACCGAACGTGGTGTACGCGCTGTTTGAGCACAAAACCCCCGAGCTGTATCGCTCCACCGACGGCGGCGATACCTGGACGCTGATGAGCCGCGACCACAGCATGGGCGAACGGGCCCCTTACTACATCCGCCTGGCCGTAAGCCCCGATAACCCCGACGAGGTGCATTACGCCAACGTGCGCTACGGCATCTCGACCGACGGCGGCAAAACTTGGGAGCGGCGCACTGGCGGCTACCGGGCCGGGGGCGACAACCACGACATTTGGTGGGACCCCCAAAACCCTAACCGCTTTGCCGTGGCCCACGACGGCTGCGCTAGTTTTACCCTCAACCGGGGCAAAACGTTCCAGTACATTGTGCTGCCCATTGCCCAGATGTACCACGTGGCGGTGGATAACCAAGTGCCTTATGCCGTATATGGCAACCGCCAAGACGGCTGGAGCTATCGCGGCCCCAGCAACAGCCGCAGTGGGGGCAGCATCCCGCTGGGGCTGTGGCACGGGGTGGGCGGCTGCGAGAGCGGCTTTGCCAAGCCTGACCCCAACGACCCCAACATTGTATGGAGCGGCTGTTACGATGGCGGGCTGGAACGCTACGACCTGCGTACCGGCCACGCGCGCGACGTGCGGGTGTGGCCCGAGGCCGCCTACGGCTGGAAACCCGCCGACCTCCGCTACCGCTGGCATTGGAACTTCCCGCTCAGTTTTTCGCCCCATACCAAGCACCGGGTGTACGTGGGCAGCCAGTACGTACACAAAACCGACGACGGCGGTCAAACCTGGCAGGTGATCAGCCCGGACTTGACCACTAACGACAAAACCCACCAGCAAAGCTCCGGCGGCATTGCCACCGACAACTTGATGACCTTCGACGGGTGCGTCCTTTTTGCGGTGGAAGAGTCACCGTTGCAGAAAGACCTGATCTGGGTGGGCACCAACGACGGCCAAGTGCAACTGACCCGCAACGGGGGCCAATCGTGGACCAACCTCACCCCCAACTTAAAAATGCCGCCCTGGGGCACCATTGCCAACATCGAGCCGTCCCCGCACGATGCGGCCACCGCCTACGTGAGCGTGGACCTGCACCAAATGGGCGATTTTGCCCCCTACATCTTCAAAACCACTGATTATGGCCAAACCTGGAACAAAATTTCGGCGGTCCTCCCCAGTTCGATGCTGAGTTTTGTCCATTGCGTGCGCGAGGATCCCCGCCAGCGCGGGCTGCTCTACGCCGGCACGGACAACGCCCTTTACGTTTCGCCGGACGACGGGCAAACCTGGCACCGCCTGCAAAATAACCTACCGCCCGCCCCGGTGTACTGGCTCACCATTCAGCCGCATTTCGACGACTTAGTAGTGGGCACCTACGGTCGGGGTTTTTACATTTTGGACGACCTGGGCGCGCTGCGCGAGTATTTCCAAAAGGTGCGGCCCGCGCCCCCGGCCGTTCACTTGTTTGGGTTACGGCCCGCCTATCGCTTTGCCGAGGTAGAAGGGATCAAAACCGAGCGCGGGGGCGGCTTTAACACTGGCCAAAACCCACCTTACGGCGTGCCCATTCAGTATTTTTTGAAAGACAGCCTGTCCGGCGAGGTAAAGATCGAGATTTTGCAGGCCGGGCAGGTGATCCGCACCCTGCTGGGGAAAAACGGGGCGGGCCTGCAACGCCTCTGGTGGGACCTGCGCCACCAGCCGGTACAAGTGCCCAAACTGCGCACCACTCCGCCAGGCAAACCTTGGGTCGAGTTCAACTTGGAGGGCTACCGGAGCCTGGTTACCTGGGACCTAGACCTGATGGCGGGCCAGTACGGACCAAAAGTGGCTCCTGGCCGCTACACGGTGCGTCTGGTGGCCGGTGGCCAAACCTTGGAACGCGAGGTGGAAGTGCGCAAAGACCCTAATACGGCTGGTAGTGATGCCGAAGTAGCTGAACAAGTGGCGTTTAGTTTGGAACTGCGCGACGCGCTCAATACCAGCGTGGGGCTGATTAACCGGGTGGAATGGATCCGCAAGGAGTTGCGCGAGGTAATCAAAAGCCTCGGCGACGCCAAGCTGCTAGCGGCCGCCAACCGCCTGGACGACCGGACTACCCTGTTGGCCGCCCAGTTGTACGACATCCACCTCACCGGGGCGCGCGAGGATGCCTTCCGCAACCCGGTGCAACTGTACGAGCGGCTACTTGCCCTGGCCAGCGATATCGGGGCCAGCGGCATTGATTTTAAGCCCACTGGCCAGCAGCGCGAGGTGGCCGCCGGGCTCCAAGCCAAGCTCCAAACGGTGCAGACCAGCTACCGCACGTTGGTAGAGAAAGACATCCCCGAATTCAACCAAAAATTGCAAAAAATCAACAAACCGCTCAAAATCAATTTAGAACGAAAAGAGGGAGAAAACTAGGGGTAAAATAAAGTGGGGGAAGAGGTTTGTTTTGGTGGAGTGAACCTTCCTTCCGCCGGTGTCCAAGCTGGCGGAAGGTTGCGGCGATCCCTGCTACGCTGGGCTACCTTGGGTAGAACCGTTGAGCGATGCGGGAAGCAGTCAAAAGTCTCCCAACCAACTGGGCGTTTTTGCGACTTCGCGAGAAATCCCCTGCGGTTGTTAATCAATTTTTAGTTTTAAATCGGGTTTTTGTTGGTAAGCATCCCGGGCTTTTTGCCCGCTGGCGATGGGTGTAATGTTTTTCAAACATTTTAACGTTTTTCCGGGTTACGAAAACGTTAATTACACTCTCCAAAAACTAATTTTCTATGAAACAATCATTTACTTTTTGGCAGCCGGTGCGCTGGCTGCTAGCCCTTTGGCTGTTGGGGGCCGCCCAACTGGCCAGCGCCCAGTACACCGTCAAGGGCGTGATCCGCGACGGGGCCGGGGGCAGCGAACTCCCGGGCGTGAACATCATTGTAAAAGGTACGGCGGTGGGTACCATCTCCGATGCCCAAGGGCAGTACCGGATCACCGTTCCGGGCAATCAAGCGGCTACGCTGGTGTTCTCTTATGTGGGCTACCTGCAAAAAACCGTGGACGTTAGCCCCACCAACCTGGAGGTGGACGTGAAGTTGGACGAAGACGTTACCAAGTTAGAGGAAGTAGTGGTAACGGGCCTAGCCTCGTCGGTCAAGCGGAGCAACCTGGCCAACGCGGTGTCCACCGTATCGGCCAAGGAGCTGCTGGGCACCACCCAAATCCAAACGGTGGACAATGCCTTGTACGGCAAGCTCACCGGGGCCAACATTAGCACCAACGGGGGTGCCCCTGGTGGCGGGGTATCGGTTCAGTTACGGGGCATTGCCTCGCTGGTGGGGGCTTCGCAGCCGCTTTACATCGTGGACGGCGTGTACGTGAACAATGCCACCAACCGCAGCGGCCGGGCGGCCGTGTCCGGGGCCGAGGGTGGCGCGGGCGCGGGCGCGCAAGACGACTCGCCCAACCGCATCGCCGACCTCAACCCTAACGACATTGAGAATATCGAAGTCCTTAAAGGACCCTCGGCGGCGGCCATTTACGGTACCCGGGCCAACGCCGGGGTAATCATCATCACTACCAAACGCGGCCAGGCTGGCAAAACCAAAATTTCCTTTGGGCAAGATGTGGGCGTGGCCACGGCCCAGCGGTTGCTCGGGGTCGACGAATGGAACGAAGCCAAGATCAACTTCTTTTTCCCGGCCGCCCGGCGGCCCATCGAACTGGAGCGTTTCCGGGCGGCGGGCACCCAGCGGTTTGATTATGAGGACTACTTCTATGGCAACGCCGCCACGTTGATCAATTCCCGGCTCAACGTATCGGGCGGCAACGAACGCACCAAGTTCCTGGTGTCGGGCGCGTTTACCGACGAAGACGGGATTGTGCGCCGCACGGGTTTCCAGCGGTACTCGGTTCGGGCCAACATCGACCACAAGCTCACCGATGGCATCACGTTTTCCGTGGGTTCCAACTACATCCGCAGTAACACCGATCGCGGTTTTACCGGTAACCAAAACAACACCGGGGCCAGCATCGGTTACAACATTGCCTACGTACCCAATTATTTTAGCCTGTTCCCTAACGAGAGCGGCGTTTACCCTGACAACCCCTACTTTGCCGAAAACCCGGTGGCCGTTACCGAACGGGGCATCAACAATTCTACGGTCAACCGGTTCATCCAATCGTTTAACCTGGGGGCCAATTTGTACAAAACCGATAATTCGCTGCTCAAGCTGGTGGTGCAGGGCGGATTGGATTTCACCCAAAACTCCACCCTGGTGTACCTGCCGGAGGACCTGCAATTTCAGCGTGCCCAGGCCAACCCCGGCGATGCCCTCTGGGGCGAAACCCGCAACGTGAACACCAACATCCAGGCGGCGTTGACCTACAATTTCCGCATTGGCAAGGTGGACCTCAACTCGCAGGTGGGCACGGTGCGCCTCAATTTCCAAGAAAACCAACTGCTCAACCGCTCGCGCGGACTGGCCCCCGGGCAAACCAACCTGCGCCAAGGCACGGTGCAGGAAATTTTCCGGGCCTCGACCAGCAACATTACCGACGTGGGGGTGTTTGTGCAGCAAGAGGCCAACTGGGACGATAAAATCATTGGTACGGTGGGCATCCGGTGGGACAAATCGACTCTCAACGGCAACGCCAACCAGTTTTACGCCTTCCCCAAAGCCTCGTTGGCGGCCAACGTAGCCAATTTTGATTTCTGGAAGTTCAAAGAAACCGTGAACCAGTTGAAACTACGGGTAGCCTACGGCGAAACCGCTGGTTTGCCCGCCTTTGGCCAAACCTTCACGGCCCTGAACGCGGCCAACATCGGCGGCTTTTTAGGCTCCACCGTTACCACGGCGGCCGGCAACCCCATTTTGGAGCCGGAGCGCGCCAGCGAGTTGGAATTTGGCCTCGACTTTGGGTTGTTCAACAACCGGATAGTGGGCGAGGTAACTTATTATGACAAAGAAACCCGCAGCAACATCCAAAGCCTTAACCTGGCCCCGTCGACCGGGGTAAACACCGTGCCCAGCAACTTGGCCCGGCTGTCGAACAAGGGGTGGGAGATATCGCTGGGGGTAACCCCCGTGCAGAAGGATAACTTCCGCTGGTCCACCCGCCTCATGTATTGGCAAAACCGGCTGCTTACCAGCCAGTTGGGTATCCCTACTTACTTCACCGGGGCCTTTGGTACGGCCTTGGGCACGTTCCTGATCCAAGAGGGCGTTTCGCCTACCACCATCGTGGGCACGCCCCAAATTTCGCCGGGGGTGTTCACCGTTTGGGGCGACCAGCAGCCGCGCTACCAGATGTCGTGGTTCAACGAGGTTACCTTCCTCAAGCACTTTGATTTCAACATGTTGTGGCACCTCAAGCAAGGGGGCGATAACATCAACCTGTCGGCTTTTTTGACGGACTCCGGCGGCACTACCCCCGGCTGGTTCGGCGACGACGACGGCGACGGCGTGCCCAACGGCCGCCAGCGCCCGCCCGCTCCGTTCAACAACGCGGGCCGCTGGGTGCAAGATGCCAGCTACCTGCGCCTGCGCGAGGTGGCCTTGTACTACAATGTGCCCAGTACCAAACTTGCCAGTTGGTTCAACAACAAGCTGAGCAAGGTACGCCTGGGCGTGTCGGCCAACAATCCGTTCACGTTCTCCAATTATTTTGGCTATGACCCCGAAACTTCCACGTTTGGGGCTACCTCCATCGGCAGCGGGGTGGACGTAACGCCGTACCCCACCGCCCGCCGCATTTTTGGTCACTTGGTTGTTGAATTTTAACCCTCTATGCCGAAACATCCCATGAAAAAGTTATTATATGCCCCCGTCTTGATGCTGGCTTTGCTGGCCAGCCAAGGCTGCAATTTCTTCACGCTCGAGAACGCCGTTGACCCCAACAACCCCTCGCTGGCCAGCGTTACCCAAAACGCCAGCCGCAACCAAATCCAGTCGTTGGTAACGGGCCTGGAGTCGCGGCACCGCGATTATGTGTTTACCGTAACGGCCGCCTTTGGCAGTTTCGGGCGGGAAATTTGGTACCTAAACGCCTCCGACCCGCGCTGGCAAACCGACTGGCTGGGCCAAGGCGGCCGCCGCCCCGACGGCCAGTTTTTCGGGGTGGCCGGGGCCTACAACTCGCCTTACCAAGCCATTAAACAGGCCAACGTGCTCATCGACGCGGCCCGCAACACCACGTCTATCACCGACCAGGACCGGTTGGCCATCAGTGGTTTTGCTAAAACGTTGCAAGCCTATCACTACATGATCGTGGCCAACGGGCAGTACCAAAACGGCCTGCGGATGGACGTGGCCAACGAACTGAACCCCGGCCC
>JALONO010000062.1 GCA_025454895.1 Bernardetiaceae bacterium
AAAAACAGGGCCGTGGAGCGCGAAAAAAAGCTCCCCCACGACATCAGCGTGGGCGAGTGCCACACAAAATGCAAAAATTGTTTGACGCGAGCCTCCAAACCAGCAGGTTAAGCGGCAAAGATACGCCCCGGCAACCGGGTTTTGATGAGAGCTGGCCGCGGCCGCGCCCCAGGCCAAATTCGGTGTTCAGGCCACCATGAGCGAGCGCGGGCCTCCATTTCGCCATCAATCGGCTTTGCCAAGGCGATATTTGAAACTTTGCCCCGGTAAAACCAGTTATTAAGGGTGATCTTTACCGTCAACTGGCGGTTTAGGTTTCTGTAAACATGGAAAATCACCCTTCTTCAGTCCCGGAAAACCTCGTACTATTTGATGGGGTGTGCAATTTGTGCAACGGGGCGGTCAATTTTTTGATTGATATTGATAAGCACAACCGGCTCCGGTTCACCTCCCTGCAGTCAGGTTTGGGGCAGCACTTGGGGCAACAGTTTGGCCTGGCCGGTAGTTTGGACACCTTTATTTTTGTGCGCGACGGGCAATTTTTTGTGCGCTCGCAGGCGGCCCTGGAGGTACTGCGCACGGTAGGCGGCTGGTGGCAGATTTTTTATGTGCTTATCATTGTGCCGCGTTTCATCCGCGACGGGGTGTACCGTTGGGTGGCCCGCAACCGCTACCGGTGGTTTGGTAAGTTGGAAGCCTGCCGGATACCCACGCCAGCCTTGCGGGCGAAGTTTTTATAAAAACGCCCGGTACTTTCTATTGATTGATTGAGAATGAGGGTTTTACACCTATGCACCCACGCCAACGGCGGGGCGGCCAAAGCCTGCATCCGCCTGCATCAAGGCTTGGCAAGGCTGGGCGTAGATTCAAAAATCCTCTTTTTGCACCCGCCCCGCACGGCGGTGCCGCAGTCGCTGGCCTACCAACCAGCGGTAGCCGACCCCAATTACCCCGGCTGGCGAACCCGTTTGCAATACCATTGGCGGCGGCTCTGGCCGTCGGCCCCGTTTACCGGGCCTATCCCCATCGAAGATTATTTACGCAAACCGCCCGCCGGGCAAGAACGATTTAGCCTGGCCACTAGCCCGTTTGCCGTCCACCAGCAAGCGGCGTTTGCTTGGGCCCAAGTGGTGCATTTGCACTGGGTGGCCGGCCTGGTGGACTACCCCGGTTTTTTCGGGGCCGCGCCCCCGCCCGTGGTGTGGACCTTGCACGACCAGAATCCGTTTACGGGGGGCTGCCATTACAGCCAAGGTTGCCTCAAGTTCCAGGCCGATTGTGCCCATTGCCCGCAACTGGCCCCTACCACCGCGCCAGAGTTGGCTGCTAAACAATTGGAAATCAAGCAGAAGGCTTTGGCTGGCGCAACTGGCCCCACCGTAGTGTGCCCTTCGCGTTGGCTCATGCACCTGTCGCGAAGCAGCCGGTTGTTTGCGGCCTATCGCCACCACCACATTGCCAATGGGGTGGATACGCAGGTGTTTAGTCCCTTTGACAAACGCCGGGCCAAGCGGCGGTTTGGCCTGCCCGACGACCGGCCCGTGGTGCTGTTCGCCGCCGACTACACGGGTAGCCTACGCAAAGGTTTTGCGTATTTGCGCCAAGCCGCGTCCCATCTGGCCCAGCTACCCATCACTTGGGCCGTGGCCACCAACGACGGCCAACACCTGCCCGCCCCCTTCCGCTGGCTGGGGGCCATTAAACAAGAGGCCGAGATGGCCGCTGCCTACAACGCCGCCGACCTGGTGGTGGTGCCCTCGCTGGAAGACAACCTGCCCAACGCCGTAGTGGAAGCCCTCTGTTGCGGCGTGCCGGTGGCGGGCTTTGCCACGGGCGGCCTGCCCGAGATGATCGAGGATGGGATTAATGGCTACCTTTGCCCGGAAATTTCGGGCGGGGCGTTGGCCCGCACCTTGCAGCACGCCCTGGCCCAGTTGCCGCATTTAGCTACGGATCAAATTAGGCAAAGGGCAGTGGCCCAGTACAATTTACCCCAGCAAGCGGCCCGTTATTTGGCACTTTATCAACAATTGCTGCCTTAACCCGGTTTTTACATGACCCAAAAAATCCTCGTTACTGGTTCGTCGGGCCTCATTGGCTCGGAGGTGTGCGCGTACTTTGCCCAGCAAGGCTGGCAAGTAAACGGGGTGGACAACAACCAGCGGGCCGTTTTTTTTGGCCCCCAAGGCGATACCCGCTGGAACCAGCAACGCCTCCAGGCCACTTTGCCCGGTTTCCAGCACCACGAGGTGGACATCCGCAACCGCCCGGCCGTGTTGGCGTTGTTGCAACAACTACGGCCCCAGGCCATCGTGCACGCGGCGGCCCAGCCCAGCCACGACCGGGCCGCCGCCATCCCGTTCGACGATTTTGATACCAATGCCGTGGGCACCCTCAACCTGCTGGAGGCGGCGCGCCAAGCCGTGCCCGAGGCCCCGTTCGTCCACCTGTCCACTAACAAGGTGTACGGCGACGCGCCCAACGAAATCGCCATGACTGAACTGGCCACCCGCTGGGAGTACGCCGACCCGGCCTACCAGGCGGGCATCCCGGAAACCCTGCGGATTGACCAGTGCAAGCACTCGCTTTTTGGGGCCTCCAAAGTGGCCGCCGATGTGATGGTGCAGGAATATGGCCGCTACTTTGGCCTGCCCACCGTTTGTTTACGAGGTGGTTGCCTCACTGGCCCTAACCATAGCGGGGTGGAATTGCACGGTTTTTTGAGTTACCTCATCCGCTGTAACTTAGAAGGGCGGCACTACACCATTTACGGTTACCAGGGCAAGCAAGTGCGCGACAATATCCACTCGCTGGACGTGGCCCGGTTTTGCCACGAGTTCATCCAGGCCCCGCGCGTGGGCGAAGTGTACAACTTGGGCGGCGGCAAAGCCAACAGCATCTCCATTTTGGAGGCTTTTGCCCTCATCGAATCCATCTCGGGCAAGCCCATGCAGTACACTTATAGCGAAGCCAACCGCATCGGCGATCACATTTGTTATTATTCCGATTTGCGCAAAATCCAGGCGCACTACCCCCACTGGCAGCTTACCAAAAATTTGGAAGAAACTTTTCTGGAGATTTACCAAGCCTGGCACCAGCGGGGCGGGGGCTAGGCCGGTTCGATTTGCCCAAAACGGGTTTGGCTCTATTTTTTCGCCACCAACGGGGAGCCGATTTTTTATTTTAGCTTGATGCGGTGGCTTTCAGACGGTTATACTCGAATAGTTCTTTTTCGCATTATCCTTACCCGTGTCGGCATTGGGTATGGAACTTGCTCAATTAAGTTGATTTAGCTGATTGATAATCAACCGGAACAATCGTTTAATCATGCCATTGTTAAGTCATTTAGGATTAAAAACTCCACCCCACGCTCGCATAGGGGAATGGAATGAATTCCACCCCGAAGCCGTACACTCCACCGGGCAAATCCACCGAAAAGGGGCGTAAGCCTGCCCGCCAGGTAAAGCCACCCTGCGGCCGCTGGTAGCGGTAGCCGATCGTCGGGGCTAGGCTGTGAAAGTTGAGCTTTTCCCAACCAATGTTTTCGTAAATCTCATTGGTGCGCTGTAACGTTATCGGGTCAAAATCATAGTTGCGCTGAATGCCGTAAATGGCATCTTGTTGAGCAAATTGGTGGTGAAAACCCATCTCAAAATGATGGTTATTGGTGCGGCGACTGGTGGTTATGCTGTAGTGGGCGGTCAGGCCCGCCCCAAAGTACCAGCCCCAGCGCCGGGGAAAGGGGGCATCGCTTTCCAGCACCGGAAAGGCCGTGGCGGCAATTCCACCAAAAAACTTGTGCCGCCCAGCTTGGTAGAGCAACCGTTCATACCCTACACCTACTGCCCCTATTACCAACCCATTGATCATTATGGAATTGCGCTTGACAAACCGTTCTTGAGGATCGGCCTTGGTTTGGGCCAGGGCGGGGGCGGCTGCCAGCACCAAAGCAAGGCACTGCCCCCAAAAGAAAATCTTTGGCATAGGATGAATGGAATTTTGTGGCGGTATAATTTAATTATCAAACTAGATTTGTCGTATTCTTGTTGCTTCAATGCAAAAAACGCATTAAATATGCATTTTTTGGTTTGTTAGTCCTGTCTGCCTACCCGAATTTTGCCTTATTGTTCACCATTAATCTTTTACACCAATGAACCCGTTACACACACACACACACACACACACACACGACCCCTGCCCAAGTCCTTTAAACGCCTTGGGGCAATCTTTTTATTAGGGCTGGCCGGTTGTATGAACAACTTGCAACCTGATGGCGACTTGGGGCCACAAGGTTTCAGTACCCTAATACAAGAAGGGGTTCCCCAAGCCACTTCTGAACGCGATGCCATGTTGGGCAATCGCCGGATGCTCACTTTTGCCAGCCTAACTGAGTTTCAGAACAAAGTGGTGGAGCTAGCCAAAGCTGACCACAAAACAAAGTTGGGCTATGCTGAGTCCAGAGGAGTAACCTCGCTACGCAAAGCTCTTGACTTTGAGAATGAAAATTATACCCAACTCGTCGAGCGAAATGTCGAGGCCCTACAAAGTGCCCAACGCGACCAACTGGCAAGCATTATTCATGAACAGAATCGCGCTAATTCTGCTCGCTATAGGGGGCTAATTTCATTCGATCCCGAAGAAGCTTTTAGCCCCAAAGCTGGTCCTTCGGCCTATTCTACCCTGCTCAATACCCTGGGTTTGGTCAAGATTGGTTCAGACATTTACCAGTTTACCCGCACCCAGGTCAAGATTATACGGGGTGGGGACGAGACCAAGATAGATCGGCTATTTGACACTCAGCGTACCGATACCAAAGCTGGAATTGAGGTGTTCAATACCTTGGTCAATCCCGATGCTCTAGCAAACGGTCGCATCGAAAATCACATCTTTACTTGGTCAAACCGGCATACTGTAGAAGGTTCGGGGGCTAGGATCATAGTTTACGAGGAGTTGTATAATTTCTCGGGTTTTGGTGCCTTTTATGAATACTGGGGGGTGAATGTGCCGTTACGACGGACCGACACCAATTTTTGGGTTGGGGTTACCGCAAAAGAATCGAAAATGTCTGGAAGTTACCGTTTCGCCAATCAAGGTGGTGGTACTGCTTGGCCGCAAGTCACAGAAACTGATACACGACGTCATGAATATCGTATTTGTCTTGGTTGCAATAATGTGCTGCTCAACCCATGTACAGGAAGTGATTGCTTGTCCGGGCAGGTTTGTGGCGAAGTACGGATAGACTTTAAGCAACCAAGCGGCGCTTACATTCCCTTCCGTCCAGAAACTTGTTCCCGTTAATCAACTATTTACTGAAACATAACTATAACAACCCGGCCATCAAGTACTGTAATGGTACTGATGGCTAGGTTGTTTACTCCTCACCCTCAAAAAGTTAATTTATGACCAAATATTTTTTTTGGCTTGTTTTCCTTGCTTGGCATGGAATAGCCCTAGCTCAATCGCCTGTTAAAAAAAGATTTTGGGTAATTAAAACTGGAATAGTTCGCTCTGCGCTCAATGCGAGTCCCTTATTAGTAACCTTTGATGATCGCCCCAATATCAGTTACAATTTTAGTATTTCGGAGTTTCAAACTGGCCCTCAAGTAGAGTTGGGGCGTGAGTGGCGGCTGTTCCGGTCCTGGCGCGTGATGGCGGGGGCCTTTTATCGCCAGTACGGCGGGTCGTTCTACCGTCAAAATAGAGTCCCTTACTATGAAAACCGCCTGCACTACCTGGGCGTGGCCGGGCTGGTGCGGTTCGTGGTCCTGCCTGACGATAAAGTAAGCCCCTATTTTGTGGGCGGGGCCAGGCTGGGCCGGCTGGTAACCAGCCCCCGTAACGAGGTAACCGAACGGCTCCTCTACCGCGACCAGCCTTTTACGGCCATCGATGTAGTGCCCGCGATTGGCACTGGCCTGGAGTTTCCCTTATTCAAACTGCGGGGCCTTGCCGAAGTAGAGTATTCTTACGGGGTCAACAGCATTTTACGGTCGGTAAATGAGCACAACAGTAATTTTAGCCAGCGGGCGGTGGCTTTTACCCTCGGGGTCAAGTTTTAATGGCCAGGCTGGTTTAAAAATCCAAGGTGGTATTTCGGTATCTACCGAATAATTGTACCAAAGTCAAATGGGGAGAGTGTGTTTTTTCTCTGGTAAATGATTGACAATCAAACGAAACAATCATTTAGATATAATTGCTGAGCCTGGGCAACGTTTTATTGTTGAATGCCGTTTATTTCTTTAGCCGTCAACCAACCAACTAAACCACGCCATGCGGAAAATCCTTGAAAAAATTCGGCACGAGCGCCAAGCGCGCGGCCTTAGCCAAGAAAACCTGGCCGATACCCTGCACCTGACCCAAGCCAGCTACTGCCGGCTAGAAAACGGCCAAACCGAACTGTCGCTGGCCAAGCTGGTGGCCATTGCCCGAGCCTTGGCCATCAACCCTTGGGAGCTGCTCTCGGTCGATCCGTGCCTCCAACCTGGTCTGGGCCAAGATGCCGCCAGCCCCGAGGATTTGCTCCGCCTCATCGGGCACCTGGAAGAGGAAGTGGGGATGTTGCGGAGTCAACTAGCCAAAGCCACCGAGCCAATCGCCTAGCCAGATTTTCTACCCGGTTACGTCCCGAGAAACTCCGGGAGCCCCCGCCGCTCGTAAATTTCCAACTTGCCGCCCTCGGTACAGTTATAGATGCCCCGGCCGCTGGCCTCGTACACCTCGCGGGCCATTTGGTAGGCCACCTCGCTTTGGAACAGGTCGGGTAGTTGCCATTTCATGCCGCCCGCGAAATAATTGGGGTCAAAGTGGTTGGGGTCGCTCTGGCCCGACACCACCGTTTGGTTGGCGTGCCCGCCCTGGGCCGAGGGGAAATTGTGGTCGCAGCCCACCAAGGCCACTTGGGCAAACCCCAGGTGGTAAGCCAATTGAATGGCCACGAACGTAACCGTGTGGCCGTAATAAAGGCTCCACGACACATCACGGGCAAATACCTTGTGGTGGGTTTGCTTCACGTAGGTAACATTGGCCCGCCGCTTAATAAACCGGTGGGCGTGGCTGTCTAGGTACAACGGCAGGTCGGTTTGGTTAAAAAAAGCCTGGTTTTGTTCCAGCACCAGGTGGTTGACCGCCACCACGCAACCGGGGCGAAAGTCGGTTTTGTCGAACAATAGGTTGATCTTATTCAACCCGAAAGTGAATACCCCGCTGGTTTTGAGCAAGTTAAAATCGGTTTTGAGCAGGCTGGGGCCGTTGCAGAGGATCACCGCCTTTTGGCCCTGGTGCTGGTCGCGGGCCTTTTGCAGGCGTGCCCGCGAGCGCCACGACTCGGGGTTGAGGTCCCAGGGCAGCCGCTTCAAGATCAGGTTGGCGGCTTTGAAGTAGGGGTTTACTACGGCCCGCTCGGTTAAAATGGGGATGTCTTTTTCGTTCATACCAAAAGTTTGCGGGCGCAAAAAACGGCCCGAAAGCCCAGAAACAAAAACCCCGGCCCTCACGCAAGGGCCGGGGTTGGAGTTGTCAGGTTAAAAACCAGCCCACCAGGGGCGGTGAACTACCTAAGCCTTAGCGGTTTTCACGTTGGGCTTTACTTCAGGTTTTTGCTCCGGTTGGCCTTGCATACTGGCCAACTCGGCTGGTTTCATGGTATCAGCCACAATGGCGGTAGCAATGAAAATGGACGAGTACGTACCGAAAATCAAGCCCAGCACCATCGCGAACGAGAACCCGCGCAGGGCCTCGCCACCGAACAGGAACAGGATAAACACCACAATGAAAGTGGTTAAGGCCGTGATAATCGTGCGGCTAAAGGTGCTGTTGATCGCATCGTTCATTACTTGGGTCATCCCTTCCCGGTTAAAGGCAGCACTGTTGTTAAGGCTACCGGTTAGGTACTCGCGCACCCGGTCAAACACCACTACGGTATCGTTAATGGAGTAACCGATAATGGTGAGGATGGCCGCCACGTACACTTGGTCCACTTCTACCGAGAAGCCCAACGCCCGCGCAATGGCGGTGCAGGCTACCACAATGAACACGTCGTGGAACAAGGCCAGTACCGCGCCCAAACCAAACTGCCACTTGCGGAAACGCAGGATGATGTAGGCGAAAATGGCGATGAGCGAGGCCAAAATTGACTCCAACGCCGAACCCCGGATGTCGCTGGCTACCGTGGCCCCCACCTTAGACGAACTGAGCACCTGCGGGTTCAGGTTCTGGTACTTTTGCAAACCGGTTTGCAGGGCGGTGAGCACCTTGGCATCGGCTTGGTCGGAGTCGTCCTCGGTGAGGAAACTGGTGGTAACTTTTATCTTGTTATTGGTGTCGTAAATTTTCACCTCGGTGCCGCTATTGTTAAAGCCGGGCAAAATGGCCGAACGGATGTCCGAGGCCACAATGGGAGCGTTAAACTCCACCACGTAGGTGCGTCCGCCCTTGAAATCGGTGCCCAGGTTGAGGCCCTGCACCGCAATGAGGGCAAACCCGATGGCGATGATGGTGCCCGAAACCGCGTAGGCGATTTTGCGCTTGCCGATGAAGTTTACCCCATGCAACTGGAGCAAGTTAAAGGTGCTGGGCAGGGCAAAGCTCAGGTTGCTGTCGTCGCCTTTGCGGGCGGTGAGGGCGTACACCATCACCCGCGACACGTACACGGCCGTGAAGAACGAGCAGAAAATGCCCACCATCAGCGTAGTAGCAAAGCCTTTGATGGGGCCGGTGCCAAACACGAACAAGAAAAACGCCACCAACAGCGTAGTGAGGTTGGAGTCGAAAATGGTCCAAAAAGCCCGGCTGTAGCCTTCGTCGATGGCGGCAAGCAGTTTTTTGCCCGCCCGCATTTCTTCCCGCACCCGCTCAAAAATGAGTACGTTGGCATCTACCGCCATACCAATGGTGAGCACAATCCCGGCAATGCCCGGCAGGGTAAGGGCCGCTTCCATGTTGGCCAAAATGCCCACGATAAAGAAGATGTTGAACAGCAGGGCGGCATTGGCTACCCAACCGCTCTTGGCGTAGTAAACGCCCATGAACAGCACCACAATCGCAAAACCGATCAAAACTGATTTCAGCCCTTTGTCGATTGACTCTTGGCCGAGCGAGGGGCCAACCACAGCCTCTTCCACAATGCGGGTGGGGGCGGGCAGTTTACCCACTTTCAGGATGTTGGCCAGGTCCTTGGCTTCCTCGATCGTGAACGAACCAGTGATGGACGAGACCCCGCCCCCGATTTCGCCTTGCACCACCGGGGCGGAATACACATAATTATCGAGTACGATGGCGATTTGGCGGTCTACGTTGGCCCCGGTCAATTTTTTCCAAATCCTGGCCCCTTCGGTGCGCATCCGCATCTGGATTTCCGGCCTGCCCCGCTCGTCAAAATCTTGGTTGGCATCGGCGATGGCTTCCCCGGTGAGCGGGGCCTTGCCGTTGCGCGGCTTTTTAATGGCGTTCAGGGTGTAAATGGTGGTCTTTTCCATCGGTTTTACGTCCCACATAAACACCAGGTCGGCGGGCAGGGCCCCTTTCACGCTCGGGTCGTTCAAAATTTGGTTGATCGCCGCCGTGTCTTGGGCCGCATAAGCCAGCATCCCGCTTTGGGGGTTGCCGGCCATCTTGGTCAGCAGGGGCGAGTATTGGCTAGCCAACAGGTTTTGGATCGAGTCGGCGGTTTTTTTGGCCTGGGCAGCCGAGTCGAGCTTACCCACTACTTTATTCAGGGTGTCTTTTTGGTTGGCAAACAGGTCAGCCACTTCGTCTTTTTTGGTGGTGTCGCCGGGGGCGGTGGGGTCAGCCAGGGCTTTTTCGGCCTTTTGCTTTTTCATCCACACATCATTGGCGGTTTGCAGGTACTGTTGGTACTCGTTAGGTTGCCACACTTCGTAAAACTCCAATTTGGCCACGCCTTGCAGCAGCTTGCGCACGCGGGCGGGGTTGTCCACGCCGGGCAGTTCCACCTGGATGCGGTCCGTGCCGGGCATCCGCTGCACGTTGGGGTTGGTTACGCCGAATTTATCGATCCGGCTTTTTACGATCTCGTATGAGCGGTCGATGGCCCCATCCACCTCGTTGCGGATGATCTTTTTAACCTCCTGATCCGGAGTTTTGAAATCAATGGAACCCGCATTGCTGGCATTGGCAAAAACCTTGGCCAAGTTACCCGTACCGGCCAGGGCTTCGTATTCACTAAAGAAAATGTCCACCAGGGCATCCTGGCTGGTAACGGCCTTCTTTTGGGCACGGCTCAGCGCGTCGCGGAACATGGGGTTGTTGGCGTTGGGGCCAGCCAGGGCGTTGATCACTTCCACCGGCGATACTTCCATCACCACGTGCATCCCGCCCTGGAGGTCCAGGCCAAGGTGCAGTTCAAACTCTTTTACTTCTTTGAGCGTGAAACTGGTGATCCCCAGGTTGTAAACGGGTTTTTCCCACAACGAGTCGAAGTACTTCTGCCGTTTGTCGTAATTGATATTGCCCTTGGCATCGCGGGCATACGTATTGGCCTTTTGCGTGATGTTGTACGACACAATCGTGAACGATAGGTAGAACAAACACAGCAAGGTAATAATTACCGTAAGGCCGATGATAAAACCACGGTTACGCATATTTATGAGTAGTTAAGAAGAAAACAAACAAATGAAATTTATTGATAAACAGATACTTAGCAGTTAAAAACTGGCCAATAGGCAGGAAAACGGGCATCAATGGGCCAGACAGCCCGAGCGCGAAAAGAGGAGAGGAAAGTGGCGGGCTAGGGCGCGTTAGCCGAAATGCGGTGATGGAACAACCGCTGAAAATACACCAGCGGCAACAGCGCGAAGCGGGTGGGAAGCAACAGTTTAATTGGTACTACCCGCAGGCAAACCCCCAAAGTGGTTGGGGGTAAAAACCAAGCTTTGGCTACATCTAAATGCAGGCCAGGGTTGGTAATGGCATTCACCGGGCTGCGTTCGGCCACTTGTTCCTGCGGCTCGTCGCGGTCTTGGCCGGGGGCTGAGCTTACCTGGGCCGCCGTTACCGGGGCCGTGCCCAAGTAGGCCGGAGCTAATAGTACATTGAGTACCAGCAGCACCAGCCACCAACTGCCTATTTTTATCGCCCAGGGTTTACCCAATTGTTTTTGAACCAACTAATGAAGGCCGCAAAAGTAGAATAGTAGAAAGGGAAATCCAAATTAGGGGTTGGGCGTGTCGGTGGTGGGGTGGCGGGGCCGCCTTAAAAATTGCCCCGGTTTTTGTGGGAGAATGCCCAATTGATCCCACCTAAAATGAAAAATCTGTTTTTTGCGATATTGCTGGGCGGAATTGGCCTGCTGGCCCGCCCCGCCCTAGCCCAAACCGATAAGGCCACCAAAACCGTGGAGGGCACGGCCCAAGGCCAGGCGGCTACCAAAGCCAACTCGAATCAAGATATGAAGGCCGTGGGCGGGGGCGAGGCCAAAACCGGGCAATCGGCCAAAGCTGGCCCTGCCGAAAAGAAAATCGCCTTCACCTTAAAAGAAGAACAAGAAACCAGTTTCACCTGCGTGCTCACCAAGGGCACCCAGTACACGCTCACCCTCAACGTAGCCGATATTACCGCTGGCCGGGTGCGCTTGAGCCTGGTGGACGGCCAAGGCAAAGAAGTGGCCGGCAAAACCAGCACCCTCCGCAACGAACCCCTGCCCACCTTGCGGTTCAACTGCGCGGCCACGGGTTTGTACCAGCTAAAAGCCACCCCGCAGTAACCTGCTGGCAAGGGTTGGTTTTGCCCGGCTGTCGGTCTTGAAAATTTTGCCGAATTGTTTTTTTGCTAACATTGCGGCTGGTTTGGCCGTTATGGGCTTACCTGACACCAAACTGGGGGGCACGGCCCCCCACCAACCCAAGGAATCGGCATGGCAAAAAATTTAGTGATCGTAGAGTCTCCGGCCAAGGCCAAAACCATTGAAGGATATTTGGGCAAGGACTTCACCGTCAAGTCCAGTTACGGGCACGTGCGCGACTTGCCCAAGTCGGACAACGCGATCGACATCCAGAATAATTTTCAGCCTCACTACGAGGTTTCGGACGATAAGCGGGAACTGGTGGCCCAACTGGCCAAACTGGCCCAGCAAAGCGAAACCATTTGGCTCGCCACCGACGACGACCGGGAAGGTGAGGCCATTTCCTGGCACCTGCGGGAAGCCCTGAAACTGACCGAGGCCAACACCCGCCGCATCGTGTTCCGGGAAATCACCAAGTCGGCCATTTTAAAGGCCATCCAAAGCCCGCGCACCCTCGACATCGATTTGGTAAATGCCCAGCAGGCTCGCCGCATCCTGGACCGGCTGGTGGGCTTCGAGCTTTCCCCCATTTTGTGGAAGAAGATCAAAGGCGGGTTGTCGGCCGGGCGGGTGCAGTCGGTAGCCGTGCGGCTGGTGGTAGAACGCGAGCGGGAAATTGAGAAGTTCAAAAGCACCAGCGACTATAAAGTCAATGCCGTGTTCACCCTCGACAAGGGCAAGGAACTGTTGGCCGAACTGCCCAAGCGGTTTGCCACCGAAGCCCAAGCCGTAGATTTCTTGAAAAAATGCCTCGGCGCGCAGTACAGCATCAAAAATCTGGAGAAGAAACCCGCGAAAAAATCGCCCGCGCCGCCGTTTACCACGTCCACGTTACAACAAGAGGCCAACCGGAAGCTGGGGTATTCGGTGTCGCAAACCATGCGGCTGGCCCAAAAACTGTACGAGGCGGGCCACATCTCCTACATGCGGACCGACTCGCTCAACCTGTCGGAGGAGGCCATTGCCGCCGCCGCCGCCGCTATCCGCAGCAATTACGGCGAGCCTTTTTTGCAAACCCGCCGCTACAAAACCAAGAACGACAGTGCCCAAGAGGCCCACGAGGCCATCCGCCCCACCAACTTTGGGGCCGCCAACGCGGGCGAGGAGCGCAACGAGCAACGGCTCTACGAACTGATCTGGAAACGGGCCATCGCTTCGCAAATGGCTGACGCTCAACTAGAACGCACCATTGCCACCATTGCCATTTCCACCACCCCGGAAACGTTGGAGGCCACCGGCGAGGTGATCCGTTTTGAAGGTTTCTTAAAAGTGTATTTAGAAGATACCGACGACGAGGGCGAAGAAGGCGAACAGCGCGGCATGTTGCCCCCGCTTAACGTGGGCCAGGTGCTGCCGCTCAATTACCTGCGGGCCACCGAAAAGTTTAGCCGCCCCAGCCCGCGCTATACCGAGGCTAGCTTGGTGAAAAAGTTGGAAGAAATGGGCATCGGTCGCCCGTCCACCTACGCGCCCACCATTGCCACCGTGCAGGAGCGCGACTACGTGGTGAAAGAAAACCGCGACGGCCGCGAGCGCCGCTACCAAGAGCACACCCTTAAAAACGACCAGATTACCACCGCCACCAAAACCGAGATCACGGGCGCAGAGAAGATGAAGCTCTTCCCCACTGACCTGGCGATGGTGGTCAACGATTTCTTGGTCAATAATTTCCCTAATATTATCGACTACTCGTTCACGGCCAAGGTCGAGAAAGAGTTTGACGAAATCGCCAGTGGCAAAATCGCCTGGCAAAAAATGATGGGTACTTTTTACCAAGGTTTTCATTTGCAGGTTACCGATACGGCCGCCAAAGCCGACCGCTCGGCCGGGGAGCGCAAGCTGGGCACCGACCCAGTAAGTGGCAAAGAAGTGATTGCCCGCCTGGGCCGCTACGGCCCCATTGCCCAGCTTGGCAGCGACGGCCAAACCGACAAACCCCAATACGCCAGCCTGCGCAAAGGCCAGTTGATCGAGACCATTACCTTGGCCGAGGCCCTAGAACTGTTTAAACTGCCCCGGGAGTTGGGCGAGTTTGAAGGCAAAAAAATGGTGGCCAACGTGGGCCGTTTTGGGCCTTACGTAAGCCACGCCAGCCAGTTTTATTCGCTGCCCAAAAACCTGGACCCTTACACCGTGAGCGAGGCCGAAGCCGTGGGCGTAATTGAGGCCAAGCGCCTGGCCGACAAAGAAAAGGTGATCCTTACGTTTGCCGAGGCCCCGGACGTGAAGGTGCTCAACGGCCGCTGGGGGCCGTACATTGCGGTGGGCAAGCTGAACGTAAAAATCCCCAAGGGCAAGGATCCGGCCGCCCTCACCTTGGCCGAGTGCCTGCAACTGGCGGAAGCCCAGCCGGACGATAAAAAAGCCAAGGCCAGCCAAAAAGCCGAAGTGGCCGACAAAAAGGCCGCCAAGGGCAAAGCAGGCGGAGGCAAAACCGTGGCTGCCAAAAGCGAGACCAAGAAACTGGCCAAGGCCGTTAGCCCCACCAAAAAGGTAAAAGGCCCCGGCCAATGAGCCAATTGGCCACTTATCGGTTCATTTTCAACCCCATATCGGGCGGGGCGCGAGCGGCGGCCCAGCGGCTGGCCGTCATTAAACGGTTTATTGACCAACACCATTTGGCTGCCGAACTAAGCCCCACCCAAGGGCCGGGCCACGCCACCGAACTGGCCCGCCAGGCCGTGGCCCAAGGGGTGGGCACGGTGGTGGCCGTGGGCGGCGATGGCACGCTCAACGAAGTGGCCCAGGCCTTGGTCCACCAGCCGGTCGATTTTGGGTTGGTGCCCACCGGCTCCGGCAATGGGTTTGCCCGCCACTTTGGGCTGCCCCTGGGGTTGCAACCGGCCCTGGCCAACCTGCTCAGCGGGCAGGTGCAGGCGGTGGACTACGGCACCGTAAACGGCCAAGCCGCCTTTTTCAATATGCTGGGCCTGGGGTTCGATGCCGCCGTGGGCCAGCAGTTCAACCAGAGCCGTTGGCGCGGCCCGCTGCCGTATTTTTGGCTGGGGTTGCGCACTTTCCTCCGCCATCCGCCGCAAACTTTCCAGTTGCAGTTAGATGAGGCCCCGCTGCGGCCCGTGCCCGCTTTTGTGCTGTGCGTGGCCAATATTTCGCAGTACGGCAACAACGCCCGCATCGCCCCGGGGGCCGATGCCACCGATGGCCTGCTGGATGTGGTGGCCCTGCCCCGGCCCAAGCTCACCACCCTGCTGCCCCTGCTGCGCGGGTTGTTTGCCGGGTCGTTGCTGCGCCAGCCCGGCGTGCAGCACTGGCGGGCCAAGCGCGTGCGCCTGCACCTGCCCGCCGGTGCCCTGGCCCACACCGACGGCGAGGTCCACCCCCTGGGCTTGGAACTGCTGGCCGAGTGCCACCCCCGCGCGCTGCGTTTGCGCGTGCCGGTGGGGTAGAACCGAGCATTCTTGCATGATACAATCCCTGACCCACATCTCCCGTTATTCTTCTATTTTTGCGCCAGCCAAAACCAACCGAAAATGAGCGAGCCGAAATGGGAAACCATTAAAGAGTACAAAGAAATATTATTTAGTTACTACAATGGTGTAGCCAAAATCAGCATCAACCGCCCGCAAGTCCACAATGCGTTTACCCCGCTCACCGTGGACGAGATGATCGATGCCATGCACCTGGCCCGGTTCGACGAGCGGGTGGGGGTCGTCATCCTCACCGGCGAGGGCGGCAAGGCGTTTTGCAGCGGCGGCGACCAGAGCGTGCGCGGCCACGGCGG
>JALONO010000305.1 GCA_025454895.1 Bernardetiaceae bacterium
AGCTTTCTTGGCCTGCTCCCACACCCACAGGCGGATGAAGTTGTGGTGGTGGGCCTTGAGCATGGCCAGGTAGCCCGGCCAGTCGAACGGCGGCTCGCCCGGCCGCCCGATGTCCTGGAAGTTGGCCCAGGTATGCGAGCCAGTGAGGTAGATGGCCCGGCCCGAGTTGTCGGTAAAATAGCGGCCGTTTTGCGGGTGTACGCGCAGGGGGCCGTTGAAGTGCTGGGCTTGGGCGGCCAGGCCCAGGAGGCCGACGGCCAGGCAGAGGATGGTGGTTTTCATTTTCGTAACGGTGGGATCAATAATAAGCAATCACAACCACTAAACCGCATGTCTCTTGGTCGAAAATCGATTATCCCGGACGTTTGATCGGTTTAACGACAACTACCCCACCATCAATCTCACCGTAAACGCACTGCCCACGCCTTCTTCACTTTTTACGGTGATGCTGCCCCGGTTCAATTCCACAAACTCCTTGACCAGTAACAGGCCCAGCCCAGTGCCTTTTTCGCCCGCCGTGCCGTTTTGGCTCAGCCCGCTTTTGAGGTCGAATAACTGGCTCACTTGCGCGGGGCTCATGCCCATGCCCGTATCGGCCACGGTGAGGGCCAGGTAGTTGCCCTGAACCTGACTGCTGAGGGTGATGCGCCCGCCCGCCGGGGTAAACTTGATGGCATTGGCCACTAAGTTACGGATAATCAGCTTGGTTTGGTTCAAATCGGCGTTGGCCCGCGTGTCGTTACTCACCAAGTTTTGCAGCTCGATTTGCTTTTCGGTCAGGCTTTCTTGGTACAGCTTGGTTACTTCGTTTACCACTTCGGGCAGGTTAACTAGCTCAAAACGGGTTACCAAGCCTTTCTGCATTTGCAACATGGCCCAGCGCAGCAGGTTGTCCAATGAATCGTAAAGGTTATCAGTGTTGGCCCGCAGTTGCTTGGTGTAATGCAGGAACTCCTGCGGGGTCAACCCTTCCATATCCAGTAATTTCAAAAGGCCCTTTAAACGGTTCAGCGGGCTTTTCAAATCATGCGAAATGATCGATAAAAGCTTGTCTTTGGTGGCGTTCAAATTCACTAATTCTTCGGCTTGGGCCGCCATCTCGGCTTTCTGGGTGATCAATTCGGCCTGTTGTTCCAGAATTGCATCGCGTTGCTGCTCCAGCAACTGGTTTTTCTGCACCACCTCTTGTGTACGCTCGGCAATGAGGCGGGCCTGGCGCTCGTTCTGCCGGCGCAGGCGGCGGGTACGCGCCCGCGTGAACAACCACCACAAAGCCCCGGCTAAAACCACATAGGCCAGATACACCCACCAAGTGTGGTACCAAGGAGGGAGCACCGTAAAGGAGTAAGCGGCCGGGGTGCCCATTTGCCCGTAAGCGTTTTTTGCCCGAACCCGGAACGTATAATCCCCCTCGGGCAAATTGGTGTACTCTTTCTGGGTTTGCAACGTCCAGCCCGACCAGCCAGGATCGTAATTCTCCAAAAAATATTGGAATTGATTGGCGTTTTCGTCAAGGTAATTGGCGGCGGTAAACTGGAACAGCAGGGAGTTGTGGGCATAAACCAAGGGCGGCGGACTTTGCAAAGGCAGCAGCGAATCGGTGCGGGTAACTTTGACCTGGGTGAGCCGGGTGGCAAACGAGGGCAACGGGGCCATTCGCCGCCGGTCGAGGCGAAAGACCCCGGAGGGACGGCTCAACCAAAACGTCGAGTCATCTTCTTGGAACATGGCCACCGCCCCGCGTTCCAGGGGCAGCAGCGTGAGGGTATCTAGCTGGAAACCACCGCTGGTTTGGGGGTGGGCGATGGCCAATCCGTTCAGTAGCCAAATACTACCGGCCCGGTCTTGCTGTAAAACCGGGTTTTGGTAGCGGGGTAAGCGGAAGTCAATGGGCAGCTGGTCATTCTGGACAAAGGCAGCCTGAACCTCGTCGTACTGATAAAGGCCCGTTTGCGATGCAAAAACCGGTTGTTGGTCAACCGTGAAAATGCGGTTGTGCTTCAGTTCGCGCAGCCCCTTGGTAACGTGCTTTACCTTGGCTTGCCCGATTTGGCCGGAAGCGGGGCCGCCCGGCCCAAAATCGACCAAATAAAAGCCGTTATTCGTAGTGCCGACCCACAACCGTCCATCCGGCAGTTCGAACAAACTGCGGCAATCTGCCTGGGTTTCGGGCAGCAGGCCCAGGTCAACCAAACGCCGGTTTTTGAACGAAAATACCCGTAAACCATTGTACGTGGCCACGTAAATAATGGTGCTATCGCGCCGGGAAACCGCGATTTGCATCACGGCATTGGCTACCCCCAAGCGGTTTTTTACCTGATTGTTCTCTAAATAAATAACCCCAAAATTACCGCCTGCGGTAAGCATCCCCTGGCCATAGGGCACCATTTGCCAAAGTTGCGACTCGCTATTGGGGATACGGGTAAATTTCTGGTTGTCAAGCCGATAAACCCCCAAATCAGTGCCCAGGTAAAACTCATCCTGGGGCTTGAGCAGGGCGTGGATCCGGCCTTTTACCTGGTGGGGCGGGCCAAACTGGGTAAATGGAAGCGATAACGAAACCTTAGAAATGCCCTGCCCCGTGCCCAGCCATAGCGTACCTTGCGCATCCTCGATTATGTGGGCAATATCATTGCTGGCCAAACCATCTTGCTCGCTCACTTGTAACAAAACTTGGCCTTGGCGGTCCATTAGCAGCAATCCGGAGTTTTTGGCCCCAATGGCCAAGTGGCCGTTTTTTAAGGCGGTAGTCCAGTACACCCCAGCTTGGCGGAGCCACTGGTTGGCCGGGGCCTCGAAGCTGGCCAATTGCTGGGTGGCTAAGGTCAACGTGTGCAACCCAACTTCCCGGGTAATCAACACTAGCCGATCCTTGTCCAATTGGTAAAGCCCCCGGGTCTCCAAAATCAGCTGGTCAGGCCCTGTGTATAGAGTGGTTTTAACCGCTCCCTCGATTTGGGTGAGCATCCGCTTATTGGCGGCTTCGTCATCCTCGGTGAGGTAGATTTTATCGCCGATCTGGAACGACGAGATACAATCCAGACTAGTCGGGATACTAATCACTTTTTGATAGGCCCCTTTCTCATTTTTTTGGAACAAAAAAACAAACCGCTGGCTAATCAGGTAAACGCCGTTTTTAGTGTTGTAGGAGTCCCAAATAGTGGGCAAGGTTTTTTCGGCTTGGGTCAATTGATCGTCAAGCGGTTGGTATTTTCTGCGGCCGAAGGCATCGGTAATTAAGTGCCCAAAACCAGTGGTGGTGCCTACCCAAACCTGGCCGTCGGCATCCTCGGTCATGGTGCGCACATAACCCGGCACCGAGGCAATGGCCGACCAACTCGCCCCGTCATAAGCATATAATTGGTTGCGGCCAGAGGCGTAGATCACCCCTTGGCGATCCTGGAAAATGCAGTAAACCGTGGCAAAATCAAGTTGGTTATTGGCCGGGTAATTGTAGATCAGCGGCACTTGGCCACGCAGCGAGGTAGCTAGCAGCCAACATAAAAGGAGTAGTAAGCGCAAACGGCACTTGCCCATAGAAAATGACCGAAAGGGTTATGAAGTCCCTGGCGGGCTTCGTTCGGCTAATTAATCGCCCAAGTGGCTAAATGTCAAGCCATCGGCCAAGTTTTTGGCAAAATGAGCCAACAACTTGGCCGGAAAAATCTGGAGATACCCGATTGCCCAGGGGCTGGGCAAAATGAGAAACTCCTACCGCACCACCCGCAGCACGCCCCGCATGGCCTGGGCATGGCCAGGGTAGGTACACACAAAATGGTAAGTGCCCGGGGTGCTGGGGGCCACAAAATAGATGGTTTCCGAGCTTTCCGGCTGGAGCAGTTGGGTGTGGAACAGCACCTGGGGGCTGTCGGGCACATAGTGCTGCTCCGGGCCTTTGAGGCCGAGTTTTAAGGCGGCCAGGCCCACGGCATCCACCGTGCCGGGGCTGGTGATCACCAGGTTATGGGTCATGTCGTCGTTGTTGTTGAAAACGAGCTTGACCTTGCTGCCCGCTTTTACTTGCAGCGTTTCCTTGTCAAACTTGAGGCCGGGGCGCGTGCCCATCGTGATCACCTGGTCGGGCTGGCCCCAGTCGGCGGGCTGGGTGCTGAGCCGTTTAGGCCCGCTGGCCAGGGGCTTGGTGCCCGCGCCCATGCCGGCGTGGCCCGCGTGGGCCTGCGCGCGGGGGTTGGTTTTCACCAGTTGGGCTTCGGTAAGCTGGGCGGGCGGGCCGCCGGGCACTTGGTTGAGGGTGTAGTAGCCCACCGGGTGCAGCAGCGGGGTTCCATCGGCGGCCTTCAACTCGTCGGCCAACTTCACTTCGTGGATGTAGCCGGGGCGCAGGCT
>JALONO010000063.1 GCA_025454895.1 Bernardetiaceae bacterium
TTGGTTCAAGAAACCTTCGTCGTCCGTATTGGTGAGGTAACCTGCTTCTACCAGTACACTAGGCATGGCGGTTTTCCACAGCACCAAGAAACCGCTTTGTTTTACGCCCCGGCTGTGGCGGTTGGCCCGGTTCTGAAACTGGCTCTCGATGCCCCGGGCCAGGCGGAAACTGTTGGCCTGGTAGGCGTTTTGGTGGTTGGCCATTAAAATGTACGAGATGGGGTTGTTGGGATTGAAGCCTTGGTAAGCGTCTTGGTCTTCTTCCTTCAAAATCACGGCGTTTTCGCGCATGGCCACGCTCAGGTTTTCCTCGGCCGTGTGCAGGCCCATGATGTAGGTTTCGGTGCCGTTGCGTTGATCTGGGGCGAGGGCGAAGCGTTGCAGTGGACCGAAATGAACATGTCGGCCGCGTTTTTGTTGGCAATCCGGGCCCGCTCCGACAACTCGACAAACTCTTCGTCGGTGCGGCGGGTGTAAATAACTTTTACTTCGGGAAAATAAGTTTTGATCAGCGCGCCCGTTTCGAGGGCAATGTCCAGGGCGATGTCCTTTTCTTGGGAGGTTTTGCCCAGGCAGCCGGGGTCTTTGCCGCCGTGGCCCGCATCGATCACTACTTTGCGGATGCCGCTGGGTTTTTGGTTAAGGGCCTGGTAAGAACACAACAAAAGGGTGAGTGTACCCAAAACAACAAGGGTCAACGTTTTCATAGAGCTTGCTTTAATGTTTGTTAATTAAGAATGAGTAGGGTTGGGTTTCGGAATCAAGGCAGCTAATTTCGTACCAGAAAAACCTATTTTTTTGGGAAACCGAGAAAAACTTACGCAAATTATTTTTGGGTTAATCGCGTTGTTATTTACACCTGCATGGTGTTATGCGCAAAACCCGGCCGCCTCGGCGGGGGACCGCAAATCCACCCAGGCCGACACGGCCCGCCAAGCCCCGCCCGATAGTCTGAAAGCCCCCTTGCCCCAGGGCGACATCAGCACTACCATCGTGTACTCGGCCAAGGATTCGTTGCGCTTTGACGTGATCAAGCGGCGGGTTTTTCTTTACGGCGATGCTAAAATTAATTACGGCGACATTGAACTGCAAGCGGCCCGGATCGAGATCGACTGGGAAAGCAACACGCTCAAAGCTTTTGGGGTCAAAGACAGCACCGGCAAAGAAACCGGCACGCCCGTGTTTACCGACCGGGGCGAGAAGTACGAATCAAAGGTGCTTACGTACAATTTCAAAACTAGGAAGGGCGTAATCTCCCGGATCACTACCAAGTATGGTGGCGAGGGCCTAATTGTGGGCGAGCGGGTGAAAAAAGATGCCGATGATAACATGTACATGCGCAACGGCATTTACACTACTTGCGACTTGCCCGATCCGCACTTTGGCATCCGCATGAAAAAGATGAAGATCGTGCCCGGCAAGGTGGTGGTTTCGGGGTTGTTCAACATGGAGTTTAACAAGGTGCCCACCCCGCTGGGCTTTGGGTTTGGCATGTTCCCGCAGCCCAAAACCCGCTCGGCGGGCTTCTTGTTCCCCCAGTACGGCGAAACCCGCGAACGGGGGTTTTTCTTGAGCGAAGGCGGGTTTTACTTGCCCATTGGCCCCTACGTGGACCTGCGCGTTACCGGCGAGGTGTTCACGCGCGGGGGCTGGGGCCTGGCCGCGCAAAGCAGCTATATCAAAAAGTATGCGTTTAACGGCAACTTCAGTTTCCGGTACAACCGCCGGGTAAACGAGGTGCCGGGCCGGCTGGAAAGCAACGTGGTCAACGACTTCAACATCACCTGGAGTCATACCCCGCAAAGCAAGGGCGACGGGCGGTTTAGTGCCAGCGTGAACGCCGGTACCAACACCTTTGGCCGTAATAACGCCCCGCAGGTGCAAAACTTCCAGTCGTCGGCGTTCAACTCCAACATTTCGTACAACTACAACTTTTCCGGCACGCCGTTCACGGCCGGGGTCAATTTGCGGCACGAGCAAAACGTGATTTCGCGGGTGGTGAGCATTTTCCCGGAAATGAACGTGGGCATGAACCGCATCTACCCGTTTAAAGGAAAAAACTCGAACGGTAAGTCGATTTTGAGTCAACTCAACCTGTCGTACACGGGCCGGGCCAGGGGCGTGATCACCAACCGGGTGCAGGATGTCAACTTCCCCTTCAGCACGCCCCAAGGCGAGCGGCTGCCCGGCGATACGCTGGTGTTCAACGGGGCCAACCTGTCGCAAATTTTGCGCAACGCCCAGGTGGGCGCGCAGCACCAAGTGCCCATTACCACCTCGGTTACGCTGGCTAAGTATTTCACCTTCAGCCTCAACGGCAATTACAGCGAAACCTGGTACCCGGAGCGGTTCGACTTTAGGCAGGTGGGCGCGCGGGCGGGCACCACCCCCGGCGACAGCACCTATTTGTACCAGATCGATACCATCCGGGGCTTTTCCCGGTTCAACAGTTACAGTTTCGGGGCCAGTATGCAAACCCGGTTGTATGCCTTCTTCTACCCCAAAATAAAAAGCGTGGAGGCCATGCGCCTCACCATTAACCCTAACATTGGCTTTAACTACAACCCCGATTTTGGCGAAGAGCAGTTTGGGTTTTACCAGCAAATCCAGCGCGATAACCGGCCCACTAGCCAGGTGGTGCGCCAGTCGCGGTTTGACGGGATTTACGGCCGCCCTCAAACCGGCCGGGCCGGGGCCATCAGTTTTGGCCTCACCAACACGCTGGAAATGAAGTTGCGCAGCAAAGAGGATACGCTTGACAGTTCGGGCAAGAAAAAAACCGAGGATAAGAACAAAAATAAGATCACCCTGCTGGACAACATCAGCTTTAACACCGCCTACAACCTGGCCGTTGACTCGTTCAACCTGGCCCCGTTTGCCCTGTCGGCCCGCACCAATTTGTTCAAAAAGATCAACATCAACCTAGGCGGCACCCTGGACCCTTACTACACTGAAAACCTGGGCACCAGCCCCACCGGCCAGGTGCAACAGCGGCGCACGCCCGACTACGCCTGGCAGCGCGGGGCCGGGGTGGGCAGTTTCACCAACGCCAACATGGCCATTACCACCCAGTTTGCCCCGCCCAGTGCCAACAAAGAAAAGCGCAGCGAAAACGCCACCGAGGCCGAAAACGACTTTGTGAACCGCAACCGCCACTTGTACGTCGATTTCAACGTGCCCTGGAGCCTCAACTTGAACTACAACTTGAGCTACAGCCGCCAGGGCTTAGCCCCGGCCAGCATTGTGCAAACCCTGAGTTTCAACGGCGACGTAAAATTGACCCCCAAGTGGAAGATCGGGTTTAACTCCGGCTACGATTTCCAGGCGCGGGATCTAAGTTTTACCCAACTCACCATTTACCGCGACCTGCACTGCTGGGATATGAACGTGAGCTGGATCCCGTTTGGCCCCCGCGCGGGCTACACGCTCGACATCAACGTGCGCTCGTCCATCCTGCGGGACCTAAAGCTGAGCCGCCGCAACAACTGGTACTTTCGCTAGGGGTTTGGGGCGACGCAACCGCTGGCAGGGCCTAAAGCCGCTGCCAGGGATGACAATTACAACTGGGCTAGCTTCTGCTTGGCGCGTTCTACCACGGCGGGGTCTTTGCTGTTCTCGACAATCGAGTTGAGGGTGGCCTTGGCTTGGAAGGTGTTGTCGAGGCTCAGGTAGTTGTCGGCGATCAGCAAAAAGGCTTCGTAGAGCCATTTTTCATACTGGGAAAACTGGGTGCGTACCTTGATCAGTTCCGTAATCGAGCCGTTGAAATCCTTTTTGCGGCGCAAGGCATCGCCCACCAAATACTGGGCTTCGGCCCCGTTGATGTCTTGATTGTTTTTGGCCACGGCCCGCAAGGCGGCCAGGGCATTGTCGGTTTGGCCGCGCTCGAGCATCACCTTGGCCAGGTAAAGATCAGCCTTGCCCTTGATGCGGGTGAGGCCGCGTTTGTTGGCTTCGCCCGCGTAAAACTCGGCCTGGTTCAGGTTGCCGAGTTTGAAATAGCTCTGCATGAGGCCCTCGATGGCGTTGGCCTGGCGGCGGTTGTCGGTGGCATCGGTCAAAATGGGCAAGTACCGGTCAATGGCCGCTTGGTAATTGCCGCGCTGGTAGTCCAAATCGGCGGCGCGGAGGGTGGCCCGGCTTTGGTAAGAGCCCTTGGACTTGTCGAAACTAGCCACGGCATTGGCCGCATCCCCGATTTGCTCGTAGGCCATGCCCAAAAAGTAGTAGGCATCGTTGCGTTCGTTGCTTTCCGGGGCTTGGCGGATAAAGTTATTGAGCGAGATGATGGCCTGGGCGTAGTTGCCGTTATCGTAGGGGGCCTTGGCTTCGTTCAGGTCGCCTACGAGGGTGGCCTTGCTGTTGGGGTTGGCCTGGCGGTACTTTTGGCGGTAGCCTTCCAGGTCGGCCACGGCCACGCCGCGCCCGGCCAGCTCTTGCAACGATTGGATGGCGTTGCCCGCCGCCGGGTGGCTGGCAAACCGGTCGATCACGGCCTTGTAGTCGCGGATGGCGGCGGTTTCGTCGCTAGCGAGGCTGTAGCTGAGGCCCCGGCGGGCGAGCGCGTAGGGCACCAGTTCGCTGTTGGGAAACTTGGTGAGCAGGTTGGTGTACTCGCGCGCGGCCAGGTCGGCCCGTTGGTTCCCGAAAAAGTTGTCGGCTTTTTGGTAATAGGCCAGGTCGGTAAACCGCGAATTGGGGAAGCGGCTAATGAGCAGATCGAACGAGGCATTGGAGGCATCGGGCTGTTTAAGGAAGCTCTGGGCCAGCCCGCGCTGGTAGTAAATGTACTCGGCGTCGGCCCCACCTTGGTCCAGGGCGCGGTTGTAGTTCTCCAAGGCCGAGGTAAAATCACTTTGCACAAACTGGCAGTCGGCCAGGCGGGTAAAGGCATCCACCCGGTTGCGGCCGGCCGGGGCGGTGCGCACGTAATTGGCAAACAAAGTAAGGGCTTGGGGGTAGGCCTTGGTATTGTAGTAAGCGTAGCCCATTGCATATTGGGTGGGCAGGTGCTCTTTGCTGCCGGGTTCCACGCGCTGGTAGTACACCAGGGCCGAGTCGTACTTTTCGGCTTGCGAGTACGCCTCGCCCAGCCAGTAGTGGGCGGCGTTCACCACGTCAGGGGCGATGGGGGCCATCAGCGATTTTTTGAGCATGGCCACCGCCTGCGGAAACTTGGCATCGTTGTAAAGCTCGGCCCCGTAGTTGTAGGTAACGCGCTGGTAGCCAGTTTGCACCCTCCGGCTGCGGTTGCCCAGGCCCTCGATGTAGCGGATGGCGGCCAGGTAATCGTTGCCGTTGAGGTAAGCCTCGCTCTCGAGCACGTTCAGGTCTTCGGTAAATTGGCCGTTGGGGAAAGTTTTGTCGTAAAACCGGCACCCGGCAATACAGGCTTTAAAGTCGCCGATGTCGTAATTGACCTTGGCGTAGTTGAAGGCGGCCAGTTCTTTCAAATTCCGGTCAAAGTTGAGGTCGCGGCATTTGTCGAGCGGGCCGATGGCGGCCTGCTTTTGCCCCATCTCGATGTAGCTGAGGGCCATGTGGTACGCGGCAATTTGGGCCAGGGAGTCGGCCCCGTCGGCGGCCAGGCCAAAGTAGTTAACGGCCTTGGCGTTGTTTTTCTGTTTGCTGTGGGCAAAGGCCAGGCGGTAAGCCACCGAGCGTTCAAGCGGCTTGTTGTTCTTCTCGAACCGCTCGAAGTAATTAATCGATTGCGCGTAATTGCCTTTTTGGTAATAGCTGTCGGCGATCACCAGGCTCAGGGCATCGGGGGTGGGGCGGCCCTTGGCCAGCAGTTGCTCGGCGTAGCCGATCACGTCGTCGTAACGCTTGAGGCGGTAGTAAACCGTGGGCAGCAGCACATCCACGTCGTTTTTGTATTTGGGATGATCCTTGATGCGCAGCAAGTCCTCGGCGGCGGCGGTATAATTTTTTTGCAGATAATAAATATAGCCCGCATAGTAAGTGGCCGGGGGGGCGTAGTCGTGGCTGCCGGTTTTAAGGTTGCCGAAAACGGTTTGGGCTTGGTCGTAACGCTTGATCTGGAATAATGAATAGCCGTATTTATAGCTGATTTCCAGGTCTTTGGCACTTACGCTGCGCGGTTTGTAAACCTGCTTGAGGTAGGGGAGGGCGTTTTGATAGTCGCCCTGTTTAAAATAATAATCGCCAATGTTTTGGTAAGCGTTAAGGGCCATCAAATGGGTGGGGTACTTGGCCACAAAGGTTTCCAGTAAATAATCAAAGTCGGGCTGGCCCAGGTACATGGCGCACAGGCCCGCGTAGTATTCGGCTTGGATGGCCTTTTCGTCCTGGGTTTGCTGGGCCAAAAATTCCCTAAACTCGTGCTGGGCGGCCGCGTATTGCTGGCGTTCCAGCAGGTCCAGCCCATTGCGGAACCGGGCATCGTCGAACGCATATACCTGGGTGGTTTGCCCCCAGGCGGTGGCCATTACACCGTTTAGCGCGATAAAAAAGAGGAAGAGCCAGCGGAAAGGCCAGGTTTTCAAGGGGTTTTTCATAAGATGTTACAAGCCAGGCTAAGCGGCGGAAAAGGGCAATTTGGGCAAATATTGCCAAAAAAACGGGTAGGACAGCCTTTGGGACTTACCTCGCCTAAAAAATGCCAACAAAAATCGTTCAAAACTTACAACTCAGGGCAAAATGGAGAACCCACCCGCCAACGCCCGGGCGGGCAACTACGCCGACTCGCCCGGCGGGTTGCGGAGTTGTGCCACTTGCTCAACGGTTAGCCCGGCGTCTTCGGAGATTTGTTGGTCATTAGACCTCTTGCACATATTACCCGTATTCGGGTCGTAATTGCGTCCCCTCCCCGACGGGCAGGGGCGATCCCTTCTATTTTTGGCGGCTCAAAATAGGCCATTTATAACAAGCTTGGCACGGTCAAAAGCCCAAATTTGCGAGAAATATTTTTGAACGGATCAGTCCGGCCCGACGGACGGCAAAAACGGGAGTTTTTGAGCGAGTAAGTGCGGTTGGCCAGGGTGGGGCCAAAAAGGGCGGATTTCAAACGAAACTCCGGGCTTTTGCCCGATTAAGAATCTAATTTGCAAGAGGTCTATTCAATCCCCGTTTGATCAGCTTCAAGGCGATTTTTGTCTGGGTCTCTTCACGTTCCTCCCCGCGTTCCAGGCTGATGACCTTGCGCTTGGCGGCCTCCATCTTGGCCTGTTCCCACTCCTCGGGGCTGATGTTCTCGTAGCGGGCCAGCTCGGAGGCCCGCCGCCCGCCGGGGTTGGCCGGGTTGATGCGCGGGTTCTCCGCGTGGTCGCACCGTTGTATTCTACTTTTCGGTCTCGATCTTGTCCGGCTCCACGTCGATGCCCACGATGTCCTTGGCGAAGGCCCGGAATACGATCTGGTTGGTGAACACCTTCTTAAAAAACACTTCGTTATCCAAACGGGCCAGGGTCATGACGGGGGGCAGTTTGCTACGTAAAATTAGGCCATCGGCGGCTAACGCCCAAGCCGGGGCGGGTTACTGGGCGGTTTTGCCCAGCCATTGACCGTGCGGCCGCCGTATTGCCAGGCATTGTCGTTCTCCTTTTGCAGCAGTTCGTCCAAACTGTTATGGGGGGAAAAATGGGCCTCGGCTTGTTGGGCCATTTGCGAAAGTTTCTTGATCGCGTCGGCTTTGTCGGTATGCCCCAGTTTAGCCTTCTCCACGGCGGTTTTTAGGGTAGCGATGGTTTGGTCGTACACCTGGGTGGGCACGGGGAACGGCTTGCCGCTTTTGCCCCCGTGCGCGAACGCGAACCGGGCCGGGTCGGTAAAGCGCGAAGGCGTGCCGTGGATCACCTCGCTCACCAGGGCCAGCGATTGTAAGGTCCTCGGCCCCAGGCCCTTGAGCAGCAGTAGCTCTTCAAATTGTTGAACTTCGTTTTCTTGGGCTAGCCAAAGGATGCTGCCTAGCCGCTTCAAATCCACGTCTTTGGCTTGGATGTTTGACTGGCGGGGCATGATCAGCCGTTTGATTTCCCCGGCGATTTTCTCCGGGTTTTCTTTCGCGATGGCCAAAATGCCTTTTTGGGCCGGGAGGGCTTTTTTATCGGTCAGGTTCAGGATTTCGCCTTGGTTGTCGCCGCAAATGGCGGTGTGCGGCTCCTCCACAAACGATTGCAACTGGCCCGAGTGCCAATGGTAACGCCGGGCCTGGCCGCTGTCGGTTTGCATGCCTTGTTGTACCACCGACCAATCGCCCTGGGCGCTCACCATAAAGTAATGCAGGTAAATTTGGAAACCGTCTTGGATGGCGGTGTTGTCCACCTTGGCGCTCAACCGGCTGCACTGGCCCAGGTAATGGCCGTCCAGCCCGGTTTGCTGGCCCACTTGCAGCAGTTGGGCCGGGGTTTGCAGCGACTCTTTGCCCTTGCCCCCGCACAGGTAAAGCCCTAGCGATTTGGCGTGGGGGCCGAGGGCCTGCCGCAGTGCGCTCATCACGGCCGTGGTAACGCCCGACGAGTTCCAATCCATGCCAATCACGGAGCCAAAACTTTGGAACCAAAACGGGTCGGAGAGCCGGGCCAAGAAACCCCGCTGGCCGTAATCTTGAACGATCGCTTCCGTGATGGGCAACGCCAGTTTCACCATCCGCTCAAAAAGCCACGGGGGGATGCTACCGCCCATCAGTACCAAGTCGGCCGTGCCTGCTCTTTTCATGAAATCGCGTAAGAATGTTGGAAATAATGGATGAACGAAGCGTGCAGTTGTTTTTCGTGGGTGAGCCGCAAAATGCCCTGGTATTTGCGGTTCCAAACCGAGCACTTGTGCAGCCGGTCGTCGTCGATAAATTCAGGGGCGTAAAACTTCACTTCCAAGCAAGTTTTCATCGGTTTCATCACCAAAAAAGTCTGGTTGCGCACGCAAACCACGCAGTTTTTGGTAGCGGTAATTTCCACGTCGTCCCACTCGGCAATTTGTTGAAGAATCGCATCAAAACACAAGACCACCTCATCTGGCTTGCCGATGAACAACTCATCGATGCTTACTTTTTGGCAATAGTGCCAGGCATTGGCGTTGCGCAGTTTGCGCTCGCAGCGTGGGCAAACGGTTTTCACAACGGCTGTTTGGTCTTCTTAGACTCAAATAAATACTTGACGGCCAACGATTTTTGGTTTCCCCAGCGGGCGGCGATCGCCTTCATTTGGGCTTTCAACTGACTTTGCGGATTTAAATTGTACAAGCCCACCATCAACTGTTTTAGATGGTAGTCGTCGCTGGGGAAAATATCGGGGCTTTCTTGGGTGTAGAGCAACAGCATATCGATGGTCCATTGGCCAATGCCGGGGATGCTGGCCAGTTTTTGGGTAACCTGCTCGTCGGAGAAGGAGGGCCAATGGGCCGGGTGGGCCGACCAAAATTCAAGCACCCGGTTCATTGTTTCGTACTTGGCTTGGGCCAATTTCACGCCCGGCAAGGCGGCCTTCGCAAATTCGGGAAAATTCTCCGGCGTAAGTTGGGTTAGCCCGGCTTTGGCCAGCAGTTTAGCAAAAGTTTTTTTGGTGCTCCGGTAATGGATTTGCTGCTCGATGAGGCAACTCATCAGGTCGTGGAAAATGGCGCGGGTGCTCACGATTTGCGGGGCCGGGGTGGTGCTGATCACCTTAGCCAGTACTGGATCAGCCTGGGCGAGGGCGTTCAAAATTGCTTGATCCATCGATAACCTAGTTAACTGACCGCTTTTTTTGCAAAGACTAGTGTTAACCAACCGTGCGCCGTAATGTTTGGGCAAAGGGCGGGTGTAAATCAGCAGGGTAGGTAGGGTTTGCTTGCGCCCGCAGGCGCGGGGCCAGCGTTACTCCAACCGGGCCACTTCGGCCTCAATCTGGGCGATTATCTTTTGCACGCGGGTTTTGAAAAACTGGTTCTGGTTGAACTTGAAATTGTCAAAATGGTACGCCTGATAAAGGATCACCTTAAAGTCGGTGTTGTTGAACAACTGCCGGTAGCGGGCCGGGGCCTGCACCGAGTCTTCGCGCAGTTCCATGACAACGCGCGCAAATTCGTTGGCCTTTTGGTAGGTGTGTTCGTTTTGCCGTTTCTCGTTGGCTTCCTGCACTTTGTAGTCGTACTCGTAGAGGTTGACCAGGGCCAGCCGCACCGAGTCGTTGGTGATGAGCGATAGGCCCGCCGACTTGAGGCTCTCGAACGCGCCCCGGTTGGGCATGAGGTACACCTGGTCGTAAAGCAAACTGTTGAGGTGGCGGTGTAACGAGTCGTGGTAGCCGGTTTTTTCGCTATCGATCAGCACCTGTTTACCTTGGCGGGTAATGTTGAGGAACTCGATGTTGCTCTCGATATCGCGCAGGTCGTTTTGGAGGGTGGCCCGTAGTTCGCGGAGCATTTTCACTTCGTTGATGCGCAGCTTCCGGGCATCGTTCCAGTTGTTGATCGATAACGCCACGAGGATGCCCGCCACGATGAGGCAAAACTCGCGCAGGGCGTACACCCAGGCAGGCCCGCCCAGGGGGGCAATTTTGATCCGTAACCAGCGGCCCCACACCTGGGGGCGGCTTCGGCGGCTTTTTGTTCTCATGGGTGGGGGCCAAGTGGCTCATTGGCCGGGGTGCCAAAAGTAAACCAAGCGGCGGAATGCCGCCCGCTCAGCGGCTCACTGATCCTAAAATCAACTTCGGATTGCGATTTCTATTTTGTAAACAATTGATAGCCAGCAGAAATAACCATTAACCGCGCAATCGCCAAGTGTTTTTTTAGGTATGGCGACTAACCGCCCGTTTAAAACTGCAAATCCAATAAAAGCACCTCGCTGCCCCGCTTCACTTTTACCTGGGTGGTTTGGCCTTTCTCGAAGTTGTTGAGGGCCTGCATGTAGGTTTGCACATCGGTAACGGCATGGGGGCCAATGGCTTGGATCACGTCGCCCGCCCGCAAGCCCGCTTTCTGGGCCGGGCGGCCGTCGGTTACGGCATCTATTTTAAGCCCGCTGCCGTCGGCGGCGTAGCTGGGCATTACGCCCATGGTTACCTTCATGCGCACCGAGGCGCTCTGTTGCTGGCGGGTGGGGGTAAAGGCCAGTTTGGGCTGCCCGTCCAGGGCGGTTACGATGCGGGCAATATAGGCCAGCACGCTCACTTGGCCGGCAAAGTTGATCTTGTCCACATCGTCGGCGGCTTTGTGGTAGTCGCCGTGCGCACCCGTGAAGAAGAAGAGTACCGGTACATTTTTGAGGTAAAACGAGGTGTGGTCCGAGGCGCCCACGCCCGATGAGTCGGTGCTTACTTGGAGCGGGGCCGCCTGGGCCTGCACCACCGCCGGGAGGGCCGGGCTAGTGCCGATGCCGCCCACCAGTACTTTCTCGGTCAACCTACCGATCATGTCCATATTGATCATGTAATTGACCTGGGCCAGGTCCACCGTGGGGTGCTCGGTGTAGTATTTGCTGCCCAGCAGGCCCAGTTCTTCGCCACTGAAACAGATGAACAGGAAGTTCGACCGCTCTTTGATCCCGTTTTGGGCAAAATGCTTGGCCAGGGCCAGCACGCCCGCTACCCCGCTGGCGTTGTCGTCGGCCCCGTTGTGGACGATCCCTTCCGGCTTGGCTTCCAGCGAGTTACCGTCGCGGCCCAAGCCAATGTGGTCGTAGTGCGCACCGATCACCACCGTTTGGGCGGCCCCATTGTCGAGGTAGGCCACCACATTTTGGGTCCGGCGGGTGGTGGTGTCCACCGTTTGGCCGCCGTGGCGGAGCGAGTTGCGCACCGTAAAGGTTTGGTACCAGCCGCCGTTGTCGCCTTTGGGCTGGAGCTTCAGCTTTTTGAAGTACCGTTGCAGGTAGCGGGCCGCCAGGGCATCGCCTTTATAACCCGGCCCACGGCCTTCCAACTTGTCGGCGGCCAGGTAGCCGATATGCCGCCGCAGATCGGCCTCGTTGAAGGTTTGCGCCAGGGCTGGCCCACTGGCGAGTAGCAGAATGAGGATAAGCCCTCCGAGTTTTTTCATGACAAAGCGGTGAAAATGATAACGCTGCAAAAGTCGGGTTTTCCGGGCAAATGGCGTGCGGTCTGGCCCGGTAAAATGCGGCCGGGGCGCACGCCTAAAATGTTTACCTTTGCTAAAACATTGCCCATGCAGAAGCTCCCCATCGGCCTCCAAAACTTCCGCGAACTGCGCGAGGGCAATTACTTGTATGTCGATAAAACCCCGTTCATTTATCAGCTTATTCAAGCCAAGTATTTCTTCCTTTCTCGGCCTCGCCGCTTTGGTAAATCTCTGTTAGTTAGTACGTTAAAAGAAATTTTTGCCGGTAGTCGTGAGCTTTTCGCTGGCTTGTGGATTTACGATAAAATTGCTTGGGGCAAATCGCCGGTGCTCCATTTTGATTTCGCCAATTCTAATTTCAAGGAAATCGGCCTGCGGGCGGCCCTGCGCGAGCGGCTGGCCGAACTAGCCGCCGAGCATCAAGTCGGTTTAACCAAAAAAGACCTCACCGGCCAGTTGCAAGAACTGCTGCAAAACCTGGCCCGGCGCGAAGGCAAAGTGGTCGTCCTGATTGACGAGTACGACCGCCCCATCACCGAATACCTCGCCAACCCGGCCCTGGCCGAACAAAACCGGGAAACGATCAAAGACTTCTTCTCTATCATCAAACCTAATGATGAAGCCGTCCGGTTCTTTTTCATGACGGGGGTGAGCAAGTTTAGCCGAGTGTCCATGTTTTCGGGTTTCAACAACCTCAACGACATTACTTACCACCCGGCCTACAATAGTTTGCTGGGCTACAACCCAAAGCGAACTAGAGACGTATTTCGCCCAATACCTGGACTATTTGTCGGGCGGCGACGCGGCCGGGCGGCAGCAGTTGCTGGCAGGCATCCGCGAATGGTATAACGGATACAATTGGGACGGCCCCGAAACGGTGTACAACCCGTTCTCGGTGCTCGGTTTTTTTGATAACCAGGGCAAATTTGGTAATTACTGGTTTGCTAGTGGTACGCCCAGTTTTCTGGTCAAGTTGCTCAACGAACAGTTTGCCTTTCAGTTCGAAGGCATCCAGGTAGGCGATCCTCACCTGTTCGACAACTTCCAACTTGACAACATCAGTGCCACTGCCTTGTTGCTGCAAACCGGTTATTTGACCATCAAGGAGGCCCAGCCTAACCGCTACACCCTGGGCTACCCTAATCGCGAAGTACGGGAAGCTTTTCTGCAATATTTACCGGCCGGTTTTGCCAAGCAATCCCCGCCCGATGTGCAGCCATTGGCCTGGCAACTGGCCCAAGCCTTTGAGGCCCACGACTTGGAGCGGGTAGTCGGGATTTTCAACACCATTTTTGCCAATATTCCCTATCAGATTTTTGAGGAAAAGGCCGAAAGTTATTACCAGGCCATCTTGTACCTGGCTCTACTGCTCATGGGTTACGACGTGCAGGCCGAAGTAAGCACCGCCAAAGGCCGCATTGATGCCGTGGTACGCACCACCCAGGCCATTTACGTGATTGAATTTAAGGCCAAAGACTCTGCCCGGGCCGCGCTGGCCCAAATCCGCGAGCGGCGGTACTACCAAAAATACCTGCACAGTGGCCTGCCCGTGTACCTGCTGGGCCTCGCCTGCCGCGAACGGAGCATTGCCGAGTGGAAATTAGAGCCCGCCTGAATTTCTTACAAACCTAGCCTGTGAACCCTAAGGGTTTTGAAAACCCTTAGGGTTTAAACTGCCTTAAAATCAGTAAGAAATTAAAAAATCAAGCCCCTTTAAAAATGCGCCGGGCGGCCCAGCGTACCGTTAAGGTGGCCACCAAAACCACCGTAATGGAGCTAAGCGGCATTAAAATAGCCGACACCACGGGCGACAAGGCCCCGCGCACCGCGAAGCTAAGGCCCACCACGTTGTAGCAAAGCGATACCGCAAAACATACCTTAATGGTGCGCACGGCAGCTTTGGCCAGCCGCATAAACCGGGGCAGGTGGACCAGCGCGGCCCCGTCCAAAATCCCGTCGGAGGCGGGCGAGAATGCCAGCACGTCGTCGGCCACGGCCAGGCCCACTTGGCTCTGTTTCAGCGCGCCCGCGTCGTTGAGGCCGTCGCCGAGCATGAGGGTTCGGTGGCCGTGCTGGGCCAAGGCTTGCAAGCTATCCAACTTGCCTTGCGGGGTTTGGTTAAAGTGGAGGGGCACGGGCAGCTTGGCCCCGCCCACGCTGAAAAGTTCGGCCAGGCGGGTTTCCTCGCGGGCATCGTCGCCGGAGAGCACCATCATTTTGTAGTGAGGGGCCAAGGCGGCCACCACGCCCGGCAAGCCCGGCCGGTAGCGGTTGCGCACGGTGTAGCAGCCCAGGTATTGCCCGCCCCAAGCCAGGTGGACGGTGCTGCCCGTAGCTGCTGGCTCGCGGGCCGCAGGCGCACTGGTGCCCACCCACGCCCGCGAGCCTAGGCGAAGTTCGGCCCCTTGCCACTGGGCGCGGAGGCCCTGGCCGGGGGTTTCGCTCACTTGTTCCAGGTTGGGCGGTAGGGGGCAGCCCTCGGTCAAGGCTTGGGCCAGGGCACGGTCTAGGTGAGCAGGTTGCCGCAGGTGCTGGCTCAGGGCCTTGCTCAGCGGGTGCGCCGACTGGGCGGCCAGGGCCTCGACGGCGGCGGTTTGCTCAGGCGTGAGGGGCTGGCCTGCGTAGCTCACTTCGGCCTGGTGGGGGTCAGTGAGGGTGCCCGTTTTATCGAACACGATGGTGTCCACGGCGGCCAGGTGCTCCAACACCTCCGGGTTTTTGAGGTAGCACTGGCGGCGGCCAAAATAGCGCAGTGCGGTGCCCAGGGCAAACGGGGCGGCCAGGGCAATGGCGCACGGGCAGGCAATAATGAGCACGGAGGTAAAAGCCCGCAGGGCAATTTCCAGGTTCTGCGGCAGCCAGTACAAGGCCGCCCCCGTGGACACCACTAGCACATTGGTGGTGAAGGTGCGGCTAAAGCGGTTGGTAAGGCGGGTAAGGGCCGTAGCAGGCTTGTGGAACACCTCGTTGTTCCACAACTGGGTAAGGTAGCTTTGCGAGAAGGGTTTGGTAACCTCCAATTCCAGGGTGCCGCCGGTTTGCCGCCCGCCCGCGTAAATCAACTCTCCGGGCTGGATTTCCACCGGCCGGGCCTCGCCGGTTACAAAGCTGTAGTCGATTAGGGCCGGGCCGCTGGCGGGGCTTTTGAGCAGGCGGGCATCGGCGGGCACGAGTTCCTGGTGGCGCACCAGGATGCGGTCGCCCACTTGCAGTTCGCCCACCTGTTTCAGGGTTTCGCCCTCGGGTTGTTTCACCGTAACGGCAATGGGGAAGTACGACTTGTAGTCGCGCTCGAACGATAGCGCCTCGTAGGTTTTTTGCTGGAACCACCGGCCCGAGAGCAAGAAAAACAGTAAACCGCCCAGCGAGTCGAGGTAGCCCGCGCCCGTTTGCGACAAAATTTCGTACAAACTCACCCCGAACAACGCCACAATGCCCAGGGCAATGGGCACCTCGATGTTCATCTGCCGCTGGCGGAAAGCCTGGGCGGCCGCTTTAAAATAGTCGGTGGAGCAGTAGAGCACCACGGGCAAGGCCAACAAAATGTTGAGGTAGCCAAAAAACTCCCGAAAGTTTTGCTCGATGTAAGCGGCAATGGTCAGGTATTCCGGGAAACTAAGCAGCATCAAATTGCCGAAGCAGAAAAACGCCACCCCCATTTGGTACAACAAGCGGCGGTTGGTGGCGGGTTTGCGCTCGGCGGGGCGGTCCAGTTGCTCTAGGGTAATTTGTGGGGCATAGCCCAAAGTGGCCATCAGTTGGGCCAGTTGGCGCAAGCTAATTTGGTTGGGCAGAAAAGTGATGGCGGCCTCCTTACGCAAAAAGTTGACCCGGGCCTGGGCTACGGCGGGGTGCAGCTTAGGTAGATTTTCTAACAACCAGATACACGAACTGCAATGGATGTTGGGCACAAACAACGTGATTTTGGCCACTTGCCCGTCGGTGAAGTCGAGTAGGCGGGCGGCCAGGGCCTCGTCGTCCAGGAAAGCGTACTCCGCCTCGGTTTCGCGGCGGCGGCCCGCCCGCTGGTCCAGGGCGTAATATTGGCCCAGGTCATTGTCGCGCAGCAGTTCGTACACGGTGGCACAGCCGAGGCAACAAAAGTCGTGGTCATCGCGGCGCAGGGGCGCGCCTTCCACCGGCTCGCCGCAATGGTAGCAGTCTAGGTGGGTGTGGGTAGTGGGTTGGCTCATAACAGTAAGCGGGCGGCGCAACCGAAGGCATCCTGGGCGCGGCCAGCAAGGTTTTAAGCGGCAAAGTTCCCCGGCGGGCCGCCCCCCAACGGTGACGGCCAATAGCCAAAAAAGTGATTTTGGTCATGTTGTACTAAAATGACTTAATGATTAAATGATCGTGTTATTCGATTGTAAATCATTGAAATGAGAAGAAACACGTAATCTCTATTTGATTTTGGTGTTAGGGCTGGCTCCGGGGCACTGCCGGGCCAACGCCCGGCGACCGGAGGGCTGGGGTAGGGCCCCCAGGTGCGCGGGCGGGTGCGGGCCAACTTGGCCGCGAAGCTGGCCAGGCGTGCTGGCACCCGCCCGCGCACGGGAGCGATAGCGTACCGAAACGTCGGCCCGGCCCAGAGGGCGCCGCACCGCCAGTAGCTAAGCAAACCTCCCGGTTCCGGCGCAAAAAAATAGACTTCTTGCAGATTAGGTTTTTGGCCGGGTGAAAGCCCGGAGTTTTCGCTCGAAATCCGCCCTTTTTTGGCCCCACCCTATCCAACCGCACTTTCTCGCCTAAAAACTCTCGTTTTTGTCGTCCGTCGGGGAGGGGACGCAATTTCGGGCCCAGAAAGGGTAATTTGAAAGGACTTGGATCTAATACGCAAGAGGTCTAGTATAGAAAATAAGATGTAAACTAAAGGTGTAAATGTCTGGTTTTGATGGATTTATCCCCAACGTTTTTGCAACAATTGCAGCATGTGGACGTTGATGTCCCACTGGCTGGCCACGGGCTGCTGGGTGTAGGGGAGGGCGGGCAAATAAGTGGGCGGGCCAAACTCGGTGGTAACGGTGAGCGGCGTGCCCGCCTGGCGGTGGAGGGCCACCACGCGGTCCCACCAGGCCAGGTGGGCGGCCAGGGCCTCGGCCCACTCGGGGGCGCGGGGGTCGTTCACTTGCGGGCCTTCGGGGTGGCCCACGCGCGTGTGCAGGTGGTCGGTGCGGGCCAGGGCGGCCTCCACGGCCGGGGCTTGGTCGGCCAGCAGCGACTCGTGCACGTTGCACCAGTGCGAGATGTCGAGCGTGAGGCGCAGGCCGGGGTTAGCGGTTAAATAGTCGCGGGTGAGGTGGGCCGCAAACAGGGCCTTGCCCCGGTGGGTTTCGTGCAAAATGGGCACGCCGCTTTCTTGGGCCAGCCGGGCCGCCAGGGCGAACAGTGTTTGGTTCTGGGCCGGGGTAAAATAGTCTTTGCCGGTTTGGCAGTTGATGCGCACGGGCTTGCCGCTGAGCAAGTTGCGGATGTGCCGTTCGTAGTTTTGCTGGTGCTGGGCCAGGTCAGCCTCGAACGACTGGTAGTATTGGCCCAAAAACGCCAGGCCGTGCTTGGCCAGGGTGCTTAAAATCGGCTCCTTGGCGGCGTCTTCAAACGGGAGCGGCATTTCTACCCCCTGGAAGCCAGCGGCTTTTACCCGGCGGCAAAATTCGTCAAACGGCAAAGTGTTGCCCCAGGCAGGGCAGAAGTATTGGATGGTCATGGGCGCGGGGGCGCGAAGGCCCAGGTTTAGGGGCGCAACTTTGGCGAAAAAAACCGGAAGGCCCAAGCGGCGGATGGTTTTCTAGGCTTGGACGGCCGCCAAACGGGATGTTCGGGTTTGATTTCTAGCCAAAATACAAAAAAGGGTTAATTGAGGGAGTTTTTGTAGTTTTGCCCATGCCCAAACTTACCCGATTACTTCTGCTGCTGTTTGCTTGGCTAGCCTTGAATTTGCCGGTGGTGGCCCAGCCAACGGCCCCCCAGCCGGTGCCCGGCCCGGCCCCCAAGTTGATCGATAGCCTGCCTCGCTACCAGGAGGGCCAAGCCCCCAAATTGAACTACCGCAAGTTGGATAGCAGCCGGGTGGAGGCCCGCCAATTCGACTCGGGTCAATTAAAGGAGTATGCTACCGATAGCGACTTTCAATACGACCGCGACCTGGGCCAAGATGCGTCGCTCATGGCGCGGGTACTTAATTGGCTCAACCGGGGCATCAATGAATTGTTCAGTGCCGGGGTGGGTGAGGTGCTCAAGTGGTTGATGTACGTGGTGGCGGGCGTTACCTTGGTGTACGCCCTGGTGCGGTTGTTTGGGCTGGATTTGCCCCTCAACCTCAATTTCAAAAATCAAAAACCTAAAGACATGGCCTTGGGCGTTTTGGATGAGAACATCCACGCCATTGATTTTGATAAACAGATTGCGGCGGCCCTGGCTAAGGCAGACTACCGCCTGGCGGTGCGCCTCCACTATTTGCGGGCTTTGAAAAAAATGACCGACCGAGGGCTTATCGACTGGCAGCCTTTCAAAACCAACGACGACTACGTACACGAATTGGCCGACGAAAACCTCCGGTTTGGGTTCAATCGGCTCACGTTGGTGTTTGACTACGCCTGGTACGGCGAGTTTGCGCTCGATGCGGCGGGCTACCAGAGCGTGCGGGCGTTTTTCGACCGGTTCGAGGACCTGGTGGCCAAGGCCCGGCCCAACGCGGCCCCCAAACCTGCGTAACCGGGCTAGGTGGCTTAAATTCTAACTAACCCTTTGCAAATCAATTACATGGGAAATAAAAAATACTTTTTGGTGATGGCGGGCTGCTTGCTGCTGCTGTTTGCGGCCGAGTATTTCAAGCCTAAACCGATTGATTGGCGGGAGAGCTTTTCGCGGGACGATAAAATCCCTTACGGCACTTATTTGGTGCGGGAAATGCTGCCCCAACTGTTCCCCGGCCAGCCCATTACCGACAATTACCGCACTTTTTACGAATTGGAGCGGGAGCATTTGCTGAGCGATAGCGTGGTGCTGCCCAAAAACTACCTCATCATTACAGGCTACTATTTTCCTGACTCGCTCACCAGCCGGGCCTTACTGAGCCTGGCTTATGCCGGCTCCGATATTTTTATTGCCGCTAACAGCCTCGGCGGCCCCCTCGGCGACAGTTTGAAGGTGGTGGAAACCGACAACTTTTCCATCAGCAACATCAATGTGTTCAAAGAAGTGGCCGACTCGTTAGGGCTTAACTTTGTAAACCCGGCCTTGCGCGCGCCCCAGGCCTATTATTACCGCCGGGGCAGTTTGCCCAACCACTTTTTTGGGGCCGACTCGCTGGCTACCACCATCGTGGGCCGCAACTCGCTCAACGCGGCCAATTTTATCCGCATCCGGTTTGGCCAGGGCAACTTTTGGCTGCACTGCAACCCGTTGGCCTTCACCAACTACAACATGTTGTATCAAAACAACCACGAATACATTGCCAAGGCCCTGTCGCACTTACCGCCTAACCGCCCCGTGGTATGGGACGAGTACCCCAACGTGGGCCGCCGCGAAAGCCGATCGCCGCTGCGCTTTGTGTTCGACCAGGAGGCCCTGGCCTGGGCCTGGCGGTTGGCCCTGGGGGCCTTGGTGCTCTACATTTTGTTCGCGGTCAAACGTCGGCAGCGCATTATCCCCATCGTAAACCCGCCCTTGAACACCACGTTGGAATTTGCCCGGACCATCGGCCGGCTGTACTACCTGCACCGCGACCACCAAGACCTGGCCCGGAAAAAAACCGCGTTTTTCATGGAGCACGTGCGCTCGCACTTGTACCTGAGCACCAGCGGTGTGTACCCGTTCACGCCCGACAACCTGCCCAAGCTCGACGAATTTGCCCAACGCCTGGCCCAAAAAGCCGGCCAACCGCTGGACCAAGTAAAAAAATTGCTGAACCTCATGGTTACCGTGGAGCGCAGCCAGCAAGTAACGGAAGACCAGTTGAACACGCTTAGCCAGCAAGTTGAGGAGTTTTACCAGCGGGCCGGGGTCAAGCTCTAGCCGCTTTTTTCTGTTTGGTATGCCCACTACTGCCTTGCTGGTCCAGTTTTTGGCCACCTTGGAAATCAATCCCCAATTGGCCAAAGTCAAAACCCTGGAAATGGACTTACGCGGCCGCCTCAACCCCACGCTGTGGCTCAACGAGTTGTTTTTTGGGCAAAACCGCTGGTTGGGTTTCCGCGATTTTTACCAATATTACTTGCGGCACAACCAGGCCGAACTGCAACGGACGTTCGCCCACCAGCCTTGGTCCGCCGTGCAGCAGGGCCTGGAAGCCCGGTTGTACCGCACCCAGTTTGGGATGCTCACCGAGTACCACGCTTATTACCTGTGCCGCGACTTTTTTGGCCCGGATCACGTGCGCCGTCCGCCCGGCCTCGACCTCATCGGGGTCGATTTCCAATTGCAATGGGGCGGCCAGTGGTACAACCTCCATATTTTTGTGGACACGCCCCGGGCTTGGGAATTTCGGCGGTACAAGGCCCAACACAAAGCGGGCAACCAACTGGCCGGACGGCACGTCAATTTGCCTTACTCGTTGGCGCGCGAGGGCCGGTTTAATTCGCTCCATTTCTTGCCCAACGGTTTTGGCATTTACCGGGAGGCTTACCTGGCCTACCTGCAAACCGAACTGGCCGCCGGACGCATTGGTAACGACAACATTGTGGGCACCACTGCCACCGGATTTGTGTATCGACCGCCAGGTTAATTGTTGCCAAATAATGCGTCAATTCAAGTGTACTACCACAAAGAAAAAGAGAAGAATATTTATTTTTAAATAACTGATTACCAATGTTATACCAAATCCAAATAAAGATTATGTATTCCTCATCTTGTAAATGATTGATAATCACATGAAACAATCATTTAATCATGCAACCATTTAGTAATTAAGACATCCATTTTGCCTCCTGTAATCCTTCGTTTTTGTTAGATTTTTTAAGCGTTACTTTCATTGCCACTTTCCCGTTCCATGTCCAATTCTGCTTACCGTTTGTTCCACCAGTCGTGCTACGGCTTAGCCCCCCTGGCCGAGGCTTCGGTGGATGCCCTCGTTACCGATCCGCCTTACGGCATCTCGTACCAAAACCATGATTGGGACAAGGCCCTGCCCAATCCGCAAATCTGGGCCGATAGCCTGCGGGTGCTCAAAAGCGGCGCGTTCGGGCTGGTGTTCTCGTCGGTGAAACTGATGCACCGGCTCATGGTGGACCTGGAAGACAGCGGGTTCCTCATCAAAGACGTGCTGTTTTGGGCCTATCTCAACGGGATGCCCAAAAGTCGCGACGTGGCCCTGGACATCGACAAAGAACTGGGCGTGGAGAGTAAAATAGTGGGCCATTATAACTACGTGCAAGGCTACAAAAAAGGCGGGGCCGACAATTACTACGCCCAAAACGGCAAGCCCAAACGGGCCGCCAGCTCCGACCTGGCCAGCCGCTACCAAGGCGCGGGTCTGGGCCTCAAACCTGCCTACGAACCCATTATTTTGGTGCAGAAACCCTTGGAAACCGGCCTCACTGTGGCCCAAAACCTGATCAAACACGGCACGGGCGCGCTCAACTTGGAGCAAACCCGTATCCCCTACGAGCCGGGCGAGGGCAAAGTGGGGCACAACCCGCACCCGCTGGGCCGCGTGAGCGCCAACCTGCTCCGCACCGACCCCTTCCACGATGGCTACGACAAGTTTTTTGCCGTGCCCAAGGTGCGCCAACATGCCGAAGACTTCAACCACCACCCCACGCTCAAGCCGGTGGAACTCATGCACCACCTGGTGAAACTGGTGAGCTTTGCCGGGCAGCAAGTGCTGGACCCGTTCATGGGCAGCGGCAGCACCGGGGTAGCCTGTTTGCCGCTGGGCCGCGCCTTCGTCGGCTTCGAGCTTGACGAAGCCTACTACGCCATTAGCCAACAGCGCCTGGGCCTGGCCGCCCAAAACGCCAGGTAAAATTTTTTAGGACATCGGGACTATAAACAAGGGTATCAAGAAGAAACGGTTGAGTCATCTTACGACAAAAACCATGTAAACAATTGATAACCAAGCCCAAAAGTCATACATTGATACCGACATTAATTCATAGTGGATAGGAGGTGTCAATCAAAATAAAAAAGACCTCTTGCGCATTAGATTTTTAGCTGGGTGAAAGCCCGGGATTTTCGTTCAAAAACCGCTTTTTTTGGCCCCACCCTATCCCTCCCCGTCGGGCAGGGCTGATCCGTTCAAAAATATTTCTCGCAAAGCCACTAAGACGCAAAGCTAGTTTTGGGCTTTTGACCGTGCCAAGCTTGTTATAAATGGCCTATTTTGAGCCGCCAAAAATAGAAGGGATCGCCCCTGCCCGTCGAACCCCAAGAGGGTAATTTGAAAGAGTTTTAATGTAATCTGCAAGAGGTCTAATTTTATTCACAAAAGTCTCTTCCCTCCCCTTGGACGGCAAAAACGGGAGTTTTTGAGCGAGTAAGTGCGGTTGGCCTGGGTGGAGCTAAAAAGAGTGGGATTTAAATGTCGTTTCCATAAATACATTTTTGAGTCCACTTTATTGCAAAAATGTTATTCAACCCGCCCGTCTTGGCCCCACCCCAAGCCATCACACAGGCTCGCCTCAAAAAGCTCATTCGCTTTTGGTCGTCCGTCGGGGAGGGGCTTCCTCCGAATTTAGCTAAAATACTCATTATCAAGCTACAAAAACTTTAATCATGCAATCATTTGATCAGGCAATCATTCAACCATGCCCCTGCGCTTCTCCGCCCGTAGTGCCCTGTTTTTAGACCGCGACGGGGTGCTCAACCGCCGCCTGCTGGGCGACTACGTAACCGACCCCGCCCAACTGGAACTTTTGCCCCACGTGCGCGAGGTGCTGGCCCAGTTGCGCCCCCGGTTTTGCCGGGTGGTAGTGGTTACCAACCAGCAAGGCGTGGGCAAGGGGCTGATGACCCACGGCCACCTGGCCCAAGTCCACGCCCTGATGCTCCAGCAATTGCAGGGCGGCGGCCCCCTGCTCATCGACCGGGTTTATTATTGCCCCGCCCTGGCGGCCCAGGCCAGCCCCCTGCGCAAGCCCGCCCCCGGCATGGCCCACCAAGCCCTGGCCGATTTCCCGGAAATTGACTTGGCCAGTTCGCTCATGGTTGGTGACACGGCCAGCGACATGGAATTTGGCCGCCGGGCCGGGCTGCAAACCCTGCTGTTCGGGCAGCCGCCCGAGGGGGAGCCGCCCGCCGAGTGGATCGATGCCCGCGCCGCCGACTGGCCCGCCGTAGCCCAACTGCTGCTGAGCTAGGTCAAACTTTTTGCTTGCCAATGCCGTTAGGGCCTTGGCCTCTATTTTTTGTATGAACCAACCACTCACCCCTGAGCTACTCGCCGCTAGTCGGCGGCTCACCGACCCCCTGGCTGACCAGGCCGTGGGGGCATTTTTTGCCCAAGCCCAAGCAAATGGCACCATGGAAGGTGCCCAAGCTCAGGCCGCGCCCCCGCAATGGGCCGCCGTGGCCCAAACCGAGGCAGGGCAGGCCCTTTGGCCAATTACCTCGGAGCTACCGCCCTGGGCTAACCCCGAACTGCTGGCCCAGGGTGCGGCCTTCTTCGACCGGCACGCCCAAACCATTATGTCGCTGCTGGGGTTTTTGTCGCTGCCCTATTGCTATGCCGCCGCCGATGGGGCCAGGGTGCTGTACCGCTCGCAGCGCATCCAGGCCGATACCACCCGCCGCCTGGCCGAAACGGCGCATTTTGTGCTTTCGGTTACCGGGCCAGCGGCGTTTGCCCCCGGTGGCCCCGGGTTCGATATGGTGCGGCAGGTGCGCCTCATGCATGCGGCCGTGCGCTACCACATTGGCCGCAGTGGCCGGTGGGACGAGGCCGCCTGGGGCCTGCCCATCAACCAAGAAGATATGGCGGGCACTAACCTGGCCTTTTCGTTCATTGTGCTGCGCGGGCTGCGGCGGCTGGGCATCCCGGTGGACCCGGCGGCGGCCCAGGCTTACCTGCACCTGTGGAACGTGGTGGGCTGGCTCATGGGCGTGCGCCCCGAGTTGCTGCCCGCCACCGAACGCGAGGCCGACCGGCTGGATCGCTTGATTGCCGACCGGCATTTCAAAAAATCAGAGATCGGGGTGGCCCTCACGGCCAGTTTGGTGGCCAGCATTGAGCAAACTTTTAAAGGCACGCCGCCGGGCCGCATCAAAGGCTTTGTCCCCACCTACATGCGGTACCTCATGGGCGACACCGTGGCCGATTTATTGGATTTGCCCCCAGCGGGTTGGTTGCCCGGGGCCACGGTACGGCTATTGGCCGCCTACCAAGCCTTCAAAGGCGGCCGGGGCCTTAGCCGGGCCGAGATGCTGGCCAACATCCAGCGCAACCACGGGGCCATCGCCTACCCGCTGCCGCAAAAAGTGTAACGGTTATTGCGGTCGTAAATAGACCTCTTCCAGATTAGGTTTTTGGTCGGGTGAAAGCCCGGAATTTTCGTTCGGAATCCGCCCTTTTTTGGCCCCACCCTATCCAGCCGCACTTACTCGCTCAAAAACTCCCGTTTTTGCCGTCCGTCGGGCAGGGGCGATCCCTTCTATTTTTGGCGGCTCAAAATAGGCCATTTATAACAAGCTTACCCAGAAAGGGTAATTTGAAAAGATTTTAATCTAATACGCAATGGGTCTAATTAACAGAATGCTGAAATTTGCCAGGCAGGTGGCGGCCTGTCATTTATTCAAACGCTCCAATCCAGGTGTCTCCAAAGCCATTCGTTAAGGGTGGCTTAATTTTTTTCTTGAAATGTTATGCAAGCCGAACATTTTGCTTACTTTTGTCGTATTAGTATGCAAGCATAACATTTTCTGTCCACCCATAAATCGTATTGCCCATGGAAGTTGTGGAAAAAACCGCCCTCAAAGGAGGCGAGTTCCTAATCCAGGAAACCCCCGCCCAAGCCGTGTTTATCCCGGAAGATTTCAACGAAGAGCAGCGCATGATGGCCCAGGCCTGCTACGACTTTCTCCGCACCGAAATTTACCCGAACATCGACCGCATGGACGGCAGGGAACCGGGCTTTATGGTGCAACTCATGAACAAAGCGGGCGAACTGGGCCTACTGGGCATTTCGGTACCGCACGAGTACGGTGGGCTGGGCATGAGTTTCAACTCGTCGATGCTGGTGGCCGACGTGCTGGGGGCGGCCGGGTCGTTCTCGACGGCCTTTGGGGCGCACACGGGCATTGGCACGCTGCCTATTTTATACTACGGCAACGAGGCTCAAAAGCAAGCCTACCTACCTAAGCTGGCCAGCGGCGAGTGGAAGGCGGCCTATTGCCTCACCGAGCCGGACGCGGGGTCGGATGCCAACTCGGGCAAAACCAAGGCTCGCCTCAGTGCCGATGGCACGCACTACCTGATCACCGGCCAGAAAATGTGGATTTCCAACGCGGGTTTTGCGGATTTGTTCATCGTGTTTGCCAAAATTGATGACGACAAGAATTTGACCGCGTTCATCGTAGAAAAAACCTATGGTGGCATTACCATGAACGACGAGGAAAAGAAACTGGGCATCAAAGGCTCGTCGACCCGCCAGGTGTTTTTCAACGACTGCCCGGTGCCCGTGGCAAACATGCTTTCCACGCGCGGCAACGGCTTCAAAATCGCGGTAAACATCCTCAATATCGGTCGTATTAAACTGGCCGCCGCCGTGATCGGGGCCGCCAAAGAAGTAATGGGCATGTCGGTCAACTACGCCAACGAGCGGAAGCAATTTGGCCAGACGATCGCCAATTTTGGGGCCATCAAACAAAAAATTGCCCAAATGGCGGCTTATACTTATGCCACCGAGTCGGCGGCATACCGGGCAGGCCAAAACATTGAGGACAACATCAACGCCCTCATTGCCGAGGGAATGCCCGAGGCCGAAGCCAAACTCAAAGGAGTGGAGCAATTTGCCATCGAGTGCGCCATTATGAAAGTACATGGTTCGGAAGTACTTGATTTTGTGGTAGATGAGAGCCTGCAGATTTACGGCGGCATGGGTTTTTCGGAGGAGGCACCCATGGCCCGCGCGTACCGCGACTCGCGCATTACCCGTATCTACGAAGGCACCAACGAGATCAACCGCATGTTGCTCGTGGGCATGATCCTGAAGCGGGCCATGGCCGGGCAACTGGATGTGCTGGGGCCTGCCATGGCGGTGGCCAAAGAGCTTACCTCGGTGCCCAGCTTTGCCACCGTGGATGCCTCGGTACTTTTTGCCGAAGAAAAAGAAGTGATCCGTAACTTGAAAAAAGCGATTTTGATGGTAGCGGGCAAAGCCGCTCAGACCTTTGGCCCTGGGCTGGACGAGCAGCAGGAACTGCTCATGCACGTGGCCGATATGATCATCGAAACCTACGTGGCCGAGTCGGCCTTGCTGCGCACCGAGAAGTTGGTGGACTTGCGCGGCCAGGAGGCTTGCCAGGAGCAACTGGCTTTAGCCCGACTCTACCTCCACCACGCGGTGGACCAACTGACCGTACACGGCAAAGAGGCGATCAACGCCTTTGCCACCGGCGACGAGCAGCGGGTGATGCTGATGGGCCTGAAGCGGTTTACTAAAATTAACCCGCTGAACACCGTGGCCACTGGCCGGCAAATTGCCGACCACGTGATTGCCCAAAACAAGTATCCATTTTAACCAATTGCTTCAAACCAAATAATTAAATTTCATTCCCATTGAGCACAGCCGCAATCCGCTTGGGTTGCGGTTTGGCTTTTTAGGGTGGGCAGACCGCGCGATGGCCCGCTGGTTTTCATAGCCGCCCCCGGAAGCAGATAAGCCAGACCCGGTTTACTTTTGCCGGTGGCGCGGGGGCAGAATTTCTTCGTTTCCCATCTATCGGCTGAATACTAAAATCAAATAGAGCTAACGGGTTTTTGAGGCGATTGATGACGGATAATCAAAAAGAACAATCATTTAATCATGCAATCATTTGATCATTAAAACAAAAAGTAAACTTAGAATTATCTTATCCTAAGTAATTGAATATCAGAAGTTCACAATATTCTTGTCATTTAATCATTCAAAAGCCATGACTAACCTCCGTTTGTTCGTTGTCGCCTTGGTTTGCGCCCTGCCGCTGGTGGGCCGGGGGCAAAACTTGCCCCAAAGTAGCCCCGCCGCCGAAGTGAAACAAGTGGTGGGCCTCACCGAGGTAAAGGTGGTGTACCACCGCCCCGGCGTTAAAAACCGGAAAATCTGGGGCAAACTAGTGCCCTACGATGTGGTGTGGCGCACGGGGGCCAACGAGGCCACGGTGGTATCGTTCAGCGACGATGTAACCGTGAACGATCTGCGCATCAAGGCGGGCGACTACGCCCTGTTTACCATGCCCGCCCGCAGCGGCGAATGGACGGTGCTACTCAACAAAGACACCCGGTCGTGGGGCACCACCGGGTTCAAAGAGGAGAATAACGTGCTCACCATCCGGGCCAAACCCCGCAAAATCCCTTTTAAGGAAACGTTTGAGATTTCGTTGGAAAACCTGGGCCGTAACTCGGCCGAGTTGCTCATTAGCTGGGAAAAGTTGGCGATCCCGCTGGTGATCAAGGTGGACGTGGACCGCAAGGCCAACGAAAACCTCGATGCCGCCGTGCGCAACGCGGGCGAGAATTGGCGCGTGCTGGCCAACTGCGTCGAGTATTGCCTGCGCAACAACCTGCGCCTGGGCGAGGCCCGCCAGTGGGTGGACCGCTGCATTACTCTGCACGACCAGCAAAACGCCAAGAATTTTTTCCCCTTTTGGCTCAAGGCCGACCTTTTGGCCCTCGATAACGACTTTGCCGGGGCCGTAAAAATGGCCGAGAAGTCGCTGCAATTCGGCCTGGCCGAGCAAGGCGACCGTTTTATTTACAAAAAGGTATTAGAAGAATCGATTGATTTTTGGAAGAAGCGGCTCCAGTAGCCCAATTGCTTGTGCTTGGGGGTAACCTGATGCCGGACCTGGCTGACGAGGCACCGCGCTTTGGCGTATCTTTGCCGCCTCTAAAAAAACGACTACGTCGATCACTTTGTATGGCGCGCGACTATAACCACCGCGAAATCGAACCGAAATGGCACCAAAAATGGGCCGAAAAAAAAGTTTATAAAACCGAAAACGACCCCAGCAAGCCCAAGTACTACGTGCTCGATATGTTCCCGTACCCCTCGGGCGCGGGCCTGCACGTGGGGCACCCGCTGGGCTACATCGCCACCGACATTGTGTCGCGGTACCGGCGGCTCCGGGGCTACAACGTGCTGCACCCCATGGGCTTCGATAGCTTTGGCCTGCCCGCCGAGCAGTACGCCATCGAGACGGGCCAGCACCCAGCCCTCACCACGGCCAAAAACATTGACACGTACAAAAAACAGCTCGGCAAAATCGGGATGGACTACGACTGGGACCGCGAAGTGCAAACGTCTGACCCCAGCTATTATAAATGGACCCAGTGGATTTTTGCCCAACTGTTCGACGCTTGGTACGACCTGGCCGACCCCGCCCACCAGGGGCTGGGCCAGGCCAAACCGATGGCCGAGTTGGTACAACTCTTTGAAAAACAGGGCAATGCCCAGGTAAAGGCCGCCTGCGACGAGGACACGCCCACGTTTACCGCCGAGGAGTGGCGGGCCTTTGGCGAAGCCGAAAAAGCCAACCTGCTGCTCAAGTACCGGCTCACTTACCTGGCCGACGCCGTGGTGAACTGGTGCCCGGCCCTGGGCACGGTGCTGGCCAACGATGAGGTGAAAGACGGCTTTTCGGAGCGCGGCGGCTACCCGGTGGAGCGCAAGCTGATGAAACAGTGGATGATGCGCATCACGGCCTACGCCGAGCGGCTGCTGGCCGGG
>JALONO010000306.1 GCA_025454895.1 Bernardetiaceae bacterium
GGCCAGGGTAAGGGGGCGGCCCAACAGGTTGCGGGCAGCGGCAATGCGCTCGCCCATGCGGGCGTACACCGCCTTAATCATGTCTATATCAAACGCCATAGTTTGAAAACGGTTGTTATTTGCTTAAAAGAATTGATGCGTGCAAAGATACGGGAAGGGGTACAAAAAGAAAGGCCGTTGCAAAACCTCGGCAGCGGCTCCAAGCCCTGCCGACGGTTTGGTTCGTGCTCCGCCACTTTGGCAACGGCTCCAAGCCCTGCCGACGGTTTAATTCGCGCTCCCTAACCCTACCGACGGTTCGCGACCCCACCACCAAATTTAATTACTACGCTTGGTGAGCGTGTGGTAGTACTCCATCAATTGCACGGCGTGGTCCAGCCGGGCCGGGTCCAGCCGCTTGCTTTTGGCGTAAGCCTCTACCTCGGCCCGGTAGCTGGGCAGGTGCTCAAACAGGTCGCCTTTCTTGTCGTTGAGTTTGATCACCTTGCTCTTTTCTTTATCCAGTAAAAAGAGGCGGTTTTCCAACACGGGTACCGTTACGCCCATGGGCCGCATGCCCCAACCCCAGCCCCAGCCGCCGGCCACGCCTTGGTTCACCACCCGTTGCACCACCACTTCGCGGTTGAGCAGGCTGGCGGTTTCGCCGTCGCTGAGTAGTTCGAAAAAGGTAGGGGTTTCGTAGTTGTCGGCCCGCTCGTAAGGCAGGGCATAAAACGTGCGGACCAGTTTCGTTTGCTCGTCAACCAACGAAAAGGACTCCACCTGGAAGGCACTAAACGACCGGATGGTGCCGCTTTGGCTTATTTGCAGGCTGTTGTTTTCCAGGTCGAACTTGACTTGACCTGCGTACACCTCGCCATTGAAAAGGTTGGCCTCGCCCTGGTGCCAGCGGTCTTTGGCAAACTCTTGGGCCGCAGCCCCCAGCGTAACCAGCCAGGTCAAAACGATCAGCACGGACAGAAATGGATAGCGTTTCATAGTTGAGTATGTTAAGGCGGTATGAATATAAAACGAGCCACTGGGCTAAATAGTTACCCGCCAAGCAAAATCGCCTAACTTTGGGGCCGCCACGGGCAAAAGTACTGGCTACCAAACTGTTAGTGGTTGACCCTGAAAGTTTTAGCCTCATTTTGTCCAATTCAACAAAAACCCGCCTCCGGGGGCTTATTGTGGAACCTGGTCTTGGTTTTTTGGTTGACTGCGGGGCCAATTTGGCTTAAAAATAAGCCCGGTTGGCCACGTGGTTGTTTTGTCGGTTCCCTTGTCTTTTTGTTGTTAACGCCATGAAAAAAGTGAACGTGGGCCTGGTGCAAACTGCTTGCACGGCCAATAAAGAAGCTAATACGGCCCTGGCCGAAGCGAAAATCCGCCAAGCGGCCCAGCAAGGTGCCCAGATCGTGTGCCTACAAGAGTTGTTCGGCTCGCTCTACTTCTGCGACGTGGAAGACTACGCCAACTTCGAGCTGGCCGAGGCGATCCCCGGCCCCACCACCGAGCGTTTCCAGGCCCTGGCCCGCGAACTGGGGGTGGTGATCGTGGCCTCCCTGTTCGAGAAACGCGCCCAGGGCTTGTACCACAATACCGCCGCCGTGATCAATGCCGACGGCGGTTACCTGGGCAAGTACCGTAAAATGCACATCCCCGACGACCCCGGCTATTACGAAAAGTTCTATTTCACCCCCGGCGACCTGGGCTACAAGGTGTTTACCACCAAGTTTGCCAAAATCGGCGTGCTGGTGTGTTGGGATCAATGGTACCCCGAAGCGGCCCGCATCACCAGCCTCATGGGGGCCGAGGTGCTGTTTTACCCCACGGCCATCGGCTGGGCCACCTCGCAAAACGACAGCGTGAACCGCGACCAGTACAACGCCTGGCAAACCATCCAGCGCAGCCACGCGGTGGCCAACGGCGTACCTGTGGTGTCGGTCAACCGCATCGGCACCGAGGGCGATATGAAGTTTTGGGGCGGCTCGTTTGTGAGCAACGCCTTTGGCCGGGTGGACTACCAAGCCCCCCACGACCAGGAGGTGGTACACGTGCAGCCCGTGGACTTGGCCGAGGCCGACTACTACCGCACCCACTGGCCCTTCCTGCGTGACCGCCGCATCGACAGCTACCAGCCCATCAATCAACGGTTTATCGATCAGCCTTAAGCCGAGGCAATTGCCAATCCTCGGGGTATTGGAGCTTGGCCTGGCAAAAATCCCTTGCCCGGCCAAGCTCCGCGTTTTCGCGCCGGGGCGAGAGACGGCCGTGCCGTTTACTCATTTATCTAATATAGTTAACTTTTAAATATGATGAAAAAATTCTCATATCTATCCAGTAAGCGGCCTATAACCAAATAAAACAATCATTTAATCATCCAATCATTAAATCATTTAGCTTAATTTAGCCCCCTAAGCTGCTTTACTTCGCATGTCAAGTTCTGCCAACCTCCACCACGTGCCGCTCATGGCCGACCTGGCCGCCCAAGGCCAAAGCCCCGACATTTTGTTTTGGGTGGGCTGTGCCGGTAGTTTCGACGACCGTTACAAGCGCGTAACCTGGGCGATGGTCAAAATTTTAAACAAAGTGGGACTGCGGTTTGCCGTGCTCGGGGCCGAGGAAACCTGCACCGGCGATCCCGCCAAACGGGCGGGCAACGAGTTCCTGTTCCAGTTGCAGGCCCTGCAAAACATCCAAACCCTGAACGGCTACGGGATTAAAAAAGTAGTAACGGCGTGTCCCCACTGTTTCAATACTATTAAAAACGAGTACCCCGCGCTGGGTGGTAACTACGAGGTGCTGCACCACTCGCAACTGCTGCAACAACTCATTAACCAGGGTAAACTGCGCGTGCAAGGCGGCGGGGCGTTCAAAGGCCAAAAAATCACCTTCCACGACTCTTGCTACCTGGGCCGGGCCAACGACGTGTACGAAGCCCCCCGGGCCGTGCTGCAAGCCCTCGATGCCGAACTGGTGGAAATGAAACGCTGCCGCTCCAAGGGCCTGTGTTGCGGCGCGGGCGGTGCCCAGATGTTTAAAGAAGCCGAAAAGGGCAAAAAGGAAGTCAACATCGAGCGCATTGAGGAGGCCCTGGCCACGGGGGCCAACGTGGTGGCGGCGGCCTGCCCTTTCTGCCTCACCATGATGAGCGACGGGGTGAAGAACAAAAACCGCGAAGGGGAAGTAAAAGTGTTGGACTTAGCCGAATTATTGGCCGCCGGGGTATTGTAAACGAGGCGTTTAACAATTTACGGGCGGTACTGTCATAACCAGGCCGGGCCAGCACTTTTATGGTCAGCAACCCTGGAATACTTGGTTTTATCGGATGACCAGGGTTCAAAAATTAACAGGATTTCCCAAACCCTTGATGACTATTGACCATGCCCAAACTCATTGCCATCGACCGCCGCTTGATTAGCCGCAGCTACCGGGGCAGCGTGGGCACCGCCCGCCAATACCTGGCCGACCACGTGTTTGCCTGCGATGCCACCACCCCCCTGAGCGAGTTCATTGCCTTTGTGCGCCGCTACGCCACGGCGGGTACCCGTAACTGGCTGGAAATCTGGTGCCACGGAAACGAATACGAAGGGCAAATGGGCTACGGCCTTCAGTTTTGCCGCGAAATGATCAGCCACTCCGCCACTTGCGGGGGCACGGTGGGCCAACTGGGCGCGCTGCACGGCCGCGTGTGGCATACCGTGCTGCGCGTGTGCGGGGCGGCCCACATCTCGTCGCGGGCCGCCGCCGCTTCCAGCGATGGTGTTTGCTCGATCGACGATTTTGGCGACGGCCACGCTTTGTGCAGCACGATGGCCCGCACGTTAGGCTCGTCGTTGGAGGCTTCCACCGAATTGCAGGCGTTTTTTACGGCCTGGCGCAGTAGTTGGTTCTCCAGCGACTCCTTTATACCCGGCTCCATCGATTTTGGGCATAGAGAGGGTCTTTGGGTGGAGTATGACCAGGGGGGCAATCTGTTGCCTAGCCGCTCTAGCCGCCACGTCAGCGCTTATCGCGACGGCTCGGGAGCCACCATTCGCCCCGGTGGGGGTTTTTAGGCCAAAGCCAAACTTTGCTCCTTCGTCCCTGCATCCTAATTTGAGGCTCTAAAACCTGACCCATGGGCCTCGACAGCGTGGAACTGCTCATCGCTTTTGAGCAGAAATTCAAGATTGAAATCCCCGACCAAGCGGCGGAAGGGATCGGCACCATTGGCCAAATGGCCACCTGGCTCCACCAGCACCTGCCCCTGCACCCGCCCGAGCGCGACCTCCAGGGCGAAATATTGGCCCGGTTGGACCAAGCGTTTAGCCAGTTGGGCCTGGCCCACGCGCGCGACCCGACGGCGCGATTGGTGGAC
>JALONO010000064.1 GCA_025454895.1 Bernardetiaceae bacterium
CGCGGGTGAGCGCGTAACCAAGTAAAGGTCGCGGGCTGGTCTTCCCGTATGCGGCTGCCGCTGGCAAAAAACACAGAGCAAGTAAAATTTTTTTAGCTTATAAATAATTGATAATCAAAAAGAAAGGCAGTTTAATTAATCTATCATTTCGTCATTTTAACCTCCATTGCGTAGTAAAAATGTCGACCCAACCAACCATTTCGTAGCATTGGGGTTAAATAACCAAAACGTTTGCTTATGACCCGTTTGTTTGCTTGGCTAGGGCCGCTGCTGTTGGGCACGGGGCTGCTGGCCTGCCAGTCCCCACCTACCGAACAGGAAAAAACCGGGACGGCCGGAGCGGATACCGCCGCTACCGACTTGCCCGCCGCCCGGGCTTACACCAAAACCATCTTGTTTTTTGGCAATAGCCTCACTGCGGGCTATGGGCTAGACCCGGAGCAGGCCTTCCCGGCCCTCATCCAACAAAAAATTGACTCGCTGAACTTGCCTTACCGCGTGGTGAACGGCGGCCTCAGTGGCGAAACCACCACGGGCGGCCTGGCCCGCATCGATTTTATGCTGCGCCAACCGGTGGATGTGCTGGTGATCGAGCTGGGCGGCAACGATGGGCTTCGGGGCATCCAGCCCAACCTGGCCCGGCAAAACCTTCAGGGCATTATCGACAAGGCCCGGGCCAAGTACCCGGCCATTAAAATCGTGCTGGCCGGCATGGAAGCCCCGCCCAGTATGGGGCAAGACTACACCCAGGCTTTCCGCCAACTGTATCCGGCCCTGGCCCAAAAAAATCAAGTAACCTTGATCCCGTTTTTGCTCGAGAAAGTGGGTGGCATCCCCGACCTGAACCTGCCCGACGGCATCCACCCCACGGCCCAGGGCCACCAACTAGTGGCCGAAACCGTTTGGCAAATTTTACGGCCAGTGCTTTAATACCAAAATGACTTAATGATTAAATGATTGTTTCACTTGATCCATCAAACAGTAATGCCATGAGAAATCTCTATTTGATTTTGGCATTGGTATGAACCGTGGAAAATATTAAAAAGGTTTGACAATCAACGGATTGTCAAACCTTTCTGGCCTTAGCCCGCCATCATTTGCTCAATTTCGGCTTTAAAATGGGCTTGGAAAGCGGCCAAGTCCATGCTGCCCAGGTCGCCTTCGCCTTTTCGGCGCACGGCCACTTTGCCTTCGGCTTGTTCTTTCTCGCCCACAATGAGCATGTAAGGTACTTTGCTCACCTCGGCATCGCGGATTTTGCGGCCGATCTTCTCGTCGCGGTTATCCAAAAAGCCCCGCACGTCGGCTTCTTGCAAGGCCAAAAACACCTGCTGGGCATATTCTTCGTACTTCTCCGAAATGGGCAGCACCGCGATTTGCTCGGGCGAGAGCCACAGGGGGAAATTGCCCGCACAGTGCTCGGTGAGCACGGCCACAAAGCGTTCCATGCTGCCAAACGGTGCCCGGTGGATCATCACGGGCCGGTGCCGCTGGTTATCCGAGCCGATGTACTCCAACTCGAACCGGTTGGGCAGGTTGTAGTCGACCTGGATGGTGCCCAGTTGCCAACTGCGGCCAATGGCGTCGCGCACCATAAAGTCCAGCTTGGGGCCGTAAAAAGCCGCCTCGCCGTACTCGACTTTGGTGGGCAGCCCTTTGGCGGCGGCCGCCTCGATAATGGCCGCCTCGGCGCGCTCCCACAGCTCGTCGGAGCCGATGTACTTGGCGCGGTCTTCGCGGTCCCGGAGCGACACCTGGGCCGTATAATCCTCAAAACCAAGGGTTTTAAACACGTACAGCACCAAGTCGATCACTTTCATAAACTCCTCGCTCACTTGGTCGGGGCGGCAGAAGATGTGGGCATCGTCTTGCGTAAAGCCCCGCACGCGCGTGAGGCCGTGCAACTCGCCGCTTTGCTCGTAGCGGTACACCGTGCCAAACTCGGCCAGCCGCAGCGGCAGCTCCTTGTACGAGCGCGGGCGCGACTTGTAAATTTCGCAGTGGTGGGGGCAGTTCATCGGCTTGAGCAAAAACTCTTCGTCCTCGTCGGGGGTATGGATGGGCTGGAACGAATCTTTGCCGTACTTTTCGTAGTGGCCCGAGGTAACGTACAACTGCTTGCTGCCAATGTGGGGCGTTACCACGGGCTGGTAACCCGCCCGCACTTGGGCTTTTTTGAGGAAGGTTTCCAGCCGGTCGCGCAGCAGGGCACCTTTGGGCAGCCACAGCGGCAGCCCCTTGCCCACCCGTTCCGAGAAGGTGAATAGCTCCAACTCCTGCCCTAACTTGCGGTGGTCGCGTTTTTTGGCTTCTTCCAGTTGGGTGAGGTAGTCCTTCAGGTCTTTGTCTTTGGTGAAGGTGATGCCGTACAAGCGGGTGAGCATTTTGTTCTTTTCGCTCCCGCGCCAGTAGGCCCCGGCCACGTTGGTGATTTTGGCGGCCTTTATAAACCCGGTATCGGGGATGTGCGGCCCCCGGCACAGGTCAGTGAAATTGCCTTGCTGGTAAAAGGTGATTTCACCGTCGGTCAGCCCGTCAATGAGCTCGAGCTTGTACGGATCGCCTTTTTCGGTAAAATAGCGGATGGCCTCGGCTTTGGGCACCTCGGTGCGCACGTAAGCCGACTTTTGGCGGGCCAGTTCCAGCATTTTGGCTTCTACTTTCTCAATGTCCTCGGCGGCAAACTTGCGGTCGCCAAAGTCCACGTCGTAATAAAAACCTTTTTCAATGGCTGGGCCGATGCCAAACTTGGTGCCGGGGTACAGGGCCTCCAGGGCCTCGGCCATCAGGTGGGCCGACGAGTGCCAGAAAGTGGCCTTGCCTTCGTCGTCGTTCCAGGTGAGGAGCCGCACTTGGGCATCGTGTTGGATGGGCCGGGTGGCGTCCCACACTTGGCCGTTTACTTGGGCGGCCAACACGTTGCGGGCCAGGCCTTCGCTGATACTTTGGGCAATGCCCAGGCCCGTAATGCCCTGGGGGTACTCCCGCACGGAACCGTCGGGTAGGGTGATGTTAATTTGCATTGGTACAACCGTTTAGCGCCCGGAACCTACAAAGCCGGGCTTGTTTAAGGGCGCAAAGGTAGGCTTTTTAGCCAATGTGGGGGCGTTGGGGCTAGGGCTGGCTTTTTAATTACAAACTAAACCTGCCCAAGCCGCCACTAGCCAATATTTTTAGCTAAACCGACGTTTTTCTGATACATTTGACCAACATCAAAAAACCATTAACCATGAAAACACTCAGCTTAATCAGTAGCCTGCTCTTGCTGGCGGCCCACGCTTGGGCGCAGGTGCGCGAAACCTCAGCGGCCATGAGCCAGGGCACCCGGGCCGCCCTGGAACTGGAACTGCCCCTAGTGGACAAAAAAGTGCTCATGAGCGAATGGGGCGACTACGTAAAAGGTTTTAAAGCCAAGATCACCTCCGGTAAAAAGGCCGAAGAAATGATGGGCGACAACGCCGTGGTAAAAACCATCAACGGCAACAACACCATAGACCTGTACGCCACCCCTTCGCAAACCACCGACAAAGCCTACCTCACCGTTTGGTTCGACTTAGGTGGGGCCTTTCTGAGCCGCAACACCCATGAAAAGGAGTACCCAGAGGCCGAAAAGTTTCTGCTCGAGTTTGGCAAACGGATGCAAAAAGTAGTGCTCGACGAGTTGATCAAGGCCGAAAATGCCAAGCTGAAAATAGGTCAAGGCGAGTTGAGCGACTTAGAAAGAAACAAGGCGAAAATGGAGAAAGACAACAGCGACTTTGAGAAACAGATCGCGGAATTGCAGGCCAAGATCAAGCAAAACCAGGATGCCATCCAAACCAACATCAATAACCAGGCTACCAAAAAAACCGAACTAGAGGCCCTGCGGCTCAAGGTAGCTGACCTGGAAAAGATGAAGAAGCAGTAAACCGCCGTTGCCCAACCGGGATATTTCGGCCTGAGCACCTCCAATGGGGGTGCTTTTTTGTTGGGGACAAGATAAAAATCGGTGGTAGATGTCTTGCTCATTACTCGTACTCTTGTCGGAGTTGAGCCGTCCAAGCCCGAAGGGCAGGGCGGAGCTAAAAAAGGCGGAGTTTAAGCCAAGTCTCAAGCCTTCGCCCGGTCAAAAATCTAATTTGCAAGAGGTCTAATATCAAATTTTATGGTCGTGTTTGCCGTTAGGGGTGATTGGTAATCAAAATGCCGATCCTTGAACTTTTTGCGATGATGGTCCGGTTAAAAAGCCACCCAATCCAAGCGAGTAGCTTATATCCAGGGCTTATTTTGATAAAAAGCCAACAACCGCCCCAGCCTAGCCAGGTACCTTGCCGCGGCCGCCTTAACTTTGGCAGGCTCAACCTACTGTTATGCTCACCCCTGACCAAGCCCTTGCCCAAATACTGGCCCAGGCCCTGCCTGTAGGCACCGAGCGAGTGCCCTTGGCCCAAGCTACCGGGCGGGTGCTGCGGCAAACCGTGCGGGCCGACCGGGACTTCCCCCCGTACCCGAGGGTAACGATGGACGGGATTGCTTTTAGCTACGCCCAGTGGGCCGCCCAACCTGAGCAGTGGCTACCCGCTTCGGCGGTGCAATTGGCCGGGCAGCCCCCGCTCACGCTGGCCCCGGGCACCGCCATCCAGGTAATGACCGGGGCGGTGCTGCCCCACGGGGCCGATACCGTGGTGCGTTACGAAGACCTGGAAGCCGAGCAAAAGGGCAGCTCGCCGGTGCGCGTGCGGGCGGGCGTGCCTGTAACCCTGGGCCAGTGCGTACACCTCCAGGGCAGCGACCGCCCCCGGGGGGCCGAGTTGCTGGCCCCGGGCCGGGTGTTGGCTGCCCCGGATATTGCCGTGGCCGCCACCGTGGGGCTTACTCACCTGGAAGTGAGCCAGTTACCCCAGTTGGCCGTAATCTCCACTGGCGATGAGTTGGTGGACGTGGCCGCAAACCCGCTGCCCCACCAGATCAGGCGCAGCAACGGCTACTTGCTGCAAGCGGCCTTGCAAGCCTGGCACGTGCCCTGTCAACTGCACCACCTGCCCGACCAGTTGGATGCCCTGCGCACCGGCCTGGCCCAGTTGCTGGACCGGTGCGATGCCCTGCTGCTCAGCGGCGGCGTGTCGGAGGGCCTGGCCGACCTGGTGCCCCGCGCCCTGGCTGACCTAGGCGTGGCAAAACTGTTCCATAAAGTGGCCCAGCGGCCCGGCAAGCCGTTTTGGTTTGGGCTGGGGCCTGGCCCTCGCGGCCCCGTGCCGGTATTTGCCTTACCGGGCAACCCGGTGTCCACCTTTGTGGGCTACTACCACTATGTGCTGCCCTGGCTGCGGCGGGTGCTCCAAGCCCCGGAACCCCCGCCCCAGTTTGCCGTTTTGGGCCAAGACATCAAGTTTGCCCCCGATCTTACCTATTTCTTGCAAGTGCGTACCCTCGCACAACAAAACGGCACGTTATTGGCGCACCCTGTGGCAGGTGGCGGCTCCGGCGACTTGGCCAATTTACTGGACGTGAACGGCTTATTGGTACTGCCACCCAATCGTAAAAACTCCGAAAACTTATTTGCCGCTGGAGAAGTTTTTCCTCTAGTTAGTTTTAGATAGCCAAATTGCCCTATCGGTATGAACGATTTTTTTCAACGGAACTTCCTTAGTTTCTCCTTATTGTTTTTGTTAGTCCTTATTGGGCTACATACCTGGTTTATGTACCTCAACCAGAAAGTGATCAGTGAGAACTACGTAGTGGTGAATGATACAGACAAACTCCGTAAAATAATCAGTGGCTTGCATGGCAACACGGTAAAAAACATTGAGCTGGGTTTGCTAAGTTACTCTTTGCTCAAGCAAAAAACGTCATTGGAACCCTACGAAAATGCCCTTCAGGAATTTGACAGCCATTTTAAGATTGCCGATACGCTTTTTATCCAGTACCAGTTGAACCGGGCCGACCTGGTAGAACTTAAAAGGGAGTTTGACAGTTACCGCGGGCACGCCATGAAAATGGCGGCCTATTTGGAGCAAGATAGCTTAGAGGCGTTCAAGAAAGCGATGAGCTTAGGGAGAGGGGCCACTTTGCGGGTGCCGTTCAAGGCGTTTAGAAACAAATACAATGAAACCGTTCTTAAACTCCAGCAAGATGCTACCACCCGTTACGAAAACGCCCAGAAGCGTACTTTCTGGTTTCAACTTGGGTTGCTGGTACTGGCCATCCCGTTGTTGGGGCTGATAGCGTGGCGCATTTACCAAAACGGCACCCAACGTGAAGCCCTGTTGGTAAAGTTTGACCAAAGCATCCGCCGATTGCTATTTGACAATGGCCAGCCCCCCACCCAAATAACTGCCCAGGGAGTGTTTGAGCAACTCACCTCGGCCCTGCAAAGTGCCTCGGGTTTTGTGGGCAAAATGGCCCAGCGCGATTTTACGGCCACCTGGGCTAGCTTGACTGAGCAAAACCGCACCCTGAACCAACAAAACCTGGCGGGCCAGTTGCTGGCCATGCGCGACCAACTGCAACAGGTGGACGAGCGGGAAAAACGCCAGGCCTGGGCCACCGAAGGGCTGGCCAAGTTTGCCGACATTTTTAGGACGGAGGTGGCCGGGTTAGATCAACTCTCAGAGATGATTATCAGCAATTTGGTGAAATATTTGGGAGCCAACCAAGGCGGCCTGTTTGTAGCCACTACCGACGAAGCCGGGCAGCCCGTGCTGGACTTGTGCGCTAGCTACGCCTTTGACGAAGCCCGGGCCTTGGCCCGGCGGCTACAACCCGGCGAAAGCCTGGTGGGCCAAGCCTTTGTGGATCGGCAAACCCTTTACCTCGATAATTTACCTACTGATTACTCGCCCATAGCCTCGGGTTTGGGGCAGGCTTCGCCCCGTTGCTCGCTCATTGTGCCGCTCAAGTTCAACGAGCAGGTGCAAGGGGTGGTCGAGGTTGCTTCGTTCCACGACATCCCGCCCCACCAACGCGCCTTTGTAGAAAAACTGTCGGAAAACCTGGCCGCCACCATTGCCTCGGTGCAAAACGCTGAACGCAACCTACGCATGTTGCAAGAGTCGCAAACGCTGACCGAGCAGTTACGCGCGCAAGAAGAAGAAATGCGCCAAAACGTGGAAGAATTGGTGGCTACCCAAGAAGAAATGGCCCGCAAACAAGCCGATTTGGAGCGCAGCCAAGAAAAGCTGCAATCGAACGAAACCATTTTGAAGAAAGCCTACGAGCGGATGCAGAGCCAACAAGCCGAGGTAGTGAAGCAGAAACGAGAGGCCGATGAGTTGAACCAACAACTGCGTTCGCAAGAAGAAGAGCTACGCCAAAATATGGAAGAGTTGGCGGCCAGTTTTGAGGAAATGGCCCGCAAGCAGGCTGAGCTCGAGGCTAGTGAGCGGCGATTGCAAAACAATGAGCAGATTTTGAAAAAAGCGTACGAGAAAATGCAGGCGCAAAAGGACGAGATGCGCCAGAAAAAGGAAGAAGCCGAGCAGATGACCCAGGAATTGATGGCCCAGGAAGAAGAGATGCGGCAAAGCCTGGAGGAGATGCACGCCGTGCAAGAGGAGATTGCCCGCAAAAACACCGAGCTGGAAACAAAACAACGCCGCATGGAAGGGCAAGACGCCATCATGAAAAAGGCATACGATAAATTGAGTAGCCAAAAACGGCAGTTTGATGAGAAATTGGCAAATTTGGAGCAGCAATTGGCCGAAAAAGACCGCCAAATTGCCAAGCTATCGTTATTGAACGGCCATGCCTGACCGCCTGCAACCTGACCCCCTGGCCCTGCCCCTGATTTTGACCGATGACCTGTACGTGCGGCCGGGGGAAAAAGGAACTGACCTCACCCAACCATCACCCAGGCCCGCCCCACGGCCCGTGCTGGTGCTCCACGAAGCCCAGTTAGCGGCCGAGGAACAAACCCTACTCGCTAAAATATTAGAGGCCGTAAAAGTGCCCGCCCAACAGTACGACACCCATTTGCTGCCTACTTACCAAGCCAGTTTGGCCGAGGGCCGCCGTTTTATTTTGGTGTTTGCGGCGGGCCAGCCCCCCCGCGATTTCGCCTTTGCCGAGCGGTACGAGGCCGTGCCCGTGCTGGGCCAGGCCCAGTTGCTCTATGCCGACTCCTTGGCCCAGATTGCCCAGGACACGGCGAAGAAAAAACTTCTGTGGGAGCGGCTGCGCCAATTGTTCGGCGTTTGATCCTCCACCCTGGCCCAGCCAAAAGCCTAAACCACCTTGGCGACTTTGCGTCTTTGCGAAAAACATTTTTGAACGGATCAACTAGGCCCCGGCTTGCTCCAGCCACAGGCGCACCCAGTTGAGCAGCGAGTTGTTGGTGAGGCTGATATTAAGTGCCCGTTCGCTGGAGAGCTGGAGCTTGCGCGCCTCCGCGCCCTGCGCGTGGGCCAGCGCGATCCACACCGTGCCCACCGGTTTTTCCGGGGTGCCGCCGTCGGGTCCGGCCACGCCGGTGGTGGCTATGCCCAGGCTGGCTCCGTATTGCTGCCGCACGTGGGTAGCCATTTCCAGCGCGGTGGCCTCGCTCACGGCCCCGTGGGCGGCCAAAGTGGCGGCGTTCACGCCTAGCTGGCTCATTTTTACCTCGTTGCTGTAAGCCACGATACCGCCCACAAAGTAGCGGCTGCTGCCGGGCCACTGGGTAAGTTGGTGGGCCACGTAGCCGCCCGTGCAGCTTTCGGCCGTGGCAATGGTGTGGCCGGTTTGCACCAGCAGGCGGCCCACGGTTTTCTCAATCTCGTCATCGTCGAACCCGTACACGTTTTTTTGGATCAGGGGCAGTACCGCCGCGATCTGGGCTTGCATTTCGGCCTCGAGGGTGGCTTGGTCATTGCCGGTGCCGGTGAGGCGCAGGCGCACCTGCCCCATTTTGGGCAAGTAGGCCAGCCTGATGTGCGGTGGCAAGGCCAGTTCCCAAGGTTCGATCAGGTCCGAGAGGGTAGACTCGGGGATGTTGATGGTGCGGATCATTTTGTGGGCGATGACCGGGGTGGCGAAGTATTGACGCAACCGGGGGATGACGTGATTGGCCATGAGCCACTTCATTTCGTGGGGCACGCCGGGCATGGACACAAACACCTTGCCCCCCCGCTCGAACCACATGCCGGGGGCCGTGCCTACCTCGTTCATCAGCACTTGGCAAAGCTGGGGCACTTGGGCCTGCAACTGGTTGGTGGGGCTTACGGTGCGCCCGCGCTGGGCAAACAACCGGGTGATGTTGGCCAACACGCCTTCGTCCAGCCGCATGGGGCTGCCAAAATACTCGGCCAGCGTGGTTTTGGTAATGTCGTCTTTAGTGGGGCCGAGGCCGCCGGTCATGAGCACTACTTGGGCCACCGACTGCTCGGCTTGGGTTACGCCTTGCAAAATCGCTGCTTTGGTATCGCCAATGGCCACTTTGCGGGCCACCCGAAACCCGGCCTTGTCCAGTTCGGCACTCATCCATTGCGAGTTGGTATCGGTGATTTGACCGTACAAAATTTCGTCGCCGATGGTGAGTATCTCGGCGTAAATGTTTTCAGTGGGCATACTTTGGGCGTTTTTCCCACAAATAAGCCGTAGAAAAAGAAGGTTTTGCTTTTGAGGAGAAAGATTTAAAATGAACCAAGGGCCTGGACGGGTGGCCAAGGCTCCCCGAACGAATTTAAAACCTTTCAAATATTCTCCAACCGCCCTCCGGGCCAACGGCGGCGGGTAAAACCTCGGGAGTGGCTGGCCCTTGGCTGGGCGGGGCCAGGCTAAACGCCACAATGGTTTGGGTGGTAGGCTGCACTTTGAACCGCTCGCTGGTGCGGTGGCCCAGCACCCAGGCAATTTGCCCGCCCGACACCAACACCCACACCCGAGGCTTGAGGTTGAGGGGCACTTTGCGCTCAATGAGCAGGTCGCTTACTTTTTTGCGGCCCCGCAGGCCCAAAGGTTGCAACCAGTCGCCGGGTTGCCAGGGGCGCAGCACCAGGGGCCAGCTAAGGGCCTCGGCGGCCAAGGCGCACCCGGCTTCCGGGCCGGGGAAGATAAGGTTGGCTTGATGAGGCAAGGTGCTGATTGTCAAGCTAAAATCGTTGGTTTCAGCCGTTTCGGCCGGGCTGCTGAGGGTCAGGGGCGCGCCGGGCGGTTCCAGGGGGCACAGCACCAACTGGGCACGGTCGCGCACCAGCCAATAGCTCGCCGACCGGAACTGCCCGCCCGGCGGGTGGTCCAAACTATGCACGATTTGGCGGCTTTGCTCATAATTGAACCCAAAGGGCCGCAACAAGGTGGCCAACAAAATCAGCCGCTCCGGCTCGGCTTGCAAGGGGGCAATTTGGTAGTAGTGGACCGGGCCTTGCTGGCTATGGCAAGCCTGGGCCAGGCGGGCCACCTCACGGGCGAACACGCGCTCCACGGCGGCTATTTTCTCGGCGGTTTGGGCCAGGGCGGCCTCCAGTTGGGGGTTGAGTTGCCGCAGTGGGGGCAGCACGTGGTGCCTAAGCTGGTTGCGGGCGTACTTGTCGGTTGTGTTCGTGCTGTCTTCGCGCCAGGGTAGCCCCTGCGCCTGCGCGTACGCCTCCACCTGGGCGCGCGTGAGGGCCAGCAACGGCCGCACCACCGCGCCCTGCCGGGGCCTAATGCCGTGCAGCCCGGCCAAGCCCGTGCCTTTGGCCAGGTTGTAAAGCATGGTTTCGGCACTGTCGGTTTGGTGGTGGGCCGTGGCCAAGTGCGAGTAGCCGCCTTGGGCCAGCAATTGGGCAAACCAGGCGTAGCGGAGTTGCCGGGCCGCCACTTGGATGCTCAGTTGATGAGTACGGGCATAGGGTTGGGTATCAAACCGTTGGGTAAAAAACGGCAATTGCCAGTCGGCCGCGAGTTGGCGCACAAAGGCTTCGTCGGCCTCGCTTTCGGGGCCGCGCAGGCCAAAGTTGGCGTGGGCCAAGCCAATGGGGTAACCCGCCCGCCGCAGCAGGTGGGCCAGCACCACCGAGTCGATGCCCCCGCTCACGGCCACCAAGGGGCGGGCCGGGGGCGGTAGCAACCCATGCTGGGCAATAAAGGCTTGGATGGCAGCTAACGGGTCCAACGAGGCGGGCGGGTTTATCGGGGCCTAAAATTAAGCCAGGCCCGCCACTTGAGCGCGCGGGTTTGGCGCGGCGAAGCCAGGCCGAGTGGCCGGATAACCGCCCCAACAATACCCCTAGTCCCTTTTCGTTGTAATATTAAATTCACATTGATTTGCCAGTCATTATAAATTGCTGGCGGATTATTCCCGGTTTACTTGGTTTGTCCGCTATTAACAATTCATTTTTTATCCATAAATCCATTTTATAAAAATAATTATTTATAGTAAAATTACTTAAGTGATAGATAGATGTTTGGATAAGACGAGTTGTAAGATTTATTCATATTAAATTAACCTATCTTTACCCTAACAAAAACCATAGGCTCCGGGCTAACCCTAGGCTCGAGTTTCCGCAACCCCGAACCTGGCTTTTACCGCCCCTCATGAAAACAACTTTGAAAGCAACCTTGCTCTGGACTGCCTTATTGGCTGGCCCTTTAGCCCAGGCCCAAACTTTTACGGACAGCAACCTGCCCATCGTGATCATCACCACCGATGTAAGCCCGCAGACCAACCGGCCCCGCGACATCCCGGACGACCCCAAGGTGCCCGGCACGATGCAGATCATTGCCCGGCCTAACGGGGCACGCAACTTTGTGGCCGACCAAAACAACCCCGCTTTTTTGAACTACAACGGCCGCATCGGCATTGAACTGCGAGGCTCCAGCTCGCAAGTGCTGCCCAAAAAGCCCTACTCGCTCACCACTTACCAAAACGACAACGTAACCAACAACAACGTGAGCCTGCTGGGCCTGCCCCGCGAAAATGACTGGGTGCTCAATTCGCTGGCCTTTGACCCGGCGTTGCTGCGCGACTACCTCAGCTACGACCTGGCCCGGCAAATGGGCAACTACGCCTCGCGCGGGCGCTACTGCGAGGTGATCGTGAACGGCGATTACAAGGGCCTGTACGTGCTAATGGAGCGGCTCAAGGCCGATACCGAGCGGATCAACATTGTGCGCCTCACCCCCACCGACAATACCGCGCCCGCCGTTACGGGCGGCTACATCATCAAAGCCGATAAAACCACAGGCGGTGACCCGGTGGCCTGGAAAATGCCTTCTTACATTAGCACGCAGGTGGACTACATCCACGACAACCCGGACCCCGCCGAGGTAACTGCCCAGCAGAAACAGTACATCCGCGATTACTTTTTTGCCTTGCAAACCGCGATGGATACCCGCAACGAGTCGCTGGCCAACGGCTGGCCGTCGCTTATCGACGTGCCCAGTTTTGTCGACTACATGCTCATGTGCGAGCTGGCCTCCAACGTGGACTCGTACCAGTTCAGCACGTTTTTTCACAAGGACCGGCAGGGCAAGCTGCGGGCCGGCCCCATTTGGGATTACAACCTCACTTACGGTAACGACCTGTTTATGTGGAACTTTAACCGTAGTTTTACTAACGTGTGGCAGTTCGACAACAACGACAATGAAGGTTCCCGGTTTTGGCAAGACCTGTACGATAATCCCACCTTCCGCTGTTACCTATCCCGCCGCTGGCAACAACTCACTCGCTCCGGCCAGCCGCTGGACCCGGCGGTGATCTCGGCCCGGATCGATGCCATTGTGCTCGAGATCAGTGAGGCCACGGCCCGCGAGGAACGCCGCTGGCGCACCGTGGGTAACCACGCCAACAACATCCGCCAAATGAAAACCTGGCTGCAAGACCGGGTTACCTGGCTCTCGGCCCGGCTTAACAACAGCCAAGCCTGCGCCAATCCCAGCGTACCTAATTTGGTGATCTCTAAAATCCACTATAACCCCCGGGCCGCCTCGGCCCCGGCCAGTAACGATTTGGAGTTTATCGAGATCACCAACCACAGCGAGCGGGCCGTGCCGCTGGCGGGCGTTTACTTGCAAGAACTGGGCGTGTCGTACCAGTTCCCCACTAACGCCGTGGCCCGGGCCAACGCCCGGATGTTTTTGGCCAGCAACGCCGCCGCCTTTGAGCGGGCTTACGGCTTTGCCCCGTTTGGCCAATTTGCCCGCAACCTATCTAACCGGAGCCAAAAACTGGTGCTGGCCGATGCGTTTGGCAACCTGATAGACCAAGTGGAGTACAGCGACGCCGATCCGTGGCCTAGCCAGGCCGACGGCGGCGGGCCCTACCTCAGCCTAAGCAACCTGGGGGCCGACAACGCCCGGCCCGCCAGTTGGTCTACTTCCACCGAAAGCCTGACCAACAACGCCGCGCCTGCGCCTGAAGAAGTGCGGGTGTACCCCAACCCGGCCACGGGCGCAGTGAGCCTAGACGCGGGCCGCCGTGCCATTCAATGGTACGAGGTAACTGACCTGACGGGCCGGGTGGTAAAAGGGGCCTCGCTCAACTCGTTTTTTGCCACGGTGGAGCTGGGCGGCTTGCCCGAGAGCGTGTACCTGCTGCGCATCCAACTGGACGACGGCACCTGGATCGCCCACCGGATCAGTAAAATTTAGCCAGTCTGATGAATTATTTTGTTGATTATCAACAATTTGTAAATCAATATAACCGACTGACAACTGGGGGAAAACAACCTTTGGCCACGCCATCGTCAAGTTATTTTAGCGTAAAGAACCCAACCCATTCATTTGGCTAAAAACAAACCCGTCCCGCAACTGTAAAGCTGCGGGACGGGTTTGGGTTCTGTGGATAGGCTAAATGCTATTCTATCGTTTAATCCAATTGGGCCGACCAGTATCTTTCCACCAAAATCAAATAGACGTTGCGTATTTCTGATACCATAAATGATTGATAATCAAGTAGAGTAATCGTGCAATCATTAAGTCATTTTGGTATTAGTACCCCACCACCTCCAACTTCAGCCCCGTGTCGGCCACAAAATCCTCGGCTTCGTACAAGTTGTCCAGGTCATCTTCGGGGTAATACCATACCGCTTGCACTTGGCCGCCGTTGCTCTGGTATTCTTGTAACAGCCGCATCATGTCCAACAAACATTTTGACGAACTGGTGTTGAAGTAAGTGAGCTTGAAGGTAAAATGGATAGGCCCCTTCACTTCGGCAATGTAACGGTTAAGCCAGTCCATGAGCCGTTTGTAAAACTCCCACGTGTTTTCGTGGTACGACTCGCCCTCGAGCAAACACTCGCCGGTGGCAGCGTTGAAGCTAACCGTGGGGATGAAATAGGTGCCCATCGAGGCCGCAATTTCCAGGTTGTCAAGTACTTGTTGACTCATGTGGTGCTAGGCTTAGAATCTTTGTTAATTTTGATCGACAAGGAGAAAAAAGAGAAGAGATCGTCAATTTTCTTGAAGTCGACTTGCAGTGGGTTACCGGAAGTAAGGGCTACTTGGGTGAGGCCAAACCCCGCCCCTTTGCTGCGCTCTGGACTGGGGCCGCCCCGTTGCCTACGCTTGTATTCGCGGAGCTGCTCTTGGTCCATCGAGTTAATTAGGTTGATGCCGCCCACGAGTTCTTCCACGTGTTGGTTTTCCACCAAATTGCCGCAGGAAAATGTGAAGGCAGTCTCGGACTGGGTGAGCAACAAAATGCCCACCCCGTCGTTGCGGTCGGCGAATTTTACCTTTTCGGCCGAGTAGTAAAGGATGTTTTGGGCTAATTCGATGAAAACGGCAAACACCTTGCGGCCAGCGGTGGCATCTTTGCCCACCTTGACCCGGATGTCCCGGCTAATTTCGGACATGATAACGTCCGTAACCGGGCCTTTATACGAGATGATCACGTTTTTATGGCTCGTGAGGTTGTAATACTCAAATAGGGTCAACTCGCTTTCGGGCAGCATGGCGTAAAGCTTACAAGCAAGCCACCAGGCCAACCGGGGCTTCTGCGCAAAATTAAACTTTGTTTTGGCTGTTGCAAGGCTTTGGCCTGGTTCATCTGCGGAGATGAGGAGTGGGTTAAACCTTGGGCGCGGAGGTAGCGGCTTTGGCTGGCCGCAAACTGCGCAAACGTTGCCATAAGCGATTGAATACCACCAGGTAAGCGTCGGTGTCGAACAGTCGGGAGTCGATCCGGGCTTGGAAATAGAACAGCAGGCCAAACAGCACCAGCACAAAGTCGGCGGCCCAGGCCCCCACAATGAGCGGGGTTACGCCCTCGCGCGCGTATTTTTCGCCCGTGATGGAAATAAAGTAGTAGAGCAAAAAGAAGATGATCGACACCAGCACGGGCACGCCCAGGCCGCCCTTGCGGATGATCGACCCCAGCGGGGCCCCGATCAAGAACATGATAAAACAGGCGATGGACATGGTGAACCGCTTGTGCTGCTCTACCCTAAAACTTTTGGCCTCGCGGCTGTAGTAACCCACCCGGTCTTTGGCGGTGGCGGCCAGGCTCTTTAGGTTTTGGTTTTTGCTGATGGCCCGGTCAAAAATGATGTCGTAGTCGCCCTTGATCACGTGGGGGCGGTACTTAAAATAGTCCAGTGGCACGCTGTCCTGCGCGGAGGCCGGGTGCTTGGCCCGGTCCTCACCTGGGCCAGGTTATCGTGGTGCTGGCGTTGCTGGCCCTCCAGCGAGTCGGCAATTTTAGCAAGCTGATCAACTCGCTTCATGATTTTATGCCCTTCAAACAACTGCTGCGGGGTTTGCTGCAAGCCCAGCGAGGCCAGCGAGAACACGAACTTGGCGTGGCGGAACTCGTCGCGCACAAATTCTTTTTTACCCGTGCCCTGGCTGTTGTACTCCGAAAACTTGGTGCCGCTGGTAAGGTCCATCACCAAAAAATTGTTGTCGTAGATGGTGTACATCTTGCCCGTATCGGCCACGATCACACCGTACACCGTGCTGTCGTTTGCTTGGCGGCCCTTGCGCTCGATGCGGATTTTGTAGTCGGGCAGGTCGTTGTAAAAGCCGCCTTCTTTAAACTCGAGGGTCGGTTTTTTCTGCCGCACGTCGTACATGAGGCTGTATGCCTCTAAATTGGCCCGGGGGGCAATGTAGTTGTTGAACAAAAACGCCCCGCCCGTGATCAGCACCGCGAAAATGCCCATCGGGATCAGCAGGCGGGTGAGGGGCACGCCCGCGCTTTTCACGGCGGTGATCTCGTAGTTCTCGCCCAGGTTGCCAAACGACATGAGGGCGGCCAACAACACCGCCAGCGGCAGGGCCTGCGGCGTGATCACGAGGGCAAAAAAACCGAACAACTGGGCATACACTTCCCAGCCCAGGTCCTTGCCGGCCAAATCCTCGAAGTAGTGCGACATGAACACGATGAGCAAAATGAACAGCACGATGGCGAAGCTGAGGAAAAACGGCCCCAGGAACGCCTTCACAACCAATTTGTCAACTTTGCGGAACATGTGGTGATTTTTGGCAAACAACTGGGCAAAATTACAGGTTACCCGTCTAACTGGCTGTTAACTTGGGTTAAAGTGCCGCCGCACCTTGTTAATAATTTCGTTTAAACGGCCGGGCTTTGCCGGGGTAA
>JALONO010000065.1 GCA_025454895.1 Bernardetiaceae bacterium
CGGCCCGATGGTTTTGGGGGCCAGGCCCAGTTCCACGCAGCCCACTTGCTGGTTGGTGTCGCGGCCGCGCACCTTGATGCGCACCTGAAAGCCCTCCGTCACCAGCAGCGGCTCGGCATCGGGCGGCACATAAAATGGCTTGAGGGGTTTGTCTTCGGCGGCCCCGGCGGCCAGGCTGGGCACCAAGGCCCCGAGCAGGCCCATGCGGATGAAGGTTTGGCGGTCCATAAGTGAAAAAATTGTTTCAAATTCTATCTTGGTTTTTCTTCAGCCACTGCCTCATCCGTGTTGGTTTGTAAAAGTAAACAGCCACTGCCAATGGTCTATTAAGGTCTATTTCCTCTAAGCGACAATGAAGCAACTGCGATGGAGGATGACCGGGCTGCCATCGCTCTCTCCGAATTACCAATAACCCAGCAATCGCCACAGGCAAATTACTTAAAATCAAACAATTGAACAAATTTGAACCAATCCCGACACTTGTGAAGTCCCTGATTTACCGATGGGCATGACCAGGGACGCTGTCTCACTCTATCGGAAAAAATACCAGCCCGATGCTCTCCAACTGGGTAGTGGCCGAGCCCCAGAAACCCATCACCCGGCCCCGAAAGTGCCCCTTGGGCGATTGGGTGATTTGGAGGTGAAAGTCGTGGTCGCCGCCGGTGCCCCCGTAACTGGGCGTAGTGCTTTTATCATCAAACGAAAAACTGATCCGGTCAGCGGTTGCCATACCCCTCCTTCGGTGGCACCGAAAGTGGCGGTCTTGGTGGTTCCGTTCGGCTGTTGGATGGTCAGTTCAAAACCTTTCACCACGTTTAGCTGGGGCGTGAGGCAAACCCGGATATGCTGGACCTGGTCGCCCTCTGCCAAGCACAAAAGCTCGGTGGTTGGGCCCTCTTGGCCGATCAAGCCGCCCACCCGGTTGCCGTAATGCACTTCGCCCAGCTTGGGCTTTTGGTTCACCGGGCGGAAAGTGCTTTTATGCAGGGATACTTGTTCCCAAAATTCATCGTACATGCCTTTTTCATTGATCTTGGCGTAGATTTTTACCTTCGTGCCCGTGTTCTCGGGGGGTACGCTCACCTCCCAAACTTCGGCCAGGGCGGGTTTCAGATACGCCTGGACCAGGCCCAAGTCCCACAAAATCCGGGTTTTATCTTCGGGATTGGTCTCGCGCCACCGCTTTTCCATGAGTTGATGTACGGGGTCTTGGTCGTCCAGCATCCGGTAGGTTTCCTCCCGGTCGAACCGATAATTGAACAGGACTTCTTTGGGGATAATGGTCCAGTCCAAATTTGGTTGGTTCAGCAGGAAGTCAAAAGCGTTCAGGTCGCCCCTGACGTTGAACTCGTTTTTGTCCCAAACTTTTCGGCCGAGCAGGTACCCGCCCATCATCGAGTAAACCCGGATTTTGGCCTTCACGGTGCTATCGAGGGCCACCAGCGAGGCAATGTTGGTGATGGCCCCCAAGGTGAGGATGTCCAACTTTTCCTGGGGTTTCAGGGCCTTGATCGTGCGCAGGAGCTCGTCGGTGGCGGCCGACGGCCGGGGCTGGAAACCTCCCCAGGCCCGCCCCATTTGGCGGTCGGCCCCCAGCGGGTGGGGGATGGCCGACAGTTGCATGGCCGCCAAAATCTCCTCGTTCAACCGTTGGCTTTCCTGCACGGTGTTGAGCGTCCGGGTCGCGTATTGGTTCCATTTATCGAACGTCACCAGGTCGGCATTGTTAAAATGGGCCGAACTAAAGCCCACCACCTGCACCTGGTCCTTGGCCCAGAGCAACCTCACCACGGCAAAAACATCGTCCATTTCGTTGCCCGTATCGGCATCGAGCCATACTTTCTGGGGCTGGGCATAGGCTACGTTGGCCAGCAAGATCAATGCGGGATAAAATTTGACATTCAAGTTGTGGTCGGTTATTGGCAAATATCCATCTATCTGGTTTACAATTGGTCTTGGGGGGCATGAATGCGGACGCCTCGGTTAGCTCTCAGACTTTTGATCAAATATATCATTCCGTAACAACTAACCCACACCACTCCTGGCCAGTAAAACAGCCAACCCGCCTAACCTTGAGCAGGCAGGCGGGTTACCACATTAAAATCAGTAAGAAAAACTTTGGCGGCGGGACCAGCTACTCGGTCGGCGGGGTTCCGTTACCCGCCTTCGGCCCGCCGGAGCGGCCGCGGCTCCGCTTGCGCTTTTTGCCCGTGCCGGGTGGTTTCGGCCCGGCCTCGGCGTGCGGAGCGTCCACTGGGGGCTTGGCCGCACCTTCGTGGCTTTTGGGGCCAGGTCGCTTGCCTCGCGGCCCGCCGCGCCCGCGCTCCGGCCCGCCCGCCGGGCGGCGGTCAGGGTGGTAGCCCGGCCCTTGGCCCAACCCCAGGGCTTCCGGCAGGGGCAACTTGGCCACCTCGCGGCCAATCAACCGCTCGATGGAGGCGAACTTGCGCTGGTCCCGCTCGTTGATAAAAGTAATGGCCGTGCCCGTGTTCTCGGCCCGGGCCGTGCGGCCAATGCGGTGTACGTAGTCCTCGGGGTCGTGCGGGGCGTTAAAGTTGACCACCAAACTGATGCCGTCCACGTCGATGCCGCGCGAGAGGATGTCAGTACCGATCAAAATGGGCAGTTGCTTGTTCTTAAAGTCCCGCATGAGGGCGTCCCGCTCCGGCTGCTCCAGGTCGGAGTGGAAGGCTTTGGCCTTGAAACCCAGGCGGGTAATCTCCCGCTCGAGCTGTTTTACGTGGTCCTTGGTGGACGAGAAAATAATCACGCTCCCGTAATCGCCCGTTTTGAGAATGTGCTTCAACAACGGCAGTTTCTGGGGGTCGTTGGCCAGGTACACCTGCTGCAAAATGCCTTCGGCTGGTTTGGAGATCGCGATCGTGATCTGCTCCGGCTCCTGCAAAATAGTGCTGGCCAACTTGCGGATTTTGGGCGGCATGGTGGCCGAAAACAGCAGCGTTTGCCGCTGCTTGGGCAAGTAACCGATAATGCGGAGGATGTCGTCGTAAAAACCCATGTCCAACATCCGGTCGGCCTCGTCCAGCACCAGGTGTTTGAGGTGGCTAAAGTTGATGCTTTTCATTTGCAGCAGGGCAATAAGGCGGCCCGGGGTGGCCACCACAATATCGCTGCCCTCCACCAGGGCCTTTTGCTGCTGGCCCCAGGTTACGCCGCTGCCCCCGCCGTAAACCGGGGCCGAGCTGATGCCGGTAAAATACGCCAACCCTTCTACCTGTTGGTCAATTTGTACGGCCAGTTCGCGCGTGGGCGCGATCACGAGCGTGGTCAGGTGCCGCTGTTCTTCGGGCAGCAGCAGCACCTTGTGCAAAATGGGCAACAGGTAGGCCGCCGTTTTGCCCGTACCGGTTTGGGCGCAGGCAATCAGGTCGCGGTCTTGCAAAATAATGGGGATCGCCTGGGCTTGGATGGGCGTCGGTTTCGTAAAGCCCATCGCGTCGAGGCCGTCGGCCAGGCGAGGTTCAAACTCAAAATCGTCGAAAGTCAACTAAACAAAAAGTTAAGTAAAGCAATTGTATAAATTTAAGCCAAAATTAGCCCAAAAAGCCGGATTTGCCCCGTTCTTGCCCCATTTTACGGCCTGACGGCCGTCCACCTATCCGTTGTTTATTCATCGGGCACCGGGGCCGTCGGGTTTGCATGGCGAGCAACGGTGCGGCGCCCTCCAGGCCGGGTCGGCGTTTTGCTACACCCCGTGCCCACTTAGGGGCCCCTGCCCCAGCCTTATCGCCGATCAAAAAAATGATTTCGTCATCGTATGATGCTTAAAAACAACCTCTCCGCTTGGTTCATGCTGGCCGCCCTGGCCGCCGGGCTGGGGGCCTGTGGCAACTCCCGCGAGCAAAAGATCGGTACTTTTTTTAAACGCGGACGGGCCGAACTGGCCCGGCGGCACTACGAGGAAGCCGACCGACTGTTTACCGAAACCATTAAACTCGACAGCACCTTTGCCGATGCTTGGAACAACCGGGGCGCGGTGCGGGCCGCCCAAGGCCAGTGGGCCGATGCCCTGGCCGACTACGAACGGGCGGTGGCCCTGGCCGATACGCTCACCGGGGCCAGGTTCAACCGCTCGCTGGCCCGCTACGAAACCGGCGACCTGGCCGGGGCTTTGGCCGATGCCGACACGGTGGCCGCCCGCTGGCCCGATAGCACCAGCCTGTGGGTACACCGGGGGCTGGTGCGGCGACAACTTCAAGGGCCAGCCGCCGCCCTGACCGACTTTGACCGGGCCTTGCAACTCCGCCCCGACCACCTGGATGCCCTGGTGAACCGGGGGGCGGCCCAGTTCGACCGGCGGCAGTTTACCCAGGCCGAAGCCGATTTTAGCCGGGTGCTCGCCCTGGATAGCACCCACCACTTTGCCCAGAACAACCTGGCCATGATCCTAACTGAAAGGGGCCAGTTTGCCCAGGCCCTCACGCTACTCAACCGGGCCATTGACCGCCAAGGCCGCCAGCCGTTCTATCTCAACAACCGGGCGTTTGTAAAAATGCAATTAGGCGACCTGCCCGGGGCCGCCGAAGACCTCAAACTCTCCCTCGCTTATGATGCTGACAACCCCTGGGCGTTGCGCAACCAGGGCCTTTGGCTGCTCAAAAGCGGCCAGCCCGCCCCGGCAGTGGAGTGGTTGGAAAAAGCCCTGGCCCAAGACAGCACCTTGCGCCAGGCCCATTACTTTTTGGCCCAGGCCCAAGCCGCCCTCAACCAACCCCAGGCCGCCTGCCAGGCCCTGGCCCAGGCCCGCGCGCGGGGCGAGGTGCCACCCAACGACCCGCTGACAAAGTTTTGTCAATAAGTCGTTGATTTTAAGACACTTATAGTAAAAATATCCACACTTACCGTGACTGGCTGCTATTGTTATCCGCCCAGACCTAAACATATTGGCAGGATTTTGGCAAACGATAACCTAGCCAATTAATCTGGAATGAAAGGTGCATTCCTATTTTAAACATTGCTAAAGTTATGGAATTAGTCCACGAAAATGGGTTTGCTACCCTTCATTATTCGCCCAGCCTGGCCATGTTCAACATGGTGTGGCACCCGGCCAGCCAACACATGGAAGACATTGATTTCCAAAATACCATGCTGGCCTATGTAAAGGGTTTGCGGCAGTTTGCCCCGCAATTCGTTTTGGCAGACATGCGGCAGATGGGCTACGTAATCACACCCGAAATGCAAGATTGGGCCAATGAGGAAGTAAACGCTGTGGCCGTGGAGATGGGCGTAAAAAAAGTGGCCTTTGTCATCGCCGCTGAGTTGGTACCCCAACTCAGCGTGGAGCAAACTGTAGAGAGCCTATCGGCTACTCAAGTGCTGGCCATCGAGTACTTTGCCGAGCCTGGCCAGGCCAAGGCTTGGTTGCAAGGCGCCTCGGTAAAAACGGCCCGCGCCCTGGCCGCTTAGTCTCTCCAAAAGGCTATTCAAAAACTTGTTTTAAGATGAAAAGACCCCGGTTGGCCAAGGCCAGCCGGGGTCTTTCTTACCCAGATTAAACGAAATCCGGGTGCGGATTGCGTCCTAGCATTTTTATAATACCAAAATCACATTGAGATTGCGTATTCTCCGTATTTTAAATGGTTGATAATCAATATAGTTTTTGCATGTTGAAAATCAGATAGTTTAACTAAACAGACTCTTGTCTGCCACCTCCTACGCGCTTCAAAGTTGCGTCCCCTCCCCAACGGGGAGGGGCTTCCCCCGAATTCAGCTAAAATGTTCATTATCAACACACAAAAACTCTAAGGATAACAATCATTTAATCATGCAATCATTTTAGCTTCATCAACCGTTTACCTGCAACTCAATATGCACCGACGTGCCTTGGCGGGGGCCGTTTGCAGGTCCAAAGTGCCGCCCAGGTACTCTACTCGCGAGCGCAAGTTGGCCCAGCCAATCCCGCTGGCGGTTTTCAGTTGGGCGGGGTCAAAGCCCTGGCCGTCGTCTTCCACGGTGAGGCTCAGCCGGGAGCCGTCGCGCACCAGTTGCACCAGGGCTTGGCGGGCCTGGGCGTGCTTCACGGTGTTGTTCAGCAGTTCCTGGACCAGGCGGAACACCACGGTCTCGGTGGTGGCGGGCAGGCGGGCTTCCAGCCCAAATACCTGATAATCAATGGTTATGCCGGAGGCTTGGGCCAAGTTGGCACAAAAGTCGCGCAGGGCTTCGGCCAGGCCAAAGCGGGCCAGGGCCTCGGGCATCAGGTCGCGGGCCACCCGGCGCAGCTCGGCAATAGAGGTGTCCAGCAGGTCAATGGCCCGCAGCAGTCCTCGGGCCGATTCTTCGGATAATAGTTGGGTTCCGTTCATTACGTTGTCGCTTAGGAAATTATGGAGGGTCAGCTTCACGCCCGACAGCAGGCCGCCCAGGCCGTCGTGCAGGTCTTTGGCCAGCCGGTTGCGCTCTTGCTCTTGCCCGCGCAGCACGGCATCCACGGCCAGCAGTTGTTTTTCTTGTTCGAGTTCGCGCACTTGCTGGGCCAGCAGCACCTGGGTTTGCTGGGCCAATTTTTGCCGCTGCCGGTAATAGCGGTAGCCGAAAAAGCCCGCCAGCAAGAGGGCCGCAATCACCCCTCCGGCCAAATAATTCAATTGTTTTTGCGTGCGTTTTTCCCGTTCCAACTGGGCAATTTGCTCGGCTTTGCGCCCGGCTTCGTATTTCGCCTCGGCCAGGTTTACGCTGGCTAGGGCTTTTTCTTGGGCCAGCGAGTCGGTCATGGCCGTTTCTTGCTTGCGGTAGGCCAGGGCGGCGGCCCAGCGTTGTTCTTTTTCGGCCAGTGCGGCCCCTAGGCGGCACAATTCACGCCGGTCTAACTTCTCCCCCATTTGCGTGGCCAATGCCAGCCCTTGGTCAATGGCTTGCTGGGCAAAACGGGCCTGCCCCGTAGCTAAGTAACTCTTTGCCAACCCCTTATAAGCCACGAGCTGGTAGGGCGGGTTATCTTGCGCCTGCGCCAGGGCCAGCATATTGGTAAAAACCGTTTGGGCCTGGGCGGGTTGCTGACGGTCCAGCCACACGCCGCCCTGGCCCGTCAGCGCGTCCAGTTGCAGCACGTAGTCCTCGGTTTTTTGGCCCAGCCGCCCCACTTCGGCAAAGTAAACGGCGGCCGAGTCCAACTCGCCCAGGGCTTGGTGGGCGGCGGCCAAGTTCACCAACGAAGAGGCCTGGCCGTAGTCGTTTTGCAGGGCCTGGGCAATGGTCCGCGCCTTGCGGGCGTACTGCTTGGCTTTGGGGTAGTCTTTCAAGTCTAAAAAAACCGAGGCCAAGTTGTTATTGGTAATGCGTAAAAACGGTTGGTTCCCCATTTTTTCGCTCAACTGCTGGGCCTTTAGGTAACTCTCGGCGGCCAGGGGGTAGTCGCCCAGGTACTGCCACTCGTTGCCCAGGTTGAGGTAAGCTACCGCCTGGTCGCGCGGGGTACCTTGCTGCTGGTAGATGGCCAGGGCCTCGCGGCACAGGGCCAGGGCCTCGGCGTAGCGGCCTTGGTTGTTGAGCAACACAATTTGGTAACTGGCGTAGGTGGCCACGCCCCGCGCAAAACCCATACGTTCGGCCAGTTGGCGGCCCAGGCGATAGTAATGGGCGGCCGTGTCGGGCTGGTCAAGCTCAAAATACTCGCCGTACTGGTAGTAAGCCGCCACGCGCAACGTGTCGGAGGTGGGCGGGCGCGCCACCACCTGGCGCAGGCTATCGCGCCGCTGGTCTTGGCCCAGCCCCCGGCCCATCACTCCTAAAGCCAGCATTCCGGCCAGCAGCATTCGCCTCATTCCGCGTTTGTTTCGGCTAAATTTTCCCATCGGTTTATAAAAAGCAATTCCGTAGCGCAAAATCCCCTTTTGGGGGGAAAGCCAAAACCCTGTTTTCCAAGGATTGACTAAGTTACTAACAACGAGGAAGTTTGCCTGATTTTTCACGATAACTATTCTCCTGTTTTTTTATTTATTTCTTAAAACGATGAAGAAATATTGGCCCCTGGCCCTCCTCCAACTCGGCTTGGCGTTAGCATTATTGGCCGCTACGGCCTGGCGCACCCGCGATGTGCTGACCGACCTGGCCCTCCAGCCTGCCCAACTCGAGGCGTACACCTTCGCCCAAACCGAGACCGGGCTGCGCTACCGGTTTTCCCCCATTAGCAACTGGCGCGAAGTAGTGGGCAAGGCCAAAACCCTGCCCGCCGGCACCCGGGCAGCCGTCGTGAAAGCCTTGGGCGGGGTGGTAAAAGCCTATTGCTCGTCGGCCAAGTTCAAAAGTGAATGGGCCAACAAGCACGGCAACGTGCCCAACCCGGCCGACCAGTTGGCCGAGTTGCGTACCCAACAAGAGGCCGCCAAAAAACGCACCCAACAATATGAAGAGGGCGCACAGCAAGTCAACCAACAAATGCAGCAAATGGCCAAAATGCTGAAAGAAAATCCACAAATGGCCCAGACGATGAAGGCCCAAATGACCGCCGAACAGTGGGCCCAAATGGAAAAACTGTTGAAAGAAGGCAGCAAAACCGAAGCCCCCAAAGATGACACCGACTGGGCCGCCGCCGAGGCCAACATCAAGGCCAACCAAGCCAAGTATGACCTCTCTAAACCGGAGTGGGCTATAAAAAAACGCTTGCAAGAATTTGTGGCCCTGGCCAACACGGTGGACTACCAAGCCGCCCTTACCAAGGGCAAATACGGCAACAAAATGGTGTTTGCCAACCCCGATTACGAAAAGAAAAGTGCCGAGTGGAAAATGCTGTACCGGGCCGGGCCGGAGGTAGGCCAAGCCGCCCGCGAGTTTGCCCAAGCCTGGCTAGCAGAGTTGAAATAAGCGGTTTCAAAGATTTCAATTACCTCTTTTCCAGTTTATTACCTACTTTTTTATCTCTTCGCTTTTCCTCACTAAACTCTATACATCCATGCCCGTTAACCTGAGTGGGAAAAAGTATTACGAATTCCTCACCACCAACCCGCTGGTGAAAAGGATGCGGTTCACGTTTGGCAAATTTGCCATCACGCCCGAAGTGTACGCCAAGGTGGCCGAGCGATTGGTGCCGGAATACTTGCAAAATCAACCCGAGATAAAACTGAAAGGCCCCGTGAGCGAGGGGGCCACCGCCACTTACGACATGGCCTACGACACCCTAGCCCTGCCCAGCGGCTTTGATTTGACCAGTGCCCGCGACCAGTCGAAGTTTGTGCACGAGTGTACCCACATTTACATCGACGACCTGCACCTGGGCGGCTTTGCCAATGCCCTCAACGAGGCCGTGGCCTACACCGCCGAGGCCGTTTTTGGCATCATGGCGGGCCTGGCCCCCGAAAAGGCGGGCGAGGCCAGCAACGACCTGATTTTTAAGACCAGCTACGCCCTGGGCAGCTTGATCGTGCAGCAGGGGGTTACCACCGTGCCCACCGAGTGGCAAACCCGGATGATCGAGGTAGTGGCCAAAAGCGCCCATTATTCCGTCAAGCCCAAAGAAACCATCTCCAACGGCCGTCAGCGCGACCTCATTCGCACTATTTTTCGCTGATTTTCAATTATTTACAGTTAAAAGAAGCCTACCCCGACCCCGGGGCAGGCTTCGGGTTTTCGAGCCGATCCCCGGCGGGTGGCCACCAAAATTTCAACCTAGCCGTTAGCTTTGCCCACAAACTATTGGCCCATGCAAACCAAACAAGCTCCTCCCCTACTCCACTTGCCCACTTTCCAGGTGCGCACGCTCAGTAAAAAACTGCTGGCCGATACCGTTACCCCGGTGAGCATTTACCTGAAACTGCGCGACCGTTTCCCCAATAGTTTTTTGTTGGAAAGTTCCGACTACCACGGCCACGAAAACGCTTTTACCTACTTGTGCTGCGATCCGGTGGCTAAGTTCGAGGTAGCCAACGGCCACCTGACCGTGCAAATGCCCGGCGGGCCACCGCTCAGCCAGGTCATTGAGCAGCGGGGGCAAGTAACCGAGCAGCTCAACGCCTTCGCGCGCGCGTTCGCCCCCGTGGGCGAGGCCCCGCGCAAGTTCATCAACAACGGCTTGTTCGGCTATATGACCTACGATGCCGTACAGTACTTCGAGGACATCCAAATCCGGGAAAAGGCCCACCCGCAATACCGGCTCGATATCCCCAAAATCATCTACCAGGTGTTTAGGTACGTGATCGCCATCAACCATTTTAACGAAGAACTTTACATTTTTGAGCACCACTACCACCCGGCCGATGGCCTGCAAATACCTGACGATCAAACTCCTAGCCAGTTAGACATGCTGGAGGCCCTCATCCGCAACAAAAACTTCGCCTCCTACCACTTTAGCCTCCAAGGCCCGGAAAACTCCAACCTCACCGACGAGCAGTTTATGGCCTCCGTAACCCAGTGCAAGCATTATTGCCAGCAGGGCGAGGTGTTCCAGATTGTGCCCTCGCGGCGGTTTAGCCGGGGCTTCCAGGGCGACGATTTTAACGTGTACCGCGCCTTGCGGGCCATCAACCCTTCGCCTTATTTGTTCTATTTTGATTACGGCAGTTTCCGCATTTTCGGCTCCTCGCCCGAGAGCCAACTGCTCATCAAGAGCGGCCGGGCCGAGATCCGCCCCATTGCGGGCACCTTCCGCCGCACCGGTAACGACGAACAGGACACCGAAATGGCCCGCCAACTGCTGGCCGACCCCAAAGAAAACGCCGAGCACATTATGTTGGTGGACCTGGCCCGCAACGACCTGAGCCGCCACTGCGCCCACGTGCGGGTGGAAACCTACAAAGAAGTGCAGTATTACTCGCACGTGATCCACTTGGTATCGAAGGTGGTGGGCCAACTGGCCCAAGCCGACCAGGCCATCCAGGTCGTGGCCGACACCTTCCCGGCGGGCACGCTCTCCGGGGCGCCCAAGCACCGGGCCATGCAACTCATCGATGGCTTCGAGAACATCAACCGCACTTACTACGGCGGCTGCATCGGGTTTATGGGCTTCAACGGCGATTTTAACCAGGCCATCATGATCCGCACCTTCCTCAGCACCGCCAACACGTTGCACTACCAGGCCGGGGTGGGGGCGGTTTTCAAGTCCGACGAGCGCAGTGAGCTCGAGGAAGTGAACAACAAGCTCCGCGCCCTGCGCACCGCCCTGGACCTGGCCGAGAATATGTGAGTGGTGGATTGGCAATGTTTCCTCACCACTTATTCACCACCTTTGTTTGGCTGGTTTTCCCGACGGGCGAACCACTGAGCGCTCATCGCTTATGCCCAGTCCGAAGTTTGTTTCGTCGATCTGGCGTTTCAGCGGCCCGACGCTTCGGCAGCCGTGGCCCGGAGCCGCCGTTGGCCCCCAACAAAAAAGCCCCAGCCGTTTGGCTGGAGCTTCTGCCCAAGAGCCCCCTGACGGACTCGAACCGCCGACCTACTGATTACAAGTCAGTGGCTCTACCAGCTGAGCTAAGGAGGCCTGAAAACGAAAGGCAAAATTAGGCCATCCTACCTAAAGTCCCAAACTTTATCGCCCAAAACTCCTTAGTTTTTAATACTTCTTGCTTGACCGCGCTTTTATTGCAAATTTGCAACGCAAACCCCCCATTTTTTTATGGCTAACAACCAAACCGAGCTTTTGCGGGAAAAAATCCAAACTATTTTCCCGGCCGAAGCCCAGATCCCGGCCGAGTTCCAACTGGCCGCCCCGCTCCACCAGCGGCAATACCTGGTGGACGGAAAAATGAAAACCTGGGACGGCCCGTGCCACACGGTGTTCTCCCCCATTTACGTGGATCAAAACGGCGAGTTAACCCCCAAGGAAATCGGCAGCTATCCCCTGGCCGGCGAGGCCGAGGCCCTGGCCGCGCTGGATGCCGCCTGCCGCGCCTACGACCAAGGGCGGGGCGAGTGGCCCACCATGTCGGTAGCCGAGCGCATTGCCTGCGTGGAGGATTTCACCAAGAAAATGATCCTGCAAAAAAAGGCGGTGGTCAACCTGCTCATGTGGGAAATCGGCAAAACCTACGCCGACTCCGTCAAAGAGTTTGACCGCACCGTAGAGTATATTTATGCCACCATCGACGCGCTGAAGGAACTGGACCGCAGCAGTTCCCGGTTTGTGATCGACCAGGGGATTTTGGGCCAGATCCGCCGCTCGCCCCTGGGCGTGGTGCTGTGCATGGGCCCGTTCAACTACCCCCTCAACGAGACGTTCACCACGCTCATCCCGGCTATCATCATGGGCAACACCCTGTTGTTCAAGCCGCCCAAGCACGGCACGTTGTTGCACTACCCGTTGTTGGAGGCGTTCCGTACGTCGTTCCCGCCGGGGGTGGTCAACACCATTTACGGCCGGGGCAGCAACGTGGTGCCCAAGCTCATGGAGTCGGGCAAGGTAAACGTGCTCACCCTTATCGGCTCCAGCCGGGTGGCGGACCAACTGAAGAAAATGCACCCCAAAGTGAACCGGCTGAAGGCCATTTTGGGCCTGGATGCCAAAAACCTGGCCGTGGTGCTGCCCAACGCCGACCTGGACACGGCCGTGAAAGAATGCCTGCTGGGCACGCTCTCGTTTAACGGGCAGCGGTGCACGGCCATTAAAATCATTTACGTGCACCAGCAAATCGTGGACGCTTTTTTGAGTAAACTCACCGAAGAAGTGGGCAAGCTCAAATTTGGGATGCCGTGGGACACCGGGGTGAGCCTTACGCCCCTGCCGGAGCCGCAAAAGCCTGATTATCTGGAAAATGTAATCCGCGAGGCCCAGGCCTACGGGGCCAAGGTGATGAACCCCGGCGGCGGTTTGCGCAACCGTTCGTTTGTGTACCCGGCCGTGGTATACCCGGTAAACGACAAAATGAAGTTGTTCCGCGAAGAGCAATTTGGCCCGGTGATCCCGGTGGTGCCTTTCGAGGACATCGAGACCCCCATCCAATACCTGCTCGACTCCGACCACGGCCAGCAAGTGAGCGTGTTCGGGACGGATGCGGCCCAGATCGCCGCCCTGATCGACCCGCTGGTGAACCTGGTGAGCCGGGTGAACATTAACGCCCAGTGCCAGCGCGGGCCTGACACGTTCCCCTTCACCGGCCGTAAAGACTCGGCCGAGGGCACGCTGTCGGTAAGCGATGCGCTGCGCTCGTTCTCGATCCGCTCGCTGGTGGCCACCAAATACACCGAGGCCAACAAAAACATCATCAACGTGATTTTGGACAACCACGAGTCCAAGTTTTTGGCCACGCGGTTTATTTTGTAAGCTGGCCCGAAACCGCTCACAGGAGCTTCGCCCGCTGTTAGGGTTTCGTTGTCGGGACAAGGCAGGCCTTGCCCCGACGAGCGGCCAATGAACGTCTGCCCATAATAGCAAATAACCCGACCTTTCTTGGTCGGGTTCTTTTTGGTTTTAATCGCTGATGATCAAGTGTTTCCAGACTTACTGAGACTTTGGTCAACCCTCACCCATTTTGGCTATTCCACAATCACGCGCTGGGTGCTCACCTGGCCGTTGAGGTTCATTTTGAGGAAATAAACCCCGGCGGGCAGGCCTTCGGTAGCCCATTTGAACTGGTGAACGCCCTTCTCGAGGCTAACCGGGGGCTGCGGCTCGCCCACCAACCGGCCTTGCAGGTCGGTTACTTGTACGGCTACCTGGGCCGGTTGCACCAGGTTGAGCCGGATGCCGAACGTGCCGCGCCCAGGGTTGGGGGCCACGTTCCAAAAGTTGGCCTCACCAAATGAAGTGGAGTAGGAACTATCCTTAGATGAAACCTCGCCCGGTTGAGTGCCCGTTTTGGTAAATAACAGAACGGCCCCATGTTTGGCTTTTTTACCGTAAAGCGGCACAGCGTTTTTACCATCTAGGACGGTAATGCTTTTGATCGATTGAGGATCAAGTTCGTTCAAGCGTTTTTGAAGATTACCCCTTTGCTCCTCCCCATCGATAATAAGCAGGCGGTCGCCTTGGCCGTAGCCATCCACCAGCATCTTGGCTTGGGAGTTCCGCCGGATAACCTCCGCCCGAGGATTAGCCTTGGTGGTTATTTCCACTACCCCGTTTTTACCCCGTTCGCCGTATTTTTGGGTAGCCCTGGAGCCAACCATAACCGAGACCGAGACAATTTGCTCGGCGGAAAGGCGATCTATGACGGCTTTTTCTACTTCTTGGCCGTCTAGAAAGTAAATTTTAGGCTGCTCGGCAAGACTAATGCCACCTTTCATGGTGGTGATTTCCACCACGCCGTTTTTACCCCGTTCGCCGTACTTCTTCTGACCGGAAACCTGTAAAGAAATCGTCTTCACTTCCTTCGGATCAAGGCCTTCAACCTCGGTTTGTTCCACAACTTGGCCATCAATAACAAAAACCCTTGGCTTGTCGGCTACCCCCCCCGTGGTGGTAACTTGTACCCCGCCTTGGCCTTCCCCATTCAACACAACGGAAAATGTTTGGCCATCAGAAGATGACATGGATACCCCGCGAGGGCTCCGGCGGTAGCGGCTGGTATCGGAGGAACCAAACGACTGCACCCGCACCGGGTGCCCGTTGGTGCGCAGGCTCGCATTACCCGTAACCTTCACCGTGGCGGGTTGCCCGGCTGCCGGCGAGCTGATGGTGAGCATGTTAGTAGCCCCGCCAGTATTTTGGCCAGAGTTGGCAAAGCTATAAGTGTACCCGGCCGGGCCGCCCGAAGAGAAAAACGTCCCGTTGCTGGGCAAAGCCCCCCCGCGCGGGAAGTTGGCCCCCAGGCGGCGCAGTTGGTCCAACTGCTTTTGCAATTGCTGGATAAGCTCATCCATCCCGGCGTTACCTTGGGCTTGACTTTTGAGCTTATCGATGGTTTTTTGCAACTGCTCCACGCTGCGCAGCCGTTGCGGAGCGTTGGCATCGGGCCAAGCACCGTAGAATAGGCTATCAAACCGAAACGAGTGCGCGGGGTAGCGAAGCAGGTTTTTCCTTAGGCTATCGCCGAGGCCCATCCTGCGCCTCAAATCATTGGCCAACTTGCGACCGTCTTCATTGCCATAAATCTGGTGGATCACCGTATCCCAGCCACCTTTCAAGCTATCCATCACCAGGTAACGACTCTGAAAATACCGGGATAACTCTTTGGCTTTCACCAAACTGTCGGGAAACCGCCAATAGGTCGAGCCGAGGCTGTCGAAGGAGAATTGCATCCCCTTTATGTGTTCAGCCACCGGCGGCGGCCAGGCCCCGTCAAAGCCCCATCCCAGCAGGGGTTGCCCGCCGACATTGTAATAAAAGGTGTCGGTTTTCACTTGGCCATTCACATTCTCAAAGGTGTAAATCATGATGCGCTTCCGCTTGGTGGTATCGTCCTGGGCCAGGGGCTCCAAGGGCGGCAGGGCCGGGGCCGCCACGACCGGGGTAGGCTCCGGGGCGATAAGCTCCACCACTTGCTCGGTGGTGCGGGTTACCACCGCCACTGCTTGTTTGGCCAGTTGCCGGGCCAGTTGGGTAGCCCGCGAGTGCGAGGTGTACAGCACCAGCGCGGTTGCTACCGCTGCCGCCGCCAACGCCCGGGTAGGTAAATGCTGCCAACTAGCCCACCGCACGGGTTCGGCCCGTTTGGCCAGCCGTTTGATGCGGCCCAGCAGTTGCCCGTCGGGGCCGGTGAGGGCCAGCGCGGGGGCCGGGGTGCGCAGGTGTAGCTCGGCCAAGTCGGCCAGGGCCTTCATGTAGGTTACCGCGTCGCCACCGCTCACGGCCACGGCCAGGTCGTCGCAGCAGTGCTCCCGCTCTTGGTTTACACGGGCACTGACCCACCACAGGGCCGGGTGGTAAAACAGCACCACTTCCACCAACGATTGTAATAGGTTGATCAGATAATCGTTGCGGCGAATGTGGGCTAACTCGTGGGCCAAGAGGGTTTCCAGTTCGTGCGGGGGCAGGGCGGCGAGCATCCCCACCGGGAACAGCACCACCGGGCGCAGCCAACCTACCACCGTGGGCACGCTCACCAGCATCGACTCGAAGAACTGCACCGGGCGGCTCATTTTAAGGCGATGGGCCAGGGTTTGGGCCTTCTCCTGCCACTCGCTGCTGACGGGGCGCAGGCCGTGCCGACGCAAGCGGTGGGCATAGGCCAGCCCCACCATCAGGCGCACCGCAAACAGGGCTACCCCCACTAACCAGCACGTTACCAGCCAGTTAGTATTGGCTTCTACTTGGAGGCTGGCCCATTGCAGGTAGTCGGCGGTGGTTTGGCAAGTGGCCCAGGTGAGCGGGGTTGCGGCCGGGCCGTCCAACAGGTTTTCCAAGGGCAGCCAAACCGCCGTTACCACCGGGGCGGCCCCCGCCTCCAGGGCAGGCTGATAGTAATAAACCGCCGTGCCCACAAAAGCCACCAACATTACGCCAAGGGTGGCCAGGGAGGCCAGGTAACGGTAACTGGCCGCTTGGCGGCGCATGGCCCCCAGGGCCGCAGCCAACAACAAGGCCGCTAGCGTGCCTTGCCATAGAGAATGCAAAATGGCCCAACCCAAGGCATTGGCCAGGGCGCGATTGGCCAGCAGGTTTTCCAGCAAAAAGCTCATTGCCCACCTCCCTTCTCCATATCGTCGATGAACCGGCGGATCTCCTTCAACTCATCGGCCGAGGTGCGTTGCTTGCCCAGGGCCTGCATCACCAACTTAAGGGCCGAACCTTTGAACACGGTGTTCACAAACCGGTCCAGCAACTGGCCCTGGGTATCGGTTTCCGGGGCCACGGCTTGGTACACGTGGGTGCGGGCGTTCTCGTCGCGGGCCAGCAACCCCTTCTCGTGCATGATCTGCATCAATTTCAGGGTGGTGGTGTAGCCCATTTCCTTGGGCCGAGGCTGTTGGTTGAGCACGTCGTTCACCTCGCGCACGGTGCAGGGGCCGCGTTGCCAAAGCACTTGGAGGATTTCCAACTCGGCTTCGGTGGGTTTAGGCAAATCAGGATGATCCATATCAGGTGTGGTAGTTTAAGTTCGTCTTGAATACTTCAGGCAAATCTACGACACGTTTCGTAAACTCCAAAATTTTCTACGAAAGAATTCGTGGATGCCGGAAAAAGACGCTTCACTACCTGTCGACTTAGTTTTAGCCAAACCAAGGACAGACATTTAAGTTACTGAAAATCAGGATTTTTTATACATTGCTGGACTGAAAAATAAAAGTTGACCTCTCGGAAAGCCCACCAAACCTAAGGGCGGACCTGGTGCCCGCTCGTCCAAGTTTGCTTATCTCCTAGACCTTGGGCAAGGCCCAGTTGTTGTGGTAATTGGGCTTGATCAGGGCATTGGCCTCGGCATCGGTAAAGCTGCCCTTGGC
>JALONO010000307.1 GCA_025454895.1 Bernardetiaceae bacterium
GTTGGCTTGCTGGCCCCGGATGTTGATCGTGAGCGCGCTGTTGAACGTAACCGTCCCGGCCGGGTTCTGGGCCGAGATGTTGAGCGTGTAGGTGCCCACCGGGGTGGTGGCACTGGCCGTTACAATGCCCGTGTTGGCATTGATCGTGATCTGGGGGTGGCTGGTGCTGGCGGCGGCAATGGCAAAAGTGAACGGGGCCGTGCCCTGGAGCGCCGGGGCCACCGAACTGACCGCCGTCCCAAAAGTGGCCGCCAGGGTGTTGGGCGCGTAGGCCAGGCCCGCTGGGGCCAAAATCCGCCGGTTGACCAGGATGGTGAACACATTGGGGAAGCTCACCTGCTGGGCACTGTTGCCCACCGTAACGCTCACCTGGTAAGTGCCAGGGGCCAGGGTCTCGGCGGCGGTGATCACCCCCCGGTTGTCGATGGTGATGAGCGGCGTGGCCGGGTTGCTGGTGGCCGCGAACGTGAACGGCTCGGTGCCTTGGACGGTGGGCGTAACGGAGGTAACGCGCGCACCTTCCGTAACTTCCACCCGGTTCACCGAGTAAACAAGGGCCGAGGGCGGCACCGCCACCTCTTCGGGCGAACAACGGACTAACACCAGCAGCACCCCAAGACCGAAGGCCAACTGGTAAACGAGGTTTCTTCTCACAGCAAAAAAACGTTTGGTTCATTAGCTTGTACAAGCCCGAGGCGGCCGGGGTTGGCCAGCTGGCCTGGCGGCTTAGTCGTCGTTTTGCTGGTTTTAGGCGATGAAAGGTTGTTAATTTATTGAAAATTAGACTTTTAGGAGAAAGGATTTCGGCCTAAAAAAATTTGAACTTTTTAATTTTACGATTGGTTGCAGCGGACTGAATGAACCTACCGCCACTGCCTAACCAAGTGGGCCTGGCAGAGCGGCTTTTGCGCCGCTTCTCCCGATTTCGCGTAACTTTATGGCCTTAAAAGCGGCCTCAGCCATGCAACTCGCCCTCATCAAATACAACGCTGGTAACACGCAATCCGTCATTTATGCGCTGGAACGGCTGGGCATCCAGCCCCTGCTCACCGATGACCCCGAGGCCATCCGGGCCGCCGACAAAGTGATTTTTCCGGGGGTGGGTGAGGCCAGCACCGCCATGAACTACCTCAAAGCCAGGGGGTTAGACAAGCTCATTGCCGACTTGAAACAACCTACGCTCGGCATTTGCATCGGGATGCAGGTGATGTGCCGCCACTCGGCCGAGAACGACACGCCCTGCATGGGCATTTTCCCGGTGGACATCCACCGCTTTGCCCCTGGCGCAGACCGAGCGGGCCTCAAAGTGCCGCAAATTGGCTGGAACGCCCTCCGTGGCCTGCAAAGCCCGCTGTTCAACGGGCTGGCCGACGGCCGCGACTACGTCTATTTTGTCCACAGCTATTTTGCCGACCTCAGCCCGCTCACCATTGCCGCCGCTGATTACACCCAGCCGTTCAGTGCCGCCCTCCAGCACAATAACTTTTACGGCGTGCAGTTCCACCCCGAAAAGAGCGGCCAAGTAGGCGCGAAAATCATCCAAAATTTTATTGAGTACGTCAATTAAAAATCAGCTTTTGCCAATCGGGAAAACTGATTTTTCTCTCATTCTGAATGAGATTTGGCAATAGTAGGATGATTAAATAATCAAATGATTTTTTCGCTTGATTATCAATCATTTAGAGTATTGCAAATGCGCAGCCTCTATTTGATTTTGGTAGAAGATAAGTCAGAAAAACCTTCTCTTTTACCAGAAAAGAAGACAGGTACACGATAATCAGCATTTTATTGTCAAGCTGATCTTGCAAAATTAATCCTTACCGGGCCTTCACGTACACCAATTTTTTGGTATCAAAATACTCTTCGCGGAAGTAATCTTTCAAGTCGTAAATTTTGAAGAACAAGTCCAGGTCGCCGAACTCGTCGAACAAGGTATCGCCGCCTTTGAGCAGCAGGAAGCCATTGGCCAGCGAGTTGCTGACCGGGGTACGGCGGGCGATCAAGTGCTTGGTAAATTGATAAAATTTGGGGGCCTCGGCCACGGCCCGGGCCAGCACAAAGTCGAACTTGATGTCCTTCACGTCTTCGGCGCGGGTGTGGCGCGTGCGCACGTTGGCCAGGCCGATTTGCTGGGCCACGTCGTCCACCACTTTGAGCTTCTTACCGATCGAGTCGACCAGCAGGAACTCCACCTGGGGGAACAGGATAGCCAGCGGCAGGCCGGGGAACCCGCCGCCCGTGCCCACATCGATGAGCCGGGAGCCTGGGGCAAACTCGATGACCTTGGCCACGGCCAGGCTGTGCAGCACGTGGTGGATGTAGAAATTGTCTAAATCCTTGCGCGAAATGACGTTGATTTTGGCGTTCCAGTCTTCATAAAGCGGCCCTAGGGCCTGCAGTTGCCGGGTTTGGCCTTCGGTTAACCCCGGAAAATAATGGCTGATCACAGCAAATGGCGCGCTCATGGGCAAACCGGAATGGGTGGTGAAGCGGGAAAGGGGCAAAATTGGGCTTTTTGGTGGGAAAGTGGGCAAGTGGGCATTTTTTCGCGGGGATGGCTCCGGGGCATTGCCGTTTCCGGGCAAGTTGGATCGGCCGCGCCCGCCCACGTGCACGTGCGCACTCGCGCAACAACCCCGGCCAGATTTGATATAAAACCGAAGTTGTTGCGTACAAGTAACTGAAAATCAGGGTTAAATATATTGCAACCGAAAAATCAGGAAACCGTGGGCGGTGTCGCCGCCTTGGCAGCGCAGCGGGTTTTTGGTGAATACCAGCAGCAACCGGCTATCGGGGAAGAGGTAAGCCTTGCCCAGCCGGTAATTAAAATACAGGCCGCCGGGGCTGTGGTAGAGCAGGTCGGCGCGGGCACCCTCGAAGCGCGGCAAGTCAATGGCCGCCCGGCCCAGGATTTTGTTGAACTGCGGGGCGCAATATTCGCCAAATTCCTGCTTGAACAGCAGGTCCAGTTTGGCGTTTTCGGGCGGGGCTTGTAAGGCGAGGGCCATGTGGTGGTGCCGGGCCTCGGCCCCTTGGCTGGGCAGTTCCTCGGCAGGTTCGGTGGCAAAATTGGCTTTGAGGCCCTCGGCCCAGCCCCATTCGGCAAATTTGGCCAGGGGCAACCGGGTGGCGGCGGCCGCTGGTTCTAGGCTGATCTGGACTAGGTTAGATTGCCCGCACTCGCCGTAGAGGTCTTCCCCGATCCAGAAGGTAGGCTCGTGCCGGGCTTTGAAAAGCAACCGGTAGGCTTGCTCGCAATTGGTGGAACGCGAGGTACTGGCCGTGCATAACAGCACTGTTAGCCCGCCGACTAACCGTAAAAGTGAGTTCATTTTTTACCAATGGGTTGGGAGGTGGCGAAGAAGATTTGGTTAAAAAATTATACAAATCCTTCTTTAAATCCTAAACAAATATACGGCCAAAGCCACCACGGTAAGGGGAAAGCGCGAAGAAAACGAATGGCCGCAACAAGTGGACTTGGCATTGCCGTTGGGCTTGCCTAACTTAGTGTTCAAACGTGCGCGGGCGCAGTTGCCTGGCATTGGTATTTTTATAAAAACCTGACAATCAAATTATTATGGAAATTGAAAACCTACTTTCGCGCCGCGATTTCCTGGCTCAGGGCGGCCTGGCCCTAGCGGCCCTCACCAGCTTGCCCGCCTGGGCGGCCCCTCAAAAAAAGTATAAGCACATTGGCGTGCAATTATTTTCGGTGCAAGGCGATATGATCAAGGATGCCCAAGGCACCTTGACCAAAATTGCCGCCATGGGCTACAAAGAGATTGAACCGGCCAGCTATTTTGAGCGCAAAACCTACGGGATGCCCGTGGCGGAGTTCCGCAAGTTCGCCAACGGGCTGGGCCTGGAAATCCCCTCCTCGCACGTGGGTTTCCGCAAGGGCCGCCACTGGGACGCCGCCGCTAAAGACATCACCGACGAGTTTAAGCGGGCCATCGAAGATGCCGCTATCCTGGGCCAAAAGTACTTGGTCAACCCCTCGCCCGACTTTAAGTACGAAGACCCGGACGACGTGAAACAAACCATGGCCATGTGGAACAAATGCGGCGAGCACTGCAAAAAAGCGGGCCTCAAGTTTGGCTTCCACAACCACCACCGGGAGTTCAGCACCAAGCATAGCGGGGTTATTTTGTACGATTTGATGCTTACCAGCCTGGACCCCAGCGTGGTAACCCAGCAACTAGACACCTGCAACATGGCCATTGCCGGGGCCAAAGCGGCGGAGTGGCTGGCCAAATACCCCAAGCATTTTGAACTGATGCACGTAAAAGACAAGCAAAAAGGCAAGGAAGAA